>LCEC01000001.1 GCA_000997475.1 Parcubacteria group bacterium GW2011_GWB1_42_6
AAAAAATATTTTTTTGACGACGCATTATTTTGAGGAAGCCCAGAGATTATGCGATAGGATAGGAATAATTTTCAACGGCCAAATCGTTTCGCTCGAATCCAAGGCAGAACTCATCAAAGACGGCAAAAGCATTGAGGACCATTATTTGGCGCAAGTCGGAGCAAAAAATAATTTATGAACTGGATTGGGTTCGAGACATTTATTTTGCAAGAACTCTTGCGCGTCAAGCGCGTCTGGATACAGACGCTGGTTGCGCCGTGGATTTCGGCATTATTATACATTTTGATTTTTGGCCAGATTGTTGGGAGAAGAATCGGAATAATTAGCGGCGTCTCGTATATCGATTTCGTCGTTCCGGGACTTTTGATGCTGAACGTGATGCAGTCCGCTTTCGGGCAAACTTCCTCTTCGCTTTACTTCCAGCGCTTTGTCAAACACATTGAAGAAATTCTGACCGCGCCGCTTTCGTATTTGGAGATGATTATCGGATATGTGGTGGCCGGAATTTTGCGGGGGCTTAAAGATGTTTTGCCCGAAATCGATGTTTTTGGAATCGAGCCGTCCATTGAAGAATCCGATTTTGCCAATCAAAAAGGCGTGAAAACCGAGACGACGCTTTTTGAAAATTTCAACGCCAAAAAATCGCGCCGGTTCGCGGCGATTTTTTGTATCCAGAGCTTGAATCATTTGCTTGATCCCAAAAAGTTTTTCGATTGGTGCTTTGAAAATCTCGAGCCGGAGGGTTGTTTGGTTTTGGCGGTAAAAAATTTCCGCGGCCAATGCCGCCGAGCCGGTTCCGTTTGGCGGGCCGCGCAAGTTGACCATCCTTTTATGTTTGTTCCCGAAACTCTCAAACTTTTTACGGAATCGGCCGGATTCGAAATAATTTATTTTGACGTTGATGAATGGAAAAGCGCCAAAGAATTGCGGCTCCAGAAAGAAAAAGGAATTTCTTGCCACCACATAAGGCTTATCGCCAGAAAGAAAAAAGAAAAAGAATCCGTTTTGAACGTAACGGGCGGAAAAAACTGTCGGTCATCGCGTTTTTGGCTTTCTCCTTTGGCGCTCAAGATATTTTATTACCCGCTTTACGCCAATAAAACAAAATTTTTAAAAAAAATTTATGGCCGGATCAAAAATGGATTTTAATTTCAGCGGCAATCGCGTTTTTATCATCGCCGAAGCGGGCAAAAATTTCATCCAAACCCGGGAAGAAAAAACGTCCGAGGAATATTTGGCCAATGCCAAAGAATTGATCAGGCTGGCCTATGAAGCCGGAGCCGACGCGGTGAAATTCCAAACCCACAATTTGGATGATGAGCAATTTGAAACGAATATAACTTCGCCCCATTTTTTAGGCAGCGATCGGTATAATTGGATAAAACGCAATGATCGGGCGGCAACGATTGATTTTTGGAAAGAGTTAAAAGCTTTCGCGGATGAATTGGGCATAATATTTTTTTCCACTCCCATGAGCCGGGGAGCGGCCGTAAAATTGGAAGAAATCAATGTGCCGCTTTGGAAAGTCGGTTCGGGCGATATTCTTGATTTTGTGATGCTTGATTATTTGGCGCAAACGAAAAAACCGATAATTCTTTCTTCGGGGATGAGCACTTTGGAAGAAGTCGATCGGGCGGTGGAATTTTTGAAAAAAAGGGAATCCAAAATCGCGCTTTTGCATTGCGTTTCGCGTTATCCTTGTCCGCCCGACGAGCTCAATCTTAAGACTATAGAATTCTTTAAAAATCGCTACAAAGCGCCGATCGGTTTTTCGGATCACTCAATCGGCTTTGAAACGGTTTTGGCGGCCGTGGAGCTGGGAGCGGTTATAATAGAAAAGCATTTTTCATTGAGCCGCGATCTGTGGGGAGCGGATCACAAAGTTTCCATGACTCCGGATGAATTTGAACAAATGGTCAAGGCCGCGCGCAAAACGCAGGCTTCCAAATTGACAAACTTGGGCTCAACGGATAAGCTTCTACAAGACGAAGAAGTCGTTTTCAGGCCGATTTTCCGCAAAATTTTGCGCGCCAGCCGCGATTTGAAAGAAGGGGAAATTTTGGAAAAAAACGATATCTACGCGATGAGGCCCCAAGAAGACGCCCAAGACGGGCTGCCTTCCGAAGATTACGAAAAAGTTTTGGGTAAAAAATTGAAAAGAGACATAAAAAAATACGATCCGATTTCTCGGGATGTTATTTTTTAATATTATGGAACAGCCAAAAAGAAAAAAAATATTGATTCCCATTTTAAACCGCGCCCACTACGGGCGTTTAAGGTCGGTTTTGAAAGCTGTCAACGACCATCCAAAACTCGAGCTGATGATTCTGGTCGCTTCTCCGCTGGCTTATAGCAGTTTTTTTTTAAATCTCAAACACAGCCGGCCGGCTTTGAAAGGGCAGGCTTTGCGTTGGTATTTAAAAGCTCGTTTTCTCTCTTGGGCGGGAAAATTGAATCCCCGATTTTTAATCAATAAAGATTTTTTGATAAAAAGCATTCTTGACGACGGGTTTCCCATTTACAGCCGCGTCCCTTTTTTCATAGACGGCGGATCATCCGTTTCCATGGCCAAATCGGTCGGTTTCGGACTAATAAAACTGGCCGATGAATTTAACAGGCTGAAGCCCGATGCGGTTTTCGTGAATGCCGACAGATTTGAAATGATGGCGGTGGCGTTGGCGGAGCCGGTGACGTGAGCGGAACGATTGACGAAAGCGTCAGGCACGCCATTACGAAACTCGCTCAAATCCATTTCACTTCAACCCAAGCCAGCCGCAACCGCGTCATTCAAATGGGTGAAAACCCCCAAACCGTTTTCGCGGTCGGTTCGCCCTCAATCGATATAGTCAAAAATCTCGATTTGGACGCGCTTCCCAAAATTTTGCCGCCGGGTTTTCAAATCAAAGACCCCTATCTTTTGGTGGTTTTCCATCCGGTGGCTACGGAAAGTTCGCAAAAAAATATTGCTTTGACCGAAAATATTTTGAAAGCGGTTGAAAATATGGCGATGCCCGCTATTTTTTTGGGATCCAATATTGACGGCGGTTCCAAAGAAGTCGGTTTAATGGTGAAAAAATTTCTTTCCAAAAACTTGCCCTTCGTTCATTTTTACAAAACTTTGCCCCCGGATGATTTTTATCGTTTTTTGGCGGGCGCTTCCTGCGCCCTGGGCAATTCGTCGAGCTTTATCAGGGAAGGCGCTTTTTTTGGCGCGCCGGCGGTTATTGTCGGATCGCGCCAGCAAAAAAGGGAGCGAGGAGAAAATATAAAAGAAGCCGGTTGCAAAGCCCAAGAAATAGAGAGAGCCGTGAAAGATCAGATCGCCCACGGACGCTTTGCTTCAAGTCTAATATTTGGTTCGGGGAAAGCCGGCGAACAAATCGCTCAAATTTTGGCCGAGACAAATCCTCCAATTCAGAAAACTTTTTTTGATCGGAGTTGAAATTCGCCTCATCCCCGGAGTTATTCGTAATTAACAGGAGAGAAGAAACATGAAAATTTTTTTAATCGGTTTTTCCAATGATATTTTCCGGGGCGTTGCCGAACAATTGGCCAAAGAACCGGATTTTGAAATCGCTTATTGGACTTGCCGTTTTCCCGAAAAAGTTGACAGAACCAAGTTTCCCGAAGCGGTTATCCATTTTTCGGAAGACGCCATCAAGGGGATTCCGGCCCGCGATTTTAATGTTTTTGATTTTGAGCCTCTTGGCGAAGAATTGGCGGGCCAAATGTACGAATGCGAATCCCATGCCCTTACCATGATGAATCGAATGCATTTTTCTTCTTCTTTGGGTGTTGATCAGCGAAAAAGAATATATTACGGCTATTTAAAATATTGGAACGGCATTTTGAAAAAATTTCAACCCGAAGCGATTGTTTTTTCAACGATTCCCCATATGGGCTATGATTATGTTTTATACTGCTTGGCCAAAAATTTCGGCGTTAAAACTTTAATGTTTGATTTGACCAGAATTCCCGACAGGATTGTTCTGATGGATGATTTTAAAAAAGGGTTTCTTCCGTTAAAAAAATATTTGGCGGAAATGAAAAAAGACGTGAATTTGGCCGATCTGGATGAAAAATTGCGAAATTATTATTCTCTTATGTCGGATAAAGAAAAAATTTATTATCCTCTTAATATCCCGACAGGATGGGAAAAGGCTTTAAAGAATAAAAGACGCGTAGTTCCTTCCGTTAAAATTAGATCTATTTTACGGGCCATAAAAAATAAAAATCTCGAAGAAAAATTGTTTGTCTTTCTTAATATTCTAAAAAGAAGAATATCGGTAAAAAAAATGGAAGAAGAATATTCGCGGCTGCAATTAAAACCCGATTTGAATAAAAAATTCATCTATTTTCCATTGCACGTCCAACCTGAATGCACCACGTCTCCCTTGGGCGGAATTTTCGCCGATCAATTGCTCGTCGTTGAAATGTTGGCAAAAGCGCTGCCCGAGGATTGGCTGATTTATGTTAAGGAGCACAAATTTCAGCTGGTTAGAACGGCCGGGGGATACGCCAGATTCCCAAATTATTACAAATTTTTGACAAACCTCAAGAATGTCAATCTGGCGCCTATGAATTTTTCGAGCAATGAATTGATTTTAAAATCGCAGGCGGTAGCCACCATCACCGGCAGCGCCGGCTGGGAAGCTCTTTTTAGAGAGAAACCGGTTTTGGCGTTTGGTTATCCGGTTTATCAATTTTGCGACGGCGTTTTCCGCGTTTCAAACTTTAAAGAATGCCAAGAAGCGATTTTGGCCATTGTTAAAGGATTCGCGCCTGACAAGCAAAAGGTGCTGAATTTTTTATCCGCTCTTAACGGAAGCGCGATAAAAGCCAATTTGAACTGCGGAGATTCCAAGGAAATTCGTCTTTCCGAAGACGCGAACATAAAAAATATTTCCGAAGCGATTCATAATCATTTATTTAAAAATCATGTTTAAAAAAAATTCTGTTTTTATTATCGCCGAGGCGGGAATCAACCATAACGGTGATTTGGAAACCGCCGAGAAAATGGTTTTGGCCGCCAAAAAATGCGGCGCTGATGCCATAAAGTTTCAGTCATTGAAAGCCGAAGAGTTGATTATCGAAGAAGCGGGCAAGGCCGAACATATAAAAGGGAAGCAAAGCTTTTTCGAGATGATAAAAAGCTGGGAACTTTCCGAGAATGATTATAAAAAGCTGGCTGATTTTGCCAAGAAAGAAGGAATAATTTTTTTCGCTTCGGTTTTCGGAAAGCAATCGCTTAATATTATGAAAAAAGCAGGAATGCCGCTTTATAAAATCGCTTCTTGCGATCTGAATAATCATTTTTTGCTTAAAGAAGTCGCTAAAACCAGAAAGCCGGTGATTATTTCCACGGGCATGGGCGATATTAAAGAAATAAAAGAGGCGGTTAAAATTTTGGAAAAAGGGTCAAAAAAAATAGGCATTTTGCATTGCGTTTCTTTGTATCCGCCCGAGGCCCAAGAATTGAATTTGCAGAGAATTCAATTGTTGGAAAAAATTTTTCCAAAATACGTTATTGGCTATTCGGATCACACCCTGGATATTTTGGCGCCCGCGGCGGCTGTCGCGCTGGGAGCGAATATAATCGAAAAGCATTTTACCTTGGATAAAAATATGCCCGGTCCCGATCAGCCAAGTTCCGCCGATCCCGCGGAATTTAAGAAAATGATTGAACAAATCAGATTTCTGGAAAAGGCGATTAACCGAGCCGAGAAAAACATTTTGCCCGGAAAACGCGAAAGCGAGATGAGGAAAATTTTTCGCCGAAGCTTGGTGGCCAACGAAGAGATTGCAGGGGGTTCTATAATTACGGCGGCCAAGCTTGGAATAAAAAGACCGGGAACAGGCATTCCTGCTTCACAAATTGAGAAGGTAATCGGCAAAAAAGCCAAAAGAAATTTAGAAAAAAACACAATTTTGAAATTTGGCGATTTAATTTAGCATGCAAATCGACGCGATTGGGAAAGTGAACAAAGATAATTATAAGCTGTTTCGGGACGGCAGTCTTTCGGGTTACGAAATTTATTTGGCCTCGGAAGACGATTTTGTTTTTTTGCCGGAGATGTTGAAAGCTCTCAATATTGTTTCGGCGCATCAGCCCGGCCGGGGATTTAACTTGTGCCAAGAAGGAGAAATTGGTTGTTGGTCTTTTCAGACAATGGAAAAAATGCTGGCTGTTCTTAAGTCATGCGGCTACAAAGGGATCATAGTTATTCACGGCAATAATTTTGACGAATCGTCGCAAAATAGAGACGAATGCATGAAATTGCTGGCTGGGCGGCTGGATAAACTTAATAAAATTTCCGGCAAAATAAGAATCAGTCTGGAAACCGATGTTTTATTTTTTAATTTAATCGGGGCAAAAAGAGCTTTGCTCGCTTTGCCGGAAAATTTTAAGTTATTGACGAGTTTTATGAAATCTCCGCTTTTAATGACACTTGACTTCGAGCATATCTGGATAACGTCGTTTTTTGCGGGATTTATCAAAGAACTGCCGGAATTTTATAAAGAATTCGATTTGATGGGCGATTCGGAAAAAGAGCTTGTCAAAAAGTCTTGGTTGAGCTATACCAAAGAGAAACTGAACGAGGCAGATCGGATAGTCGGGGAATCTCTAAAAAGATATTCAGAGACGAAAATTCCCATAATTAATTTTCATATCAACGGCACGAATCCCGAAAAATATTGGTTCGATGAGAAAACTTTTTTGCCGCTTGAAGGCGAGCATCTTTGTTTGGGAGAGCCAGATGATAAATTGGATTACGGTTTGATCGGCGAATATTTGCCAAGATTAACCCAGGAAGATTCGGCTAATCTTGTCATGGAAATCTGGCCTCGCGGAGCTTCCGATCGGGAATATTTTGAAAAATCTCTTGAATCGGCCGGATATCTTGAGAAAAAACTATGCCAAGCCTAAAACGTAAAAAAATAATAATAATTGGAGCAAGCGAACATGGAAAAATCGCTCTTAACATTCTTCGTTATCAGAAAAACCTCGAGTTTGCCGGTTTTTTGGACGATAATAAAATGGCGGACAAAGAAGTAATCGGAAAGGTTTTTGACTGGCCTAAATACGCCAAATATTTTTTTCATTTGGCTATTGGCGATAATTCGATTCGCGAAAAATTCTTTAAGATTTTAAATAAAGGCAATTGCCGTTTTATTAATTTAATTCATCCCAAAGCTTTTATTGAAAAAGACGTTGTTTTGGGAGAAAGTGTTTTTGCGGGCGCGAACGCGTATATTAATATTGGCTCCAGAATCGGCTCCGGAACAATCATAAATAATGGTTGCAATGTGGATCACCATAATATTATAGGTGATTTTTGCCATCTGGCCCCGGGAGTGATTACCGGCGGCGGAGTCAAAATCGCCGCCGGCGTTTTTGTCGGCCTTAACAGTGCGATTCGCGACCACATTAAAATAGGCGAAAACAGCTTTATCGGCATGGGGAGCGTAATAACGAAAAATATTGAGAAAAATCTTTTAGTTTATAATAGACTGGAAATGAAAATCAAGAAACTTTCATGAACGATAAATAAAAAACCCATGAAAAATATTTGCATTATTCCCGCCCGGGGCGGATCAAAAAGAATTCCCAAGAAGAATATTATTGATTTTCACGGCAAGCCGCTTATCGCCCACACCATTGAGGCGGCTGTCAATTCCAAGCTTTTCGGCAAGCATATTTATATCAGTTCGGATTTGGATGAAATTTTGGACGTGGCCGACAATTATTCTCAAGTTCAAAAACTCAAGCGCCCGGATGAAATTTCCGGGGATCGCGCGTCGCTCGAAGACGCCACTTTGCATCTGCTCGAATCGGTTGGAAAAGATTTTGATTATCTTTGCATGCTGATGCCCAGCTGTCCTTTGCGCAACGCGGAAGACGTCAAAAAGTCGTATAAAATTTTATTGGAGAAAAAAGGCGATTTTCTTATGAGTGTTATTGATTATTATTGGCTTTATCCTTTTTGGGCCATGCGGGAGAAAAAAGAAAACATTAAAATGTTTTTTGGCAAAAAATATTTGATTGATTCCAAAAAATTACCCAAGAATATTTATTGCCCGTCGGGAGCAGTCCGCTGGGTCAGGGTGGAAAATTTTAAAAAAGAAAGAAAATACTATGGAAAAAATATCTTGAAATACGAGATACCTTTTGAGCGGGGAGCGGACATAGACAGTTTCGAAGATTTAGAACTGGCCAAAAAATTATACAAACTTTTATGAAAACGTATTCGATCGCCAAACCTCATATTGGCGAAAAAGAAATCAAAGCGGTTATCGAAGTTTTAAAAAGCGGCTCTTTGAGCCTGGGGCCGTATTATAAAAAATTTGAGGAAAGTTTCGCAAAAAAAATCGGCGTGAAATTCGCTTGCGCCGTTTCCAGCGGCACGGCGGGCTTGCATTTGGCAATGATCGCGGCGGGCGTCAGAGAGGGCGATGAGATAATTACTTCCCCCTTTTCTTTTATCGCTTCAGCTAATTGTATTTTATATGTTGGAGCCAGACCGGTTTTTGTTGATATTGATCCGGCCACTTGCAACATTGATCCCGAAAAGATAGAAGAAAAAATCACCAAAAAAACCAAGGCGATTTTAGTCGCGCATATTTTCGGGCAAACCGCCGATATGGATCCGATCAGAGCTTTGGCGAAAAAATACGATTTGAAAATAATTGAAGACGCTTGCGAATCTATTTTAGCCGAGTATAAAGGAAAGAAAGCCGGAACATTCGGGGAATCGGCCGTTTTCGCTTTTTATCCCAACAAGCAGATGACGACGGGCGAAGGAGGAATGCTTGTGACGGATCAGGAAAAAATTTATAAAATGGCTTGCAGTTTGCGGAACCAGGGACGGTCGGAAAATATGCAATGGCTTGACCACCGACTTTTGGGATATAATTACCGGATGGATGAAATGAGCGCGGCATTGGGATTGATTCAGCTTCAAAAGATTGATTGGCTGATCGAGGAGCGCCGGAAAGTCGCCAAGCTCTATGAAAAACATCTTTTCGGACACAATGATCTGTTGCGGTTGCCGGTTGCCGTCGAAGGCAATACGCATACTTGGTTTGTTTACGCAGTCAAAATAAAAAACAAAAAGACGAACAGGAATGAAGTAATCGAAAAAATGAAAAATCGCGGCATAAGCGCAAAGCCTTATCTTCCCTCAATTCATCTTTTTAAATTCTACCGGGAAAAATTTGGTTTTAAAAACGGCGATTTTCCGGTATCGGAAGAAATCAGCCGTTATTCCCTGGCTTTGCCTCTTTACATCGGGCTTAAAGAAAAGGACATAAAATACATTTCCGGTGAACTGGCCGGAATTTTAAAAAAAATCAAATGACTCCGAATATATTCAAAAATAAAATAATTCTTGTGACGGGCGGAACCGGTTCAATCGGGTCTAAAATAGTGGAACGCCTCTTGGATCTTGAACCGCGCCAAATCCGGGTGCTTTCCAGGGATGAAAGCAAGCAATACGATCTGATTGAAAAATACGGCCACCCGAATAGTTTGAGAATGTTCATCGGCGACATCAGGGATCGGGAAAGATTGGATTTGGCTTTTAAGGGTGTGGATATCGTTTTTCATGCCGCCGCTTTGAAGCATGTTCCTTTTTGCGAGTATAACCCCTTTGAGGCGGTAAAAACCAATATCGTCGGATCGCAGAATGTGATAGAAGCGGCTTTAAGGCATAATGTTTGGCGGGTGATCGGCATTTCAACGGACAAGGCGGCCAATCCCGTCAACATTTTAGGAACTTCAAAACTGATGATGGAAAAGCTTTTTATTAACGCGAACAATTATGTCGGGTCGGCTTCCACCAGATTTTCTTGCGTCAGATTCGGCAATGTCGCTTGGGCGAGGGGATCGGTTTTCCCTCTCTGGCAAAACCAGGTGAAAAAACATAAAAATATCGATGTAACCGACGGAGAAATGACCAGATTTTTAATGTCCACCGTGGATGCGTGCGAACTTGTTTTGGATGCAACCAAATTGGCCAAGGGCGGAGAAATTTTTATTTTAAAAATGCCTTCCATAAAATTATTGGATTTGGCGGAATTGTTCATAAATAAGTATCATCCCCGGGAAAACATAAAAATCAAATTAATCGGTTTGAGACCCGGAGAAAAAAAACACGAAGATTTGCTTGATGCCAATCTGGAAAACGCCGAGATTCATGAGGGCAAAAAGATGTTTATAATCGTTCCGCAGATGGAAATTTACGGCTGGAAAGGAAAAAAAGCGGTTTATGCCGGTTTCAAGAAGATTTCAAAACAAGAAAAGTATTCTTCCGAGGATCGGATTAACAAAGAAAAAATAAAAGATATTATCTAAAAAGCGATGGAAATTTTTATGACAAAAAAGTTTTTCAGCGAAAATGAAATCAGGCCCGAGAAATTCAAATCTCGAATGGAAAAGGTCAAGTCGCGGGACATAAAATATCTTTTCAGCAAAAAAAATCGGTTCGTCAAAGTCAATTGTCCGGCGTGCGGAAGGAATAATTTTAAAAAAGCTTTCAAGAAATACGGTTTCACTTTTGATTCATGCGGCGATTGCGGCACCGTCTTTATGAATCCGAGAGCCACGCCGGAAATATTGGACGATTTTTATTCCCAATCCGCGGTTTACGCGTATTGGAACAAAACAGTCTATCCGGCTTCGGAAGAATTGAGAAGAGAAAAAATCGTTAAGCCCAGGGTAAAAAGAATTCTCGAAATTTGCGATAAATTCAAGATTCCAAAAAAATGTTTGGTTGAAGCGGGGGCGGGGTTCGGAACTTTCTGCGACGAGGTTAAAAAGACTGGAGAATTCCAGAGAGTCGTAGCCATTGAGCCTTCGGCAACGGCGAAATCATGCCGCCAGAAGGGGATAGAAACCATAGAAGATTTCATTGAAAATATAAAAACCTTGAAATTCGCTCCAAATGTCGTGGCTTCTTTTGAAGTTATAGAACATCTTTTTTCTCCGGAAAATTTTTTAACGGGCTGCAAACGGCTAATGTCAAAAGAATCCATCATCGCGGTCAGTTGCCCCAATTACAATGGTTTTGACATTTTGACCTTGGGACTTGATTCGGAAAGCATAGATCACGAGCATATTAATCTTTTTAATCCGGATTCTCTGTCAAAGCTTTTCAGCCGCTGCGGTTTTGAAGTTTTGGAATGTTTTACTCCGGGCGAAATAGACGCCGATATCGTGAGAAATAAAATAATTTCCGGCGAATTTGAAATAAAGGACAAGCCGTTTTTAAAACTTTTATTGATTGACGAGTGGGACGAAATGGGGGCAAAATTTCAAAGTTTTCTCCAAAATAACAATCTTTCTTCCAATATGTGGCTGGTAGCCAAAAATAAGCAGTCAGCAATTTGATATGGGCGACAAGCTTTGCATTTTAGATTATGGTTCGGGGAACGTGGGGTCTGTTTTTAATATGTTCTCGACAATAATGGACAGAGTGGTTGTCTCTAATCGGCCGCCCGATTTGATTTCCTCAACTCATATAATATTGCCGGGCGTGGGCGCTTTTGGCTCTGCCATGGAGAAAATCAAAAAAACTATTCCTTTGGACGTTTTGGAAGAAGAAGTTTTGCGAAAAGGCAAACCTTTTTTGGGAATATGCGTGGGTATGCAAGTATTGGCCGACAAAGGTTTTGAATTTGGCGAATGCAAGGGATTGGGCTGGATTTCGGGAACGGTTGAAAAAATGGAAAGCGGAGATTTTTCCCTGCCGCACGTGGGCTGGAACAATATTGAAGTATCGAGGCAAACGAAATTATTTGAAGGCCTTTCCGATAATCAGGATTTTTATTTCGTCCATAGTTATGTTTTCAAGGAAAAAAATTCCAATGACGCGGCGGCCAAAACGGATTATGGCGAAAAGTTTACTTCCGTTGTCGCGAGAGACAATATTTTCGGTGTTCAATTTCATCCGGAAAAAAGCCAAAAAGCCGGCCGGATTATTTTAAAAAATTTTCTCGATATAAAATGAAAAAGAAACGCCTCATCCCCGTTCTTCTTTTAAAAAACGGCTGGCTCGTGCAAAGCAGGGAATTTAAATTTTACAGGAATTTGGGGAATCCGGTTGACGCGGTAAAAAGGCTAAACGAATGGGTTTCCGACGAACTGATTTATTTGAACATATCCAAGGAAGAAGTGTATGATATAAGAAGAGACGATCAAAATTATCCCAATCGTTGTTCGTTTGAAGAAATTATAGCGGATGTTTCTAAAGCGACTTTTATGCCAATGACGGTGGGCGGACGAATTGGAAACTTAAACAATATTGAAAAATTATTGTCCCTTGGAGCGGATAAAGTTTCCATTAATTCAAAAGCATTGGAAGACAAAAAATTTATTGAGCAATCGGCCAGAGAATTCGGTTCCCAATGCGTGGTTGTTTCGATCGACGCCAAAATTATTAATGGAAAATATATTGTGATGTCGCAGGGAGGATCGAAAGAGACTCTTTACAATCCGGTTGAGTGGGCAAAAACCGTTGAATCGCTCGGAGCCGGAGAGATTCTTTTAAATTCGATTGATCGCGATGGCATGAAAAATGGCTACGATATTGATTTATTGGCTGCCGTTTCGGATGCTGTAAAAATTCCGGTAATTGCCTGCGGGGGCGTTGGCGAATGGGCGCATTTTGCCGAAGCGCTCCAAAAAACGAAGGTTGACGCGGTGGCCGCGGCGAATATTTTTCATTATATCGATCAGAGCGTTTATTTGGCCAAAAAATATCTTTATGAAGAGGGTTGCAATGTCAGACCTTGCGATCTGATGCCGGCCTGAAAATTATTTTTGGCGGTCAATCCTATTTTCGGGATCCTCTTATGAAAGAAGAAGAAATCAGACCCGGCAATCTAATGGCTGAAAATAGCAAACTGCACGCAAAAGATGTGGCCGAAATTTTGATTCGCCGAAAAGAATTTAAAAAAATAGCCTGTCCCGCTTGCGAATCAAAGAAGCAAAAATTCGCGTTTAAGAAAGATGGATTCAATTTCGCGGTTTGCTTGAAATGCGGCACTCTATTTATCAATCCAAGGCCTTCCCGCGAATTGTTGGCGGATTTTTATAAAAATTCGCGCAGCATCCGCCATTGGAGCGATAAAATTTTTCCGGCCAGCGAAAAACAAAGAAGATCGCAAATTTTTTATCCGAGAGCGAAACGGATTATCGGTCTTTGCAAAAAATTTAAAATTAAAAACGGAGTTCTGGCGGATATCGGCGCCGGTTTCGGCACTTTCTGCCAAGAAGTCAAGAAATTAAATTTTTTTAAAGAAATTATTGCCATAGAGCCTTCAAAAAAATTAGCGCAGGTTTGCCGGCAAAAAGGTATTTTTGTGATTGAAGAAATGGCCGAAAACGTAAATTTGGAAAAAATTGACGTGGTGACCAGTTTTGAATTGCTGGAACATCTTTTTTGGCCAAAAAACTTTCTTTGCGCTTTGTCCAAAAATATGTCCAAAAATTCCCTGTTTATTCTCACGACCCCAAACATAAGAGGATTTGATTTGCTTACTCTGGGAGAGCTTTCCAATAATATCAAGGGGCCGAACCATTTGAATTATTTTCATCCCGGTTCAATCAGCCTTCTATTGGAAGGTTGCGGATTTGAAGTGGTTGAGGTTCTGACGCCCGGAAAACTTGACGCGGAACTGGTAAGGAAAAAAATTTTACAGGACGATCCGGGCATCTTTTTAAATCGTCCTTTTATTCGGCACATCTTGGTGGACAAATGGAAATCCGTAGGAAATTCTTTTCAGCATTTTTTGGCAGATAATAATTTATCTTCCCATTTATGGGTCGTGGCGAAGAAAAAATAAAAATATGAAATATTGCGAAAGGTGCGTTTATCCAAAAGTCTCGGTAAATCTTGAATTGGACAGCGAGGGAGTTTGTTCAAGTTGCCGAACTTTTGAAAAATTCAAAGCAACCCCTTCCCAAATATGGGAAAAAAAGAAAAAAAAGTTTGAAGAAATTATCGCCAATTCCAAAAAAAGCGGCGTTTCCAATTATGACTGCGTTATTCCCGTTAGCGGCGGCAAAGACAGTTATTTTCAAGCGCATGTGATAGTTTCCGAATTTGGCTTGAAACCCTTGCTTGTAACTTATCATGGCAATAATTACCTGCCCGAAGGAGATTATAACCGCGACAGGATGCGCCAAGTATTTGATGCCGATCATCTTGTTTTCGGTCCAAGCGTCGAGGTCTTGAAAAAACTCAACAGAATTGGTTTCAAGAAAATGGGAGATATGAATTGGCACGCTCATTGCGGCATTGTCACTTATCCGATAATCGCCGCGGTTAAATTCAATATTCCGCTTATTATTTGGGGAGAGGTCGCGTGGGATATTTCGGGAATGTTTGATCCGGACGATTTTGTGGAGTTTAGCGCGCGGGTGCGTCACGAACATTATGTGAGAGGCTATGAATGGAGCGATATGGTAAATAATGATCCCAAAGACAGATTAACCGAAAAAGATATGCTTTGGGCCAAATATCCTTCCGATGAAGAAATCTTGAAGGTTGGCGCGAGGGGATTATATATAGGAAATTTTTTCCGATGGGATCCCAATAATCATGTAAAATTGGTTCAGAAAAAATACGGGTGGAAGGCTAAAGAAGGACAGTTTGAAAGAACTTATCGCAAATTTTCCAATTTGGATGACAGATACGAAAATGGCGCGCACGATCTGATGAAATTCATAAAATTCGGCTATGGCCGAGCTTCCGATCACGCCTCCAAAGATATCCGCGACGGTTATATGACTCGCGAGCAAGGAGTAGCAATGGTAAAAAAATATGATCATGTGATTTCAAAAGATCTTTATTATTGGCTTGAGTATGTCGGTATGAGCGAGAAAGAATTTTGGCGCATAGCCGATACTTTCAGGGATCCTCGGGTTTGGCGGATTGAGAGCGGCCAATGGGTGAAAGATAATATCTGGGGCGGTTCATCAGCTTATGGGCCGGTTCATCTGAATGTTAAACAAATTAAAGCTTATAAAGAACGCCAGAAAAAGATAAATCGGATAATTTAAGATTAAAAAAATGAAAATCTCTCTCATTGTGAGCGCCGATATCACCGACAGCTACGGCTTCAACGTTTTGGCGGCGCAGCTTAAAAAATTCAAAGACAGAAACGTCGAGGTTGGGCAGTTTTATATTTTTTACGATTTCAACAAATCCTATCCGCCCGAAGCGATTGAGGATTTGGTTTCTTTGTGCCGAGGGAGCGATCTTATCGGCATTTCGCTGCTTTCCAGCGCTTTCAAAAATTCCGTCGCGATTACCAAAGCTCTGAAAGAGAAAATAAATTGTCCCGTAATCTGGGGCGGCAAACATCCCACGGCTGATCCGGAAGAATGCGTCAGGTATGCCGATATGATTTGTTTGAGCGAAGGAGAAGACGCGCTTTGCGAACTGGTGGAGAGAATGCTGGAAAACAAATCTTACGATGATATCCAAAATCTTTGGGTGAGAAAAGGCGATTGGATAATCAAGAATCCGTTAAGGCCGGTGGAGGAAAATTTGGATCGTTTTCTGCCGCCCGATTATTCTCTGGAAAACAAATTTGTTTTGGACAAAAAAACTTTGCGCATTCGGCCGATCGAAGATCGCGATCTGGAGAATATGCGTTTGTGGTATCCCACGATGATGACGCGGGGATGCCCCAATTGCTGCACTTTTTGCACCAACAGCACCGATCTGCGTTTGCGAAAAATGCGTTCGCGCGGGCTGGATAATGTTTTTGGCGAAATCAAAATTTTTTTGAAAAAATATCCGGACACAAAAAGGATTTTTTTCCGCGACGATTGCATCAGCGCGATGCCTCTTGATTTCATCAAAGAATTCTGCCGGCGGTGGAAAGAGGAAATCAATTTGCCTTGCAGCTGTTCGGGAGTGATCGCGACCAGCCCGGATTTTGAGGAAAAAATAAAATTGCTCACTGATGCCGGATTCACCGGTCTGAAAATGGGAATACAATCGGGTTGCGAAAGAGTGCGCCGGTTTGTTTTTGCCAGAGTCGGCGAAACCGATGAAGTGATTATGAAGGCGGCGAGAATTCTGCGAAAATGGGCCCACGGCAAGAATTGTTATTATATGATCACCGATAATCCTTATGAATCGGAAGAAGAATTGGTTCAATCAATAAGATTCACCAGCCGCGTGCCGCGCCCTTTTTCTTTATCCCTTTATTCTCTCAATTTCTATCCCGGCACCGCGATTTACAATCGGGCCATAAACGGCGGGATTATAAAAGACAAAGAGCAGGCGCTTCAGGAATCAACCATGGATTTTAAAGACACTTATTTGGGCCGGGTTTTCCTTTTGCTCCGTTTTTTCGAACTTCCGCCTTTCTTTGTGAATTTTTTGACGAACAAGAAAATTTATTCCAATAAAATTTACCGAAAATCATTCAATCTGTTTTTTTGGTTTCTTTGCCGGAGTAAATTGCCCACCCGATGGATAAGGGCGCCCAGGCTCAAAGATCCCGACACTTGGGAAATTATCAGATGGATTGTCTGGCAGGGCATTGAACGCGCAAGCCGCTGCTATCACCGGCGCTTTGTGAAATAAGCATATTTTTTACAAAAAAGAGATCGGGCGAAATTAATTCGTAATTGGCTAGCAAATATGAAAATTCTAAACGCAATCGGCAAAGAATTCAGCCTTTCGGCCAAACCTATTCTTGAAAAAGCGGGAGAAGTCGATTATTTGAATTTGGCGCAGGATGAATTTGAGGAAAAAATTGTCTCTTACGACGCTGCTGTTTTGGGATTAGGCTTGAATTTGAACGAAGAAGTTTTGCGGAAAGCCAAGAATCTGAAAGTGATTGCCACAGCCACCACGGGTTTGGATCATATTGATTTAAAAACAGCCCAAGAAAAAGGAATCGAAGTTTTGAGCTTGAAAGGCGAAGAAGAATTTTTAAAAACCATCGCGGGAACGGCCGAACTGGCTTTTGGATTGCTTATCGATCTTTCCAGAATGGTTTCAGCCGGCTTTGAATCGGTAAAAAAAGGCGAGTGGGATCGCGAAAAATTCAGGGGACATAATCTGCGAGGCAAAACTTTGGGAATTTTGGGTTTGGGCCGGCTTGGGCAAATGATGGCCAAATACGGTTTGGCTTTCGGTATGCGCGCAATCGCTTGCGATCCTTATGTTAAAAAGGAATCTTTCAGCGATTCCGGCTGCCGGCGCGTTGATTTTGAAACTTTGCTCAAAGAGAGCGATGCCGTTTCAATCCACGTCCATTTGAGCGAAAAAACGGAAGGTCTTTTTTCAAAAGAATCTTTTGAAAAAATGAAAGACGGGGCGCTTTTAATAAACACCTCAAGGGGGAAAATAGTAAATGAGGAAGATTTAATCCAATTTTTAAAAAACGGCAAGATTGGGGGATACGCGGCTGATGTATTGACAAATGAGCTTAAATTTGGTAAAAAGTTTGAAAGCGATCCGTTGGTTGAATGCGCCAAAAACGGCCAAAATGTCATAATCACTCCGCATATCGGCGGAATGACCTATGAATCGAGGGAAGCCACGGATATGTTTATTTCTCAAAAATTGCTTGATTATGTCCAAAATAACGAATAAAAAGAAAAAAGTTTTGGGAATTATTCCGGCCAGAGGCGGCTCCAAAGGAATTCCCGGCAAAAACATAAAAAATTTTTGCGGCAAGCCCCTGCTCGCCCATATTTTTGAGGCGGCCAAGAATTCCGGAGTGTTTGACCGGATAATCGTTTCCACGGATGACGAAAAAATCGCTCAAGTTGCCAAAAAATGCGGCGCCGAAGTCCCGTTCATTCGTCCGGCCCGACTCGCTCAAGACAAAACTCCCACTTTGCCCGTGATTCAACACGCCGTAAATTATTTAAAAGAAAATGAAAATTATAACCCCGATTATGTGATGATTTTGCAGCCCACCGTTCCCTTGACGCAGTCCAGGCATTTGAAAGAGGCGGTTGAACTTATTTTGAATAAAAAAGCGGATACGGTTTTGAGCGTTGCCGAAATTCCCGAGAGTTTTAATCCTTGCAACGCGATGGTTCTGGATGAGGGATTCTTAAAGCTTTATAACGGCTTGCCGGTCCGCCAAAGAATTCCCCGCCGCCAAGACAGGCCGCAAACTTTTTGGAGCATCGGTTGCATTTATCTTTTTAGAACCGATCTGATTTTTGATCAGAAAGAACCTTCTTTTTACGGCAATAAAATTTTGCCATATATTTTGGAAAAAGAATGCATTTGCGACATCAATACGCCGGAAGATTGGGATATCGCCGCAAAGTCTTATAAAAAATTGAGAAAATAGAAAATTATTATTTTTTCTCCGGGAATAAACGGAGAATTAGGGGTTAATACTTTTATTGTTTCTCTTTCGATTATTCCCGGAGCTTTGTTCGACAGATTTATTTTTGGCCATTGTCTCAAATTGAGGCAATGGTTTGGAATATTTGTTGCGATAATCGCTGGATATTCCATTCTGCAATGGCCGTCTTTAAAACAATTGCTGAAGATGCCATTATGGATTTGGCTCTCATCCGTTGTATCTTTAAGTATGGCGATTGGCCAGTTGATCACTCAGAGAATAAAGGATATCGAAATCTTTCGCAATAATTTTTGGGCGGGAATAACTACATTTACGCTAAACTTCTTTTTTCTTTATGCGATGGATTCTTTAGGCCTCCTTAAAAATTTTTCCGAGCCGATGAGATTTTTATGGCTGTTTTCATTACTTATTGGGGTTATATTCATCGGAAGCTGGTCATTTAATCTGATGGCTTACAAAAATGAAGCTTATATCGCTCTGAAGAAATTAACGATGAATGGGATTTATTTGACGTTAACCATGGCAGCTGGAGTAATTTTCTTCGGGGAGTCATTAAGCGTCGGAAAGATTTTGGGAGTTGTTCTTTTTTTTGTTGCTTTTGTTCTTGTTGATGAAAAAACTTGGAATTTTTTCCGTCGGTGGTCAGATAATCAAAGTTGAGAAAATAAAAAACCTCGCTTGCAAGCGAGGTTTTTAAATATTGAAATAAGATATAATCCTATCTTCCCCCTCCGCTCAAAACCGTTTTTACCGTCTTGAGAATTATCGCCGCTTCCAAAAACAAGGAGCGGTTTTTTATATAATATAAATCGTATTGAAGTTTTTGAAGAGTATCCTTGATTGAAGAGCCATAAGGATATTTTATCTGCGCCCAGCCGGTGAGTCCCGGTTTGATGGTGTGGCGGATTTGATAAAACGGGATTTCGGAAAGTATTTCATTGGAGAAAGCAAACTCCGGGCGTTCCGGCCGCGGACCCACGAAAGACATGTCGCCTTTTAAGATATTCCAAAGCTGGGGAAGTTCATCAAGGCGCGTTTTGCGCAAAAAATTTCCCACTCGGGTTATTCGGCCGTCGTTTTTTTTGGCCCATTGGGCGCCGTTTTCTTCCGCGTTTTTAATCATTGAGCGAAATTTTACGACTTCAAAAATTTTATTGTCCTGGCCCACTCTTTTTTGAGAATAAAAAATGGGACCGGAGCTGTCCAGTTTTATGGCCAGCGCTATAAACGGATAAAGAATCAGTGCGATAATTCCGCCCAAGATTGAAGCAATCATGTCAAAGACTCTTTTAACCGCCTCAAAGACGATTTTTTTTCCGGTCATCAAATTTTCCAGAAACCAAACTTCTTCGATCGCGGAAACCGGAACTTTGCCCGTGATTTTTTCGTAGAAACTGGGAAGATCCGCCAGAGTGATTTTAAGCGGTATGCATTGATAAAGATTGCGCACGAGCTCGCTGTTTTTGTGCGGATTGACGCTTGTGATAATCACCTGTATTCTGTCTTGGGCAATCACGTGCGTAAGATCATAAAGGATTTCCACTTCATTGGGTTCGACTATTTTTTTGATTCGATAGCCAAGCTGCGGGCTGTCATTGATGTATCTGATCAGTTCTTTGGCTTCTTGGCTTTGGCCGATGACCAGAACATTATTAAGCAGGGCTCGGCTTCTGATAAAACGGTTGAAAAATTGCCGCCAAGCGACGAATAAAACGGCGAAAATCAAAAGGTTTATGAAAAGATTGGTTTTGGGAGTAACCTTGAAAAAAGGAAAAAAATAAAAGAAAATTATCGCCAGTCCCGCGTCTATGGCCAGAACCTTGGCCAGAGTGATGAAAAAATAAAGATTATTGCGCGCCATGCTGATTTCGTAAAGCCCGATGATATAAAAAGCCAGAATCCAGAAAGCGTAAATAATGGAAAAGGGAAAAAAATGTTCCTGCCATTGAAGAGAGCAGTTTTGGCCGTAACGCAAAACAAGCGTTGCCAGGAGCGCCAGATATAGGATCGCGATATCCCCCGCGACCAATATGAAAACTTTTATCCTGCCAAGCAATGTGCTCATCATTTAAATTCTAACTAATTTTTTGGTTTTTGGCAATATTTTAAAAGATTGTTTTATCTGATAAAATATAAGCGGTTATGAAAAGATTAAATCGGAAAAGAAGCAGACTTTGGGTTTTTGGCTTGGCAAGCCTTGTTTTGTGTTTTATTTTTTTAGGATCGGCTTTGGCTGGCTCGGCGCAGGCGTTTTTTCCCGGAGAAACAAAAGGTTTTAACATTAACTCGGAATATGATTATTTCGGAAGAAATTCAATCAGCGCGACTTTAAGGCAAGCGGGCGACAAAGCTCTTTTTTACGTGGATGATGAATTGTGGAACAGCGGAGGCAATGATCAAATAAATTCCGCCGTTTTGAAATTATTGAGCGAATTTGACGAAATCATTTATCCCCGCGTGACCAAGGTTTTTGGCGCGGAATGGAATCCGGGCATAGACAACGAGGGAAGAATCACCATTCTTCTTTTTAAAATGAAAGACATCGCCGGCGGTTATTTTAACACAATCGATGAATTTCCAAAAAGCGTTTTTCCTTTGTCAAATGAAAGAGAGATGGTTTATCTCAATTCCAATTTCTTGGGCACGGCCAGAATAAACAATTTTCTGGCCCATGAATTTCAGCACCTGATAAATTATTATCAAAAAGAAAAACTTCGCGGAGTCGTGGAGGATATTTGGCTCAATGAAGCAAGATCGGAATATGCGCCGACTCTTTGCGGCTACGACGAGGCGTTGGCGGGGAGCAATTTGGAAAAAAGATCGCGCGAATTTATCCAGAATTCTTCCGATTCTTTAACCGAATGGCGGGAAAAAATCGGCGACTACGGATCGGTTAACCTTTTTATGCAATATCTGATGAGCCGCTACGGGGAGGTTTTTTTGAAGGAAACCATGAGGTCGGAAAAAACCGGCATTGCCAGCATCAATGACGCCCTGGAAAAGCTTGGGTTCAAAGAAAAATTCGAAGATGTTTTTATGAACTGGCTTGTCGCCAATTACGCCAATGACTGCCTGCTGGGAGAACAAAAGATTTTTTGCTATCTTAATTCCAATCTGGCCGATTTTAAAATTATTCCCAACCTCACGACTTTTCTTCTTCCGGTCAAAAACAAAATTTTTTCTTTTTCCGACAATACCAAGGATTGGTCGGGGCGCTGGTACAGGATTTCAGGCGGCGGCGAAAATTTGGATTTAAAGCTGGAATTTAAAAGTCAAACGGGCGAAAATTTCAAGGCGGCGGTTTTGGTTTTGAAATCGGACGGAAAAAAAGAAATTCAGTTTTTTTCAACCGATCCGGAAGGAAAATTTTGGAAAATTTTTAAGGGTTTTGGCAGTGAAATTGATTCGATCGTTCTTATCCCTTTCAGCTACGGAAAAAAAGAAAATTTTACCGCCAATGAATCTTTGAAAAATTTTTCTTATTCCATGGAACTTGGAGAAACCGGTTCTTTGGCCGTTGCCCCCGTTTTAACGCCTTCTCCGGCCGTTTCTTCCGTTTCCCAAAAAATTCCTTCATATCCGGACGGCTCATTGATTCGGGCCGAGGAAGATTACAAGGTTTACGTGATCAAAGGAAACTTCAAAAGATGGATCCAGTCTCCCCAAATATTGCTTTCGTATTCGCATTGGGATTGGAACAAGATTATCAAAGTTTCAACGGCTGATCGTGATTGGTATAAAGACGCCGGCTTGATTCGGGCGGAAAATGATTATAAAGTCTATGAAGCGAACGGAGATATGAGCAAACACTGGCTCAATATCAGCACCCGGCAATTCACGGATTCCGGAAGAGATTGGAATATGATATTTGCGGTGAATAAGGCGGAACTGGATCTTTATAAAACGGGAGCGGATGTGATGAGATAATTTTCAAATTGCAAATTCTCCTCCTTCGCTCCTTCGGAGCTTCGGAAGGACATGGCAATTTCCAATTAAGGATGAAACTATTTATATAACTCCCCCAACCCCCTCTTATCTAAGAGGGGGAATCCGCCAAGAGAGTTTTATTCAGAAATTAGGCATTAAGAATTTTATCGTTTTATTGGAAATTATAATTTGTAATTTGGAAATTAAGAAAAATTTATCAATAAAGCAAATTAATTCATACAGATGTTTTCCGTTGATGATATTCAACAAAACGTTCCCCTCTCTTCCTTCGCCACCTTCCGCATCGGCGGAGCGGCTAAGTATTTTTTGGTTGTCAAAACAAGAGAAGAATTGATTAAAGCGGTAAAATGGGCGCGTGAAAACGATTTGTCGTATTTTGTTTTGGGAGGCGGCAGCAATATTTTAATTTCGGAAAAAGGTTTCAGTGGTCTTGTTATAAAAAACGAATCGAACGGTTTAAAAATTGGCGAAATGGAAGACGGAAAACTAAAAGTGAAGTGCGATTCGGGAGTTATGACGGCCAAAATAGTTTTTGAGACAACAAAGCTTGGTTACTCCGGAGCCGAATGGGGATTCGGAATTCCCGGCACGATCGGCGGGGCGATTTGCGGCAATGCCGGCCGTTTGGGCCGGGAAACATCGCAAATCGTGGAAAGCGTCACAATGCTCGGCGGCGACTTATCGGAGAAAGAAATCGCCAAAAGCGAATGCGGATTTGAATATCGCTCAAGCCGATTCAAAAAAAATCAAGAAATTGTTTTAGGGGCGGAGCTGGAGTTTGTCAAAAAATCGAAAGAAGAAATTAATTCGGTTCTCAATGAGGCCAAAGAAATCGTCCGGCAAGGCGCTCCTTTTCCTTCGGCCGGCTGCGCGTTTAAAAACTATGTTGTGAGGCAAAATGACCCGCTTTTGCTGAATCACCCGGATTTAAATGAAAAAGTCAGGGGCGGAAAAATCGGCGTGGGATTTTTGATTGATCAGAGCGGGCTTAAAGGCCGTAAAATAGGCGGAGCGCGAATTTGGGAAGGGCACGCCAATTATATTGTGAACGCGGGCGGCGCAAAATCGGGCGATGTTTTGGAACTGATAAAATTGGCCAAAGAAAAAGTTAAAGAAAAATTCGGAATTGAACTTGAAGAAGAAATCAGGGTAATAAAATAATTTCCAAATTACAATTTCCAATTTCCAAACGATTCCGAATTTTGAGCTTAAGATCAGAATTCGGAAATATTGGAAATTTAAGAATTAGGCATTTCATTAGAAATTGGGATTTGTAATTTGGAAATTTTCTATTGCATTCTTTTCCAAAAAGCTTATTATGAAAATATAAGCTTTTTTAATTGTTAAAAAATTTTATTTACATTTGAAAAAATAAAATATATAATTAAAAAAGATTTTTTAAACTATAAAAAATCATGAAAATAAATTTCAAAGCGAAGGATTTGGAATTGAACGAAGAGATAAAAAATCTCGTTGAAAAAAAGCTGGAGACTTTGCGAAGATTTTTTCAAGCGAGCGATCCGGAAGCCGTGCTTGCCGAAGTTGAACTTTCGCGGACCACTCTTCATCATCAAAACGCTCAAGATCTTTTTCGGGCGGAAATAAATCTAACCATCGCCGGAAAAATGTTTCGGGCGGAATCGGAGCAATCCGATCTCCGCACGGCGCTTGAAGAAACCCGCGATGATTTGGAAAGAGAGATAAATAAATTTAAAACCAAAAGGGAGACTGTTTTTATTCGAGGCGCGCGCAGCATAAAAAAGGCTTTGAGCCTTTCGCCCTTAGCGCGTTTCAATAGAAAGTCGCAAAATAAAGAAGATGGTACCGAATAAAGTGTTTTTCACCAAAGGAGTCGGCGTTCATAAGGAATACTTGATGTCTTTTGAGTTGGCGCTCCGCGACGCGGGAATCGCTCCGTTTAATTTGGTGACGGTTTCAAGCATTTACCCTCCGGGTTGCAAAAGAATCAGCCGCGAAGAAGGATTAAAAATCATAAAACCCGGGCAAATTCTTTTTGTCGTGATGAGCCGCAATGCCACCAATGAACCAAACAGACTTATGGCTTCATCCGTTGGTTGCGCCATTCCGGCGGATGCCGATCAATATGGTTATCTTTCCGAGCATCATTCTTTTGGAGAAAATGATCAGAAAGCCGGAGATTACGCCGAGGATTTGGCGGCTTCAATGCTAGCTTCAATCCTTGGCATCGAATTTAATTCGGATTCAGCTTGGGACGAAAGGGAACAGCTTTACAAAATGGGCGGCAAAATCGTCAAAACCACCAATGTCACGCAGTCGGCTTTGGGCAATAAAGACGGATTTTGGACAACGGTTTTGGCGGCGGCGGTTTTAGTGATGCCCGAAGACGAAAAGTGAGTGTCACCCTACGGAATTACGGATTGGTACGGATATTACGGATTTGATTTATCTGTATAATCCGTATATATCTGTAATTCAGTAGGGTTATGAAACCTCGCCATAATTAACAAGAGTTAATTAACTCAAGAAAACCCGGCGGAGGGCCGTGATTTTCTTTTGGTTTATGAAGCATTTAACTAAAAGATTGGTTGGGCCCCGCGTTCTCAACGAACCGATTACCGGCTCGGAAACAACGGCGGAGCTGTTTGAAAAGGCGTTTGGCGCTTATGTCGGGCGCGAAGTAAAAACCGCCTACAATATAATCAAGCGTATGGTTGAAAAAGATCACACGGTTGTTTTGGCGATTTCAGGAGCGATGACGCCGGCTGATTTTGTCGTGCCCTGCGTGATTCCCTTGATTAAATCGGGAATCGTGGATGTCATAACCACTACCGGCGCCAATATCTATCATGATGTGCAGCGTCTTGAAAGCGACGATTGGTTTCAGGTCAATCCTAATGAAGGCGATTTGAAATTGCGCAAAGCGGGTTGGACGAGAATTTATGACACCGCTTTTCCCGAAGACGATCTTTGGGCGACGGATAATCTGATTATTGATCTTGTCCGCCGGTCGGATTTCGCCCATCAGATGACAACCACGCAATTTCATTATCTTTTAGGCGAGCATCTTTCCAAGCACGGACGGAGAAGATTCGCCACGGCCGATTTAAACCGCAGCTTGCTGGTTCAAGCTTATCGGCATAAAATTCCGATATTTTGCGGCGCGCCACAAGACGGTTCAATATTTTTGAATTTGGCTTTTCTCAAAAGAAAGCTTGGCCCCAAATACAAATTCGGCATTGATATGGAACTTGATATCCATGAATTCGGCGCTTTCCACTATTTCGCCAAAAATAAGAGATCAAAAAAATTATCGGTGATAATTTTGGGCGGCGGAGTGCCTAAAAATTATTCTTTGCAGCCCGAGCCGTATTTGACGCAAATTTGCGGAATTGACGCGGGTGGCTACGATATGGATGTTCAAATCTCCGACGCTCACGTTCAAAACGGCGGGCTTTCTTCCTGCACGGCCTCCGAAGCTCACACTTGGGGAAAGACTTCGGAGGCGTGTTTAAAAAATTCCCAATATGTTTTTGCCGATGTCACTTCCACTTTTCCTTTTATCGTTCACGCTTTGATGCAGGAAGAATTGGAGAAGGAACCTCGCAGACTGATGGAGCATCGCGATGAAGCGATTGAACTTTTGGACAAGGTTCTCAAAAGAAAAACCTTAAGGGAATACTATCTCAAAGGAAAAGTTAAAAAAGGCGAACTGCATCCGGAAGCTCATTTTGGATCAAACCACGCCGGCCATGTTGAAAAAACGGCCGACAATCCGGAGGCGTAAATTATCGCGGATCTGACGCGGATCTTTGGACTGTGCCGCGGATAAACGCGGATTTTCAACCGCTCGGCGCCGTTGACGGATTTCTATTCGTAATTGGTTTTAAATTCGTAATTAGTGAGGATTCATGAATTTTCTCGACATCAATCAATCTTACAAAAACGCGAAATTCGTTGTCGCGCCTTTTGGCTTTGAAGCCACCACGAGTTATGGCGGAGGAACGAATAAAGGCCCGGCGGCAATAATCAAAGCCAGCGCCCAGGTTGAGCTTTTCGACGAAGAACTCTGGCGGGAAATCTACAAAAAGACAGGCATTTTCACTTTGCCCGCAATAAAACCCGCCAAAAATATTCCCGGCGCCAAGAAACAGATTTCAAAAATAATCTCAAAAATTCTTGCGGATAAAAAAATCCCGATTGTTTTGGGCGGCGAACATAGCATCACGCCTATGATAGTTGAAACATTTTCGGATTTCCTCCTCCCCTCGTCGAGGGGAGGCCATGGAGGGGTAATTAATCCTAAAATTACCTCCCCCGAACCCCTCCCTAAAAAGGAGGGAAGGAATTCCGCCGCTTCTTTCTCCATCCTCCAATTTGACGCCCACGCCGATTTGCGCGATGGCTACTTGGGGCAAAAATATTCCCACGCGGCCGCCATGCGCCGATGTTTGGATAATGAGGGTGTTAATTTAGTCCAAGTCGGGATCAGGAACATCAGCAACGAAAATGATGAGTTGGTTTTTTGGGAAGCAAACAAAGATCGCATTAAAACTTTCTGGGCCAAAGATAAAAAAAATTGGAAGCTTTCCGAAATTATGGGTTCTCTTAGGGAAAATGTTTATTTAACCTTTGATGTTGACGCTTTTGATTCTTCGATTATGCCTTCAACCGGCACGCCCGAACCCGGAGGATTGGATTGGTACGAAGTGATGGATATTTTGCGCGAAGTCGCCAAAACCAAAAACATCATCGGCATGGATTTTGTGGAGCTCGCTCCCATTAAAACCCTTCCCGCGCCGGATTTTTTGGTCGCCAAGATGATTTATAAGACGATAGGGTATATTTTAAAATAATTCATCGGATAGTAAAGAGACCTTAAAACGGTCTTTTTTTATTTCAGATCCTTAATATTGACAAAACATGTATAATATGATAAAATGTAATAATAAGGGATATCAAACCAAAGGCAAAAGGATAGTTCTTATTCATATCAAAAACCAGTAAGGGAGGTTATTATGAAGCCGTTTTGGTTCAATTTGACGCGCAAGGTGTTGAAGTGGGCAATGGGAACGGATCGGATTGAAGTCTCTCTCAGGCCGGCTGAAAAATTCCAAGGTTCTGTAAAAATTCTCGGCATATCGGGAAGTCCGCGCGGCAGAAAGAGCCGGAGCTATAAAATGATGGCGAAGGTTCTGGAACATGCCCGGGTATTCGGCGCCCAAACGCAGGAGATCATTCTCTGTGAAAAGACGATGAAACCTTGTGAGGGGTGTCTCTCTGATCCGGACAAGGAATGCACATTTCCGTGTATTCATTGCGAGGACGATACGAACGAAATTCTCCAAATGATGATCGATGCGGACGCATTTGTTTTTGCCACACCGATTCACTGGGCGGCGCCTTCGGCCATCATGAAAATCCTCATTGATAAGATGATCTCCCTCGAGGAGAATCATTATGAGATCGCAATGAGTGATGGTCGCGAGCCACTGCTTGGCAAACCATGCGCCTTGATCGCTTCGCAAGAAGGAGACGGCGCAACCGGCGCGCTCGGTTGGATGGCGGCGGAACTACGGGAAATGGGAGTTTGGACTATTCCCTGGGGCCAGACTTTCAAACCCGCCCTTCTGGAAAAGAAAATCGTGAAGCTCGGAATGTTTGCCCTGGGGGAACGCAAGTTCGAGTGGATCGAAAATAACCTGGCGGCGGCGGGAAGAAACCTTGCTTTGGTCACCAGACTCCTTAAAGAAAGCGGTTATAAGTGGGACGATTACGATGTAATCGAACCCAATTGTTAAAGAATAAAAGGCTGTGAAATTCACAGCCTTTTTAAATTGCGCAAAAATGGATTGTTGATGTATAATATAAATGTCGCTCTATTTATAAAGCGAAAATAAACTTTAAATAAAAAAATATGATGAATCCAGAATCAAATTTAGGCATTCCCGAGAATGTCCAAGCCGGGCAGAATTTAGAAAAACGCGAGGAAGAAAATGAATACAATCCCCTGGAGATATTAAGAGAAAGAGAATTTTATCCCGGAGTAATCGAGGTTGAGGAAGGCAAGGAAATCATTACAGACGAGGATTATAAAGCTTGCTTTGAATTTTTGAGGGAAAATATCAAAGACGGCAGTCTTTTGAACTTGAATTTTGGATCCGGCATCACTCATTGCCATTATATGCTTCCGCTGATTGACAGACTTTCTCATGTCACGGCTTTGGATATCAGCGCCAAAAACAATCAACTTATCGGAGAACTGCTCAATTCTATCCAAGACAAAGGAAATCCTGAAATAATCGAAGAGGAAGACAAGAAGATGTTGAGGGATCTGGCTCAAGCCGTTTCCAAAGATGAAGATTTTGGAATAAAAGAGAGTGGCGAAGAACTGCTGGCCATGCTTCACGAAAAAAGCCAGCACGAAGGAAAATCCGACATTATTACCGCCGATATGATTGAAGATATGGAGAAACTGGGTTCAGGAGAGCTGGTTGGCGATAGAAAATTTGATAATATATATCTTTCGTTTTCTATTTACGCTCGAACCAGAGAAGAACTGGTTGGATTCTTGAAGAACGCGAAAGAAAGATTAAACGAAGGCGGAAATCTTTTGATAATAGATTGCGAAAATTATACTAATGAGAGCGGGGAAGAGAAAGAGCTCTTCTCGGAGGATAAGGTCATAGAAGAAAAATATGGCGAAGTTTTTGATTGGACTTTGGATGAAATGAAAGAGATTCTAAATGAAGTTGGATTCAGCAGCGTTAATTCGCAAATTCGCGAGATAGAAGCCAAAGAAGATGAAGCGGAAGAATTTGGAACCTATCTTTTCATCAAAGCGCAAAAATAAATTATATTTTAAATAAATAAAAAAGAACCGCAATTTTTTGCGGTTCTTTGGGGTTTGTATCGCTGCGGGTTTTATTCTTCCGGCTGGAAGAACTTATCCCAGAGGAGGTTATCGGAGAAGTGAGTCATGAATTCCGTCATGGCCGTTTTGTTTTCGGCGAACGAATCGGGGATAAGGGAGATGACTTCTTCGATTGTCGGCTCTCCCTCAAATTTGATGACCGTATTTTTCTCCTGGCCGTCGTCTTTGAACATAACTTCCATTGAGACATAACGACCTTTCCAGGTGGAGATGTTGGTGTAGATCCCGAAAGCTTTTTTGCCATCATCCATGAGGATATACCGGAAGTAATTCCTGGAACGATGGCTTCGGCTGTGGCTGGCGAATCCTTCGGGCTTCCTTGCCATCATCCTGTCGATGATGGCCATTTCCAAGCCTTCCCTTAGCTTTTTCATTGAATGCTCCCTTGGATGAGTTTTATTTAGATGCAAAAGGTACTATCTGATTGATATTGGAATATATCATATCTGGTCTATCTTGTCAAGATGTAATAAAAAAGCCGCGTTTTTTTGCGCGGCTTTGGCGGACGGTTTTAATAACCGGAGCAGGCTGTTTTTGCTGAAGGTTTGGAAATGAAATCCTTCGCTATTCTCATTCCCGCTTCGGAAAGGAAATCCTCCGGAATCGTTTTGAGAATATCATCGCAAGAAGGGCTGTTTTCTCCCGCGGCTGATATTTTGGCTCCGAACTTTTTTTCTCCTTGCCGGATAAAAAAAATCACGGAGACTTTTCTTCTTCTCGAATTGGAAATTCGCGAAAAAACGGCCAGAACCGTTTCTCCTCTTTTTTCGAAAAATCTTTCCATCAGAAAATAGCTTTTTTCCGGCCTATTCTTCAAAAAGTTGGCGAATCCCTCGGGATAGTTATAGATCATCGCCTCTATCTCGGCGATTTCTCCGGAAGAAGCTTTTTCCGTTTTGATTGCGCCCGGGCCCTGCTCTGTTTCGGGAGGTTTGGAAAGAACTTTTTTTAGCGTTCCAATCATCATTTGCTCCTTTTTGGATTGGTTTATTAAATTATATGTGATTTTCTTTTTTGGATCAATCGGGGAAATTAAAAAAGCCCGCGGTATTTCTGCGGGCTTTGGGATTAATAGGGACTACGCCGGCCATTTGGTGACGGACCAATGTTTTCCCTCGAAAAGCTGGTGGCTGAATTCTTCGAAAACAGTGGCCCGGAAAAAGAGAAGATCTTCAGGTAGGAAGCCGATGATCCGAGCGAACATCCCGAAGGCGATGATGTTCTTGAGGCGCTGGTTGAACTTATGTTCTTCCAGCAGACTCTTCGGTATAAAGGAGAAGAGCCAATCGATATCCGCTTGGCTGGAAATACCAATGGGGTATCCTTGTGCTTTCTTGTTGTCAAGACGATATAGAATCTGGCCGTTTCTGTCTTTGAGCTTTTTATAAACTTCCAGTTCCTCGGCCGGAATGCCGACATATGGAGCGAGCTTGTCGAGCTCGACCAGATTTCTTATCCGAGCGGCGATGGTCGTATTCATTCGCTTGGCCTTGCCCCGGGCGCATTCTTTGAGTTTCTCCTTCGGATTTCAACAAATCTTTCAGCTGTCATATTATCCATGGCTTGCTCCTTGAAAACGGGTTTATTTGGTTGGGAACGAACTTCTTTCTTTGATACATAAGTATATCATATATAATCAACTGTGTCAAGGTTTGGAGCACAGAACTCAAATGGTTGATTTTTGACGGGATTTTTTGTATAATTCGGGGAGAAACATTTAATTTTAAAGGTAAAAATCCCTCTCTTCGAGCCTGTCATTCGACCCCGAGGGTCTTAGACCCGAACGGGAGGGCCTCAGAGCCTCGAAGGCCCAACCTCCCTTTAGAAGGGAGGAGAAAAACGATGTCCATATTCACCAAAATTTTCGGCGGGACGAATGAAAAGTCTGTTGCCAAATATAAAACGGTCATTGAAGAGATTAATAAGCTTGAACCGAAATTCGAGTCTTTTTCGGATGAGGAATTGAAATTGAAGACCGCCCAATTTAAAGAAAGATTGGGCAAAGGAGAAACTCTGGATGATATTTTGCCCGAAGCCTTCGCGGCTTGCCGCGAGGCGGCCAAGCGCGCGATCGGCCAACGGCATTTTGACGTTCAGTTGATCGGCGGAATGGTTTTGCACGAAGGAAAAATCGCCGAAATGAAAACCGGCGAAGGAAAAACTTTGGCGGCGACTTTGGCGGTATATCTCAACGCGCTTTCAGGCAAAGGCGCGCACGTTGTAACGGTGAACGATTATCTTTCCAAACGCGACGCCAACTGGATGGGATCAATTTATCATTTTTTGGGTTTGAGCACCGGCTGCATCCAGCACGAAAAATCTTATGTTTACGAACCCAAAAAAATCGATCTCAACGAGGTAACGGTGGAAATGGAAAATCTCAAACAGGTTTCGCGGCGTGAGGCCTATGCCGCCGATATCACTTACGGCACGAACAACGAATTCGGCTTTGATTATTTGCGCGACAATATGGTGCCGGATTTCAGCGAGATGGCGCAAAGACCTGTCCTCCGAAGCCTTGGCGAAGGGGGAAAACACAACTTCGCCATTGTGGACGAAGTTGATAGCATTTTGATCGACGAAGCGCGCACGCCTTTGATTATTTCCGCTCCCGACGAAGATTCGGGCAAACTCTACGAAACTTTCGCGCGGATTGTTCCCCGCCTCAAAGAAAACGAGGATTTTAACATTGATGAAAAATTGCGCTCGGCCACTCTCACGGAAGAAGGCATTGAAAAAGTGGAAAAAATTTTGGGTTTGGGGAATATTTACACCGAAGGCGGAATAAAATACGTTCATCACTTGGAGCAAGCTTTGCGGGCGCAGGCGCTTTTTAAAAAAGATCGCCATTATGTCGTCAAAAACGGCGAGATCATTATCGTTGATGAATTTACCGGCCGCCTTATGCCCGGCAGAAGATATTCGGAAGGCCTTCATCAGGCTTTGGAAGCCAAAGAAAACGTTACGGTGCAAAAAGAATCGCGGACTTTGGCCTCAATCACTTTTCAAAACTATTTCAGAATGTATGAAAAACTTTCGGGCATGACCGGAACCGCCATGAGTTCGGCCGAGGAATTCGGCAAAGTCTATAATCTTGAAGTGGTGGAAGTTCCCACCCATAAGCCTCTTTCCAGGGGTGATAAATCCGATTTGATTTTTCGCACCGAGATGGGAAAATTCAAAGCGGTGATCCGTGAAGTGGAAGAACGGTACAAAAAAAATCAACCGGTTTTGATCGGCACGGCCTCGATTGATAAAAACGAACTTTTGGACCAACTTTTAACCAAAGCCGGAATCAAGCATGAAGTTTTAAACGCCAAAAATCACGAACGCGAAGCTTTGATTATCGCCAAAGCCGGGGAGCCGGGCGCGGTGACGGTGGCGACAAATATGGCGGGGCGCGGAGTGGATATAATTTTGGGGGGAAGAATTGAATCTCACAACTCTCCCCAACCCCTTCTTAACTTAAGAGGGGGAGAGGGGGAGTTATCAAAGGATAGCTCTCAAGAAAAAAGTGAATGGCAAAAAAAACACGACTTGGTTGTTTCTTTGGGGGGACTGGCGATCATCGGCACCGAGCGCCATGAAGCGCGCCGGATTGACGACCAGTTGCGCGGGCGCGCCGGCCGCCAGGGCGATCCGGGTTCTTCGCGGTTTTTCGTTTCGCTTGAGGACGATTTGATGAGGATTTTCGCGGCCGATCGCATCAAGGGAATGATGGAATTTTTAAAGATGCCCGAAGACGAGCCGATTGAAAACAAAATGATCTCCAAGGCGATCGAATCGGCGCAGGAAAAAATCGAAGGATTCAATTTTGACACTCGCAAACATGTTTTGGAATATGACGATGTGATGAACAAACAGCGCGAAACGATTTATCGCAAGCGCCGGGAAATTTTGGAATCAAAAGATCTTAAAGAAAAAACTTTGGAAGCGATTTTGGGGGAAGTCAAAAAAATCGCCCAATTCCATGCCGCGGGATACAAAGAAGAATGGAACACGAAAGAGCTCAAAGAATCATTGGGCGCGATTATGCCTCTTCCGGCTGATTTTGACGAAGCGGTTGGGAAAATTGAAACTTCCGAAAATCTGGTTGGCTTTTTGGAAAAACTCGCCGCCGATATTTACGAGATGAAAGAAAAACAAATCGGTTTTGAGCAGATGCGAGAAATCGAAAAAGTTCTCTTTTTGCGCACCACCGATATGATGTGGATGGATCATCTGGACGAGATGGAGCATTTGCGCGATTCCGTTCGCTTGCGCGCCTATGGCCAAAAAGATCCCTTGGTTGAATACAAAAACGAAGGCCACAAACTTTTTCAGGATTTGCTGGCTGCCATTCAGGCGCAATTTACGAGCATGATTTACAAAGTGACTCTAACGCCGCCGGAGAATCGCCAATCGCGCGTCGCCAATCGCCCTTCGACAAACTCACCACAGGCAAGCTCGGGAAATAATTCGGTCGGCAGAAACGATCCGTGCCCGTGCGGGAGCGGGAAAAAGTATAAGAAGTGTTGTGGAAAATAAGGAGAAAGAAATCCTCCGCCATTCGGTACCTTCTTTAGAAAAGGAGGAATAAATCAAATCATATGGCAATAATCAGAAAAAAAATTTGGCCAGGATATTTGGAACTGATTGAATCGGGAAGAAAAAAATATGATTTCCGCCTTGATGATTTTGAAATCAAAGAAGGCGACACGATTATTTTTGAGGAATGGGATCCGAAAACAAAAAAATACACGGGAAGGAAAGTCCAAAAGAAAGCGGGCTATATTGGAAAACTGAAAATAGGTGATTCTTTTTGGTCCGAAGAAGAAATAAAGGAAAAAGGGATTAAAATCATTTCATTGGAATAACTTTTCTGTAAAAATAAAAACAGGGTTGGTTTATAAGTGAGTTATTTACGCTATAGCGTAAATAACTCACTTATGGAAATTTGAAGGGGACATTCAGAAATAATTAAAATAATTAAAAAGGACGGAATTTTTCCGTCCTTTTGCGTTTTTAACCAGATAAACCACCAGCGTAAGCTGGTGAGTGCGTTTAAAAGCGTAGCTATTGTACAATAAAATCACCTCGGGAAAGGAGGTGATTTTAAACATGAGCAGAAGCTATCTGCTGTATCAACTCGACCACTGCACTTACCATTGCAGTTATCATATCGTGTGGACACCACGATTCCGCGGTAAGGTTTTGGCCGACAACTATATTAAAGCAGAATTAAAAAGAATGTTCAAACAGATTGCCAACTGGAAAGGACTAAGGATTTATGCTTGGCACATCGGAGATGAGCACATCCATCTGCACATCTGCATTCCTCCCAAATATTCTATTGCCTACATCATTCAAATTCTCAAGGGAAAAACTTCTGGCTGGATCAAAAAGAAAACCAAGAAGTTTCCCAAAGGAGTCCTCTGGGCCAGGGGATACTTTGTTTCGACCGTTGGCATCACGGAAATCGCCGTGAAAAAATATATTGAAAACCAGCAACACCATCAAATTGAACTTTCTCAATTAAAACTTTGTTAGCCGGCTGGCGTCAGCCAGCAAAAAGATACCCCCAGCGTTTAAGCTGGGGGTAGTTCATTTTGGCCTCTATTATATGAGGCCGAGGATTTCCAACAGCCTCACGACTAACCATTCCCGCAGGAGGAACCGCCAGCGCGCGCGGGTCCACCATTGGTCCCCATCATGGTCGTAAGGAATTTCTTTCATCGTCGGCATCGGTTTGGCGTTGATGCCGAGCTTTTTGAGCGTCCGCAGAACCCGTGGCATATGGTCCTGGTGGGCCGCGGCATAAACTTGCGTGTCGGCGCCAAACATTTTTTTCGTTTTTGCGAAAAGATGCATTTGGGCCGTAACCTCTCTCGTGTCAAGATATTTTTTCGCGACACGATGAAAACGGACCACGAAAGCTGATCCAACTCCAATTCTTTCCAGCGCTTTATTTACTTCCCACTGGGAGAGAATGCGAATCGGCTCAGAATAATCAGACCAAAAATCTTAGCTTATAAATCTTTTTGTTTCCCGGGCGATCGCTTCATTGCTTAGCCCGGGTTCCTCACCCCGCAGATTAAATGAAAATGCCAAAATGATTATCATTGGCAACCTCCAATATTAAGTGTGAAAAGGACTATTCGTATTCGTGATTTTTAATTATACTATGCTTTTTCTCATTGTGTCAATAGTTGAGTTTCGCATGTTGAGTTTCGCAATTCAATTATTCAAAAAATCACTGATGAGTTAAAATTAAAAGGAGCGGGGTTTTTCCGCTCCACATATCGAAGGTTATTTTTATTAAGGAGAACAAAAAAGAGGGAAATGTTCAACCGCCGAATTTCTCACTTCTTTTGGCATTGAAGCGAGAGAATTCTCGAAATGCTTTTCGAGGAGTTCAAAGATGGAATCTTTTAAGCTCCTGAAGAGTTTGTTTTTGGGATAATTCTCGAACAAATTGCAAGCAATTTCGAGTAGAGTCTCATATTCTTTTTGCTCCCGATACGATTTCCAGCGAGGCTTTGAATATCCTCTGCTTGAACTAGGAGCAAGAAACTGCATACGGACAGATATCATGGACGCCGCCCGCTCTTCCCATCCTTCTTCCGCTCTTTCAATTCTTTCAATAATTTTTTGAATGGCTTCAAGGACGGGGTTTATTGCTGTTGCTTCCATCCGGCTTCTCCTTCTGATAGAGATTTTTTGCCTTGATATGGAAAGAACTGATTATTGGACAAAGTATCCAATAATTGATTATTATACATGAGTGGCGTTAAAGCGTCAAACAAAAATGGAAGAATTGAAAATAATCGTTTTTTTGATGGTTGAATTGCTGGCTTTGAGTATGGCTATTTTTTTGGCGGCAAATTTTTATTTTTGCGTTCGGGCCGGGGGATGCCCTTATGTGCCCACCGGCAAAAAGAGGATTGGCAGGATTATAGAAGAAGCTGATTTGAAAGAGGGTTCTTTTGTTTTGGAACTGGGTTGCGGCGATGGATACTTTTTGAGGCGGGCGGCGCAAGAACGCAAAATAAAGGGTTTGGGCGTGGATATTCACGGAATCGCGCTTTTGAAAGGCGTAATTTTGGCGCGGTTGGCGAAAATAAAAAACATAAAATTTCAAAGAGGTGATCTTTTCGGTTGCGATATTTCGCGGGCGCAGGTGATTTATCTTTTTTTAATCAGCGGCGTTTTGGAAAAATTGGCGCCCAAATTAAAAAAAGAATGTTCTTCGGGAACGTTAATAATTTCCCACGGTTTCAAATTGCCGCGATTTGATAAGTATCTTTTCAAAGAATTGGATCATGGCAGTTGGAATATGAGTTATCAGAGAAAAACGTATTTTTACAGATATTATGCCGATTAGTCTCGGTGGTTGACCAAAATGGATTTTCCCGCTAAGCTTACAATAATATGAAACCCCTCCAAAACTTTTTCTCGGCAATATTTACTCAAAAAAAGATGTCGCAGACCACCTGGATAGTTTTTGTCATCTCTTTAGCGGCCGCTTTGGCGGTTTTTTTAATTTATCCGAAAGTTTGGAATAATTCCGTTGATTTTATAAATGCCTTGAAGAATGAAGTCCCTGGCCTGAAAAGCATTTCCAATATTCCCCAATTTTGGGAAAGGCCATTCCGATTGGGTCTTGATCTGCAGGGCGGAATCCATTTGACTTATGAAGCCGACCTTTCCAATATTGAAGAAGAAAATTATTCTCAAGCCATGGCGGGAGTGCGCGACGTGATTGAACGGCGGGTGAATCTTTTCGGCGTGACAGAGCCCTTGGTGCAGGTTGAAAGCGCCGGCGGACGCCATCGCTTGATTGTGGAGTTGGCCGGCATCGGCAATGTCCATGACGCGATTCAAACGATCGGCGAAACTCCGTCTTTGGATTTCAGGGAGGAAAGAGCGCAGGAAGAAACCAAAGAAATTGCGGATCGTTATAATGCTTTATCCGATGAAGAAAAAGCCGATTTCAAAGAAGATCCTTATTTCAAGCCCACGGCTCTCACCGGAAAATTCTTGAAACAGTCAAATCTGCAATTTGATCCCACGACCAATAATCCCCAAATCGGCTTGGAATTCGATGACGAGGGAGCCAAGCTTTTTGAAGAAATAACTTCGCGCAATGTTGGAAAAAGGGTGGCGATTTATTTGGATAATTTCGCGATCAGCATTCCCACCGTTCAGGAAGCGATTACGGGAGGCAAAGCCCAAATTTCCGGAGATTTTACTTTAAAAGAAGCAAGGGAACTTGTTGCTCGGTTGAACGCGGGCGCTTTGCCTGTTCCGATAAATTTGGTCAATCAGCAAAGCATTGGCGCTTCTTTGGGAGAAAAATCTTTAGATCAAAGTTTGTTCGCGGGGCTGATCGGGATTCTCGCGGTTATGATTTTTATGATCGCTTGGTATCGCTTGCCGGGCGTTATGGCAGTGATCGCTTTGCTTGGCTACACGGCTTTCGTGCTGGCGATTTTCAAGCTCATTCCCGTAACTCTCACTTTGGCGGGAATCGCCGGATTCGTGCTTTCGGTGGGCATGGCGGTGGACGCCAATATTTTGATATTTGAAAGAATGAAAGAAGAATTGCGTTGGGGCAAATCTTTGGGCGGAGCCATTGACGAAGGATTCAAGCGCGCATGGAGCTCGATTCGCGATTCGAACGTTTCTTCTCTCATCACTTGCGCCGTGCTTTTTTGGCTGGGAACGAGCATTATCAAAGGATTCGCTTTGACTCTGGCGATCGGAATTCTCGTGAGCATGTTTTCGGCGATATTCGTTACGCGAAACCTTTTGAAACTTTTTGTGGGCGAGGGAATGAAAAAACATATGTGGCTGTTTGGAGGAAAAAACAAAGAGTAGCCGCTAAAACCTAATCGCTAATTTATGATCAATATTGTCGGCAAAAGAAAAATTTATTATTCATTCTCAATTTCATTGGCTGTTTTAAGCTTGATCGCCATTTTGGCTTGGGGGCTTAATTTCGGAATCGATTTTACTGGCGGCTCTCTGATGGAAATCGAATTTGCGGGTGAAACGCCGCAAGCGGACGCCATAAAAGAAAAACTTGCTTCAGTCGGAATTACCGAATCAACGGCGCAGCCGGCGGGAGAAAAAGGTTTTTTGATTCGCTTTAAGGATATTGATGAAGACACCCATCAGAAAATTTTGGCTTCATTGAATTCGCTTTCGCCGGTTGAAGAAAAAAGTTTTGAATCGGTGGGTCCGGTAATCGGCCAAGAGCTTAAAGACAGAGCTTATTCGGCGGTTGGCTTGGTTTTGGTTTTGATTTTGGTTTATATCGCTTTTGCTTTCCGCAAGGTTTCGCGGCTTATTACTTCCTGGAAATACGGAGTTGCCGCTCTTTTGGCTCTTTTTCACGATATTCTTATCCCAACCGGCATATTTGCCGTCTTGGGCCATTTTGCCGGAGCGCAGGCCGATCTTTTGTTTGTTACGGGGCTTTTAACGATTCTTGGTTTTTCGGTTCACGACACAATCGTGGTTTTTGATCGGATCAGAGAAAATTTGCGAAAAGGCGCGGGAAGTAATTTTGAAGATACGGTGAATATTAGCGTCAATCAAACTTTGGCGCGTTCGATCAATACTTCTTTTACCACTTTATTGGCATTGTTCGCAATCTATATCTGGGGAGGGGAAAGCATCAAGTCTTTTATCCTGCTTTTGATAATGGGAATATTCTTTGGAACCTACTCTTCCATCTTCGTGGCGAGCTCGATTCTTGTCACTTGGGAAAATTGGCGCCGGAAAAAGCTGGCCAATAAATTTTCTTAAATACCATTTTTACTTGACGTCAATATTGACATATCTTTTTTGATATGATATATTAGGATTATCAATAATAATTTGACGGCCGAGAGGGGCCGTTTGAAATATGATAAATCCAGTCAATTTAATCAGCGAAATGCTGCAAAATATACCTAATCCGCGCACCAAAGAAGTGATTGCGCGGCGTTTTGGCTTGAAAGACGGCCAAAGGCACACTTTGGAGGCTATCGGGCAGGACTATAAAATCACCCGCGAAAGGGTGCGCCAGATAGAAGAAAGCGGTTTGGCTGTTTTAAGGCAGGAAAAAATCGCCGCCAAATTCCAACCGGTATTAGATTTATTGGCCGAACATTTGTCCGAATACGGGGATTTCAAGCGCGAGGATTCTCTTTTTAATGATTTGAACTTTGTTTGCTTTCCTTCAAAGGAGATTGAACGTTTGCGCGAAGAGGATCCGATTGAGCTGAATCGCTGCCACGCGGCTTTCTATTTGATTATGACTTTGGGACGCAGATTCGAAAGAGTTCCCGAATCCGATCATTTCCATACCGCTTGGGCCGGCAACAAGGAATCGGTCAAAAAAGCCAAAAAAACCCTTGATTCGGTAGTTAAATATCTGGACGGCAAAAAAACCGTTCTTAAGGATTTTGAATTGGTCGGGGCCGTAAAAAATCTTCATCCGGAATTGTCCGACAAAGCCATTTCTTCTTATATTGACGCTTCAAAAAACATTGAAAGAAATCATCTCGGCCAATACGGAATGGCCAAATGGCCGGAAATCAGCCCCAAGGGCGTCAAGGATAAGGCTTATATAATTCTCAAAAGCGCCGGGCATCCTTTGCATTTCAGCGAAGTGACCAGTCTCATCAACAAAAGCATTCCTTCCGCCCGTCCGGCCTACATTCAAACCGTGCACAACGAATTGATCAAAGATCCCAGATTCATTCTGGTCGGCCGCGGACTCTACGCTTTGTCCGAATGGGGCTATCAGCCCGGAACGGTTCTGGAAACCATCAGCGGGATTCTTAAAAAAGAAGGGCCTCTCTCCAAACAGGAAATTCTCAAAAAAGTTTTGGAAAAAAGAATCGTCAAAGAAAACACGGTTCTCATCAATCTCCAGAATAAAAAGTTTTTTGAGAGAAATCAGGAAGGAAAATACACCATCAAATCTTAAGAGTTATACCCAACGCCGATATTCAAAATATTGGCGTTGTGTTATTATAAGAGGAGAAGACAACATTTTCTCTTTTTAAAAAAGAAGAATCCGTTGCTTTTTAATAATATTCAATTTAATGTTGGGGACTTTATTTAGCCTTTACATAAAAGCGATTGTTTTGGTGCTGGATTTGGGCTGGATTTGGATGCCTTTTTTTCTGGCCGTCGCTTTTTTTGAAAGCTGGATGTATTATATCCGGCGCCGCTATTGGCGAAATCTCAAATGGATAATTTTGGAAGTAAAGCCTCCCAAAGAAGTTGACCACACCCCCAAAAATATGGAGTTGATTTTCGCCGGACTTTGGGGGTCTTTTGGCACCGTGGGAAACAAACTGGAAAAATACATCAAAGGATTTATGCAAGATTATTTCAGTTTTGAAATAGTGGGTTTTAACGGAGAAGTTCATTTTTATTTGAGAGTTTTGGAAAAATTCCGCGATTTGGTCGAGGCGCAGTTTTATTCGCAATTTCCCCGGGCCGAGATTCGGGAAGTTCCCGATTATGTTTATTCAGTGCCGGCCACCATTCCCGACAAAAACTGGAATCTTTGGGGTTGCCTTTTGAGCTTGGCCAAAAGCGATGTTTATCCCATCAGGATGCATGGAGATTTTATGGATGAAGGAGAAAGGCCGTATCTTGACCCTTTGTCTTCGGTGGTTGAAATAATGGGAAAACTGAAGCCAAGCGAACAAGTTTGGATCCAAATGCTTTTTCGGCCGATAAAAGACGATTGGACGAAAAGGAGCGATAAGGAAATTGATAAGCTGATGGAAAGAAAAGTGGATCCGAAAACAAAAGACACGATCAGTTCCCGATCTTTGCTTTCTCTCTCTCCTTCAACCAAAGAAGCGGTGGAAGGCATTTCCAAAAAAGGGGACAAAAAAGGATTTCAAACGAAAATCCAATGGGCGTATATCGGCCGCAAGGAAATATTCACTATGGCCAATGTTTCGGCCGTTATGGGCGCTTTTAACCAATACAGCAATCTTAACGCCAACAGCCTTGTTCCGGACAAAAAGACGATGACTCGCGCCAATTATCTTTTCGCCAAAGTCCGCAAGGCCTACAAACAGAGAATTTTGATGAGGCTTTTGAGGCAAAGATCGTTTTGGGAAAAAGGTTATGTTTTTAATATCGAGGAATTGGCCACTTTCTACCATATGCCCACCGCCATGGTTTCGGCTCCTTCGGTTTCGTTTGTGGAAGCCATCAAAGGCGGCCCGCCGGGAGAACTGCCGCTGGAATAACTATATAATGCGAACCTACGAACTTAATGCTAACTATGCGAACTGCGAAATCTGTTAAACCGGATTTATTTTCGCAGTTCGTAGGTTGGCATTAGATTCGCATATTTCGCATCATAATTTTATGGAAAACAGTAATATCACTCTCTTTGGCGAAACCGATTTCCGCAATCAAAAGCGGCGTTTTGGCATAAAAGAAGACGATCGCCGCCGCCATATGTATATCATCGGAAAAACCGGCACCGGCAAAACCACGCTTTTGGAAAATATGGCGATCCAGGACATTCAAAACGGCCATGGCATCGCCATTGTGGACCCGCACGGCGAATTTGCGGAGAAGATGCTGGATTTTGTGCCTTCAAGCCGCATTAACGACGTGATCTATTTTAATCCCGCCGATTTGGATTTTCCGATCGCTTTTAACGCCATCGAAACGGTGGATGCCGAACACAGGCACTTGGTGGCTTCGGGATTGGTGGGTGTCTTTAAAAAAATCTGGGCCGAAACTTGGGGGCCCCGCTTAGAGTATTTGCTGCGCAACGCCATTTTGGCTCTTTTGGAATATCCGGGAGCGACTCTCTTGGGAGTTATGCGGCTTTTGGTGGATAAGACATATCGCCAAAAAGTGATGGATAAAGTCACGGATCCCGTGGTTAAGAGTTTCTGGGTGGATGAATTTTCCAAATACAAAGGCAATTTTGAAGTTGAGGCAATTGCTCCAATCCAAAACAAAGTCGGGCAATTTTTAACCAATCCTTTGATTCGTAATATTGTGGGTCAAACGAAGTCGTCAATCAATATCCGAGAGATTATGGATTCGGAGAAAATTTTTATTATGAATCTTTCCAAAGGGAAGATAGGTGAAGATACTTCCAATCTTTTGGGCGCGATGCTGATCACTCGTTTGCAATTGGCGGCTATGAGCCGCGTGGATATTCCCGAAGACGAAAGAAAGGATTTCTATCTTTATGTCGACGAATTCCAAAACTTCGCCACCGAATCTTTCGCCAATATTCTTTCGGAGGCCAGAAAATATCATCTGAGCCTAGTCTTGGCGCATCAATATATCGCCCAAGTCCGCGAAGAAGTGCGCGACGCGGTTTTTGGCAACGTGGGGACGATGGTTTCTTTCCGCGTGGGAGCGGCCGATGCGGATTTCCTGGAAAAAGAATTCGAGCCCGAATTTACCGTTAACGACATGGTGGGTTTGGGATTTGCCCAAATTTATTTAAAATTGATGATCGACGGTTTCTCTTCCCGGCCTTTTTCCGCCAGGACACTTGCGCCGATTCGATCAACCGAATCGAGCAGCAAAGAAAAAATTGTCAGAGTTTCGAGAGAACGCTATGGCCGTTCCCGCCAGGAAATTGAAGATAAGATTATGCGCTGGAGCGGACTTCTTGGCGGTGAGAACGAAGGAGGATCAGCTCATGATTCAATCGGCGGATCGGAAAGAAGCAGCCATGGCGATCCAAATGTTCCGATGTTTAAGGATAAATGTTCCGAATGCGGCAAGGAAGTGGAAGTGCCTTTTAAGCCGGACGGGGTGCGGCCGGTTTATTGCAAGGATTGTTTGATTAAAACCAGGGAAAAAGGCGCTTCGCCGGGGACTCAAAAACCGGCTGAAAATTTCGCGCCGCAAAAACACAATAACTTTCCGCAGGATTTTAAAAACGGATCGGAGCCCGTGCTCAAAAGGGTGGGTGAGACGGTTTCATTAAGAGACGCGTTTAAAACCGGACCGGTTTTCTGTCCGCCCGCGCCAAAAAGACAACACAAGGAAGTTGACTTGCGGGATTTGAGGGAAACGCTCAAGGAAATAACCGAGGGGCAAAATAGACCTCCGCAAGAACCCGAAATAAAAGAAAAGCCGCATTCTTTCCATGAAGAAAAAAAGCAAGATTCTCCCGTTTTGCCGAAGAACGAATTGAATCCCGGCGAATCGGTGGATCTCTGACAAAAAAACCTCCGTTTTTAGCGGAGGTTTTTTTGTTTTTGATTATTTATTAGCTCTTTCCGTGTATTCTCCGGTTTGCGTGTTGATCCGGATAACATCTCCTTCTTCAATAAACAGCGGAGCGTTAATCATGGCGCCGGTTTCGATTTTCACGGCTTTGTTGCCGCCTTGGGCGGTGTTGCCTTTGATAGAAGGAGGAGCTTCGATCACTTTAAATTCCATTTTGATCGGCAAATCGATATTGATAATCTTGCTTTCAAACATCACGACTTCCACGGAGGAATCGGGTTTGAGGAATCTTTTTTGTTCGCCGATGCTTTCTTCGGGCAATTCAAATCGGACGGACGGATTTTCCATTTCGCAAAAAACGAATTTGTCGCGATGGTTGTATAGAAATTTGACTTTTTTGTAATCGATTTCGGCTTCCTTAAAATTGTCGGAATTTTGGAAATTGCGGTTGAGTACTTTGCCGGTGATGAGATTTTTTATTTTGGTCTGGGCGACCGGCTTGCGCTGCTGCATTCTTAAAAAATCAAATTCCAGCACCTCATAGGGCTGGCCGTCCAAAATAAAAAGAGTTCCGGGTTTGAGTTCGTTGTAGCTGATCATGAGTTTGCGCTCCCCCTCTTCCTTGCGCGCTTCATATTTATAGCATAGAATGAGGTAAATTACAAACCCCCGCACCTAATCGGCATAATTGAATTCTCTTTCTTCTCTGTCATCCCCGCGCAGGCGGGGATCCAGATTAATTCAGAACCTGGATTCCCCCCGTAGCTGCGGGGCGGGAATGACAAATATAAAGCCAATGCCGATTAGGTGCGGGGGCAAATCTCATGAATAAGCCCGTCAAAAAAGTCATTATCGCGATGTCGGGAGGAGTGGATTCCTCCGTTTCGGCCGCCTTGCTCAAAAAGCAAGGTTTTGAGGTTGAAGGGGTTTTTATGAAATTTTGGTCGGAACCGGAATCGAAAGACCCCGAATCGGTTTGCCGGCAAAATTTATGCTGTTCCAAAGAGGCTGAAGAAGCGGCGCGGCAAGTGGCCGAGAAACTGGGCATCCCGTTTAAGGTTTTGGATTTCAGCCGCGAATTCAAAAAAGAAGTGGTTGATTATTTTTTGGCCGAACAGAAAAAAGGCCGCACGCCCAATCCTTGCGTCGTTTGCAATAAGAAAATAAAGTTCGGCCTGCTCTTTGATTACGCGCAAAAAATGAAAGCCGACTTTTTGGCTTCGGGCCATTATGTGGATAAGATTAAATCAAAAGGCGTTTTTAAAATTAAAAAAGCCAAAGACCAATCCAAAGATCAGACCTATTTCCTTTACCGCTTGAATCAAAAACAATTAAGCAAATTGATTTTTCCGGCCGGAGATATCTTGAAAGAAGATATTTATAAAATTGCCAAGAAACTAAAACTGCCTTATTGGCGCGCCGAAAGCTTTGATTTGTGTTTTGCCCGCTCCGGCGCCGAAAGCTTCGTCAAAAAATATTTAAAGCTGGTTCCGGGAGAAATCAGGAATCTTGATGGCGAAATTTTGGGCCGCCACGAAGGTTTGGCGATTTATACGATCGGCCAGCGCAAAAGAATTCCCGTTGCCCAAGGGCCTTGGCGGGTGGTTAAAAAAGATGAGAGAAAAAATATTCTTTTTGTGAGCAACGATGAAAAAGATTTGTATTCAAGCGAGCTTAAAATGGCGCGGGTGAATTGGACAAGCGGCCAAGCTCCGGAATTTCCTTTGCGGGCGGACGTAAAGATTCGTTATAAAAGCAAGCCGGCGCGGGCAATGATTGAACCGATTGATAAATCGGCCAAAAAATTAAAGGTAAAATTTTCAAAACCGCAGTTTGCCGCGACTCCCGGGCAATCGGCAGTTTTTTATAAAGGCAAGGAATTGTTGGGCGGGGGAGTCATCGAATAGCGAATCGCTAATAGCTGATCGCGAATCGGAAAGAAAAAATCAAAATCGCGAATTTAAAATAATCCAGGCAAAGAAAAAAGCCTCCAAATTTTTGGGGCTTTTTAAAATAATCGCGGGAAGGCCGGGGCCCAAAGCGTAATTTCGGAAATACCCGATTTTGACAGCTAAGCCGCTGTCTTGTCAGCCAATCCGTAACGGAAAGGCAAGCTTTGGGGATTGGGTTTGTGCCGTCCACGGTTTATGTTTTTACTCGCTCTATTTTTGGATAGAGTCTCCGGTTGCTTCCCGCGACAGGAAGAACTTTCTTGCATCATGCCTCTGGCAAGGAATGATTTTTTGATATTAGCAAAATAATTTTTATTTGTCAATAAAAAAAACAAGGCTCTCGTTTTGTGAGAGCCTTGGTGCAGAAAGAAGTTTGTCTGGAAAAATTGCTTGCTCTGACGCATATAATGGGAGGGATAAGGAAAAAGAGAAATAATGAAGATAAGCGCTGATGAATCAGACAAACTCCTTTTTATAAAGAACTGATTGAAAGGGAAATCGGTATGGAACCGGGAAATTAAGGCTGCGCTCTTTCCCTTTCAATTATATTTTATGCTTTTTTAAAATTTTGTAAATAGAATTATCCACAGGCAATATTCTTTTGCGAATTTTTTTTAAAATATAATTATTATAAATATTTTGCCATCTCTTGACAAGGTGATCAATAGGGAGTATACTGGAACCATAGGCTAAGGATGGAGTCTGAATTTAACCGAAAAGGGCTTGTTTGAGCCAACGGCAGACCCCCTAGCTCGCACATTTATATAAAAATATCAATTAGATCTTCGCCCCGCCTGCCGGCCGAACCCATCAATTTTATTTAGATGGCTGCGCGACCAGGCATGTGTGGCGAATTCGGGTTTCTTTTTTCGGACAGGTTGCGGGACAGGCATCCCTTTTAATGACAGCATTGCGATCGTCATTATTACTGACCGAAAATGAACCCGGAAAAATTGGAAGAGGAGAGGAATCCCGCCCGCAGACCTCGCCCCGATGAAAATATCATCGACGATCCGTCATTGGACGCCCCTCTCCCTTCCGCCTAAAAAGTCCCCGTCATTTTCGTAAGTAAGGGTTGCCGTACCCGATAAGAGTTTTATTGAAAGAAGCAAAAACCCTCTTATCGGTAAAATAGCAACACCGTTTCAAAATCAGCGACGACGGGGCAAAAAAGAGGAGCCAGTGGATTAAATACCCATTGGCTCCTCGGAATTATTGTTTCTTAAGACACCGAAGCCCCCCAAAAACACGAGGGGCTTCTTTTTTATCTTTTATGATTTTAAAAACGACGCAATCCATCACACTCAAGAGTAAAACAGGTTGTGCTCTGATTATTTATTATTGCGGAACAAAATAAAAAGAGCGCTTCGTTTGAAAGCGCCCTCATTTTGATGCAGGCGAGAAAAAATTTTATCTAAGAATTCTCGAGTTCTCTCAGATATTTTTTCCTCGTCGGGAATTATCGTGTTAGACGACCGCCTTGTTTTCGCATTAGCGAATGTTTCGAGTTCTTAAGCTCGATCTTTTTAGGCGTTGATAACACTAACTCCCTTTATAACTTTTGGAAAATTTGGATTACCCGTCCTTCCCTTTTGGACTTGGGAAGAGTTGGGGTGATGCTCGACTCATACTGCCTCCGTGGAATGGAGTTTTCTTGAGTGAGCGGAAGGTACTGACCGATCGAAAGCCGATAAAAACAGCCTTCGATCATATATAGAGATTATAAAATAACGATGAGCTTGTCAAGTCTTTTCAATTTTACACACACCTAGTCAGGATATTTGAATTTAATTTGGATAATAAACAAGTTTACTCCCAATGGCTTGTTTGTCTTCGAAGGATTCTTTGAATAAAAAACAATCCTGATTAGGCGCGGGGGCAAGGGAAAAGAAATCCGATTGAACTTTTGAATTTGCCGTGCTAAGATTTTTATATGACGGCCAAGGAATTACGCGGTAAATATCTTGAATTTTTCAAAGCTCGGGGGCACGCGGTTATCCCTTCGGCTTCTTTGGTTCCGCAAAACGATCCCACAGTGCTTTTTACCACCGCCGGAATGCAACCTTTAGTGCCGTATCTTTTGGGCGAAAAGCATCCCCAAGGAAAGCGGCTTGTCAATGTTCAAAAATGCCTCCGCACCAACGATATTGATGAAGTGGGTGATGCCACTCACGGAACTTTTTTTGAAATGCTTGGCAATTGGTCTTTGGGCGATTATTTTAAAAAAGAATCGTTGAGTTGGAGCTATGAATTTTTAACTTCGCCTGAATGGTTGGGATTGGATAAAAACCGTTTGGCTGTTTCGGTTTTTGCAGGGGATGACGACGCGCCATTTGATGAAGAAGCTTTTGAAATTTGGAGATCTTTGGGTATTTCTGAAAAAAGAATCACCCGGCTTCCCAAAGAAAACAATTGGTGGGGGCCGGCCGGAGAAACCGGGCCATGCGGACCGGATTCGGAAATATTTTATTGGACCGGCGCTCCGGATCAGGTTCCGGAAAGTTTCAACGATGATAACGATCTTTGGGTGGAAATCTGGAATAACGTTTTTATGCAATATAATAAAAACATAAAAGGCTCCTTTGAACCGCTTGCGCAAAAAAATGTTGACACGGGTTTGGGGCTGGAAAGGGCGCTGGTTACTCTCAATGGCTACGACGAGATTTATAAGATTGACGTTATCCGGCCGATTATTGAAAAGATAGAAGAAATTTCAGGGAAGAAATACGATGAAACTATCTCTGAAATCCCCCTTAATCCCCCTTTTACAAAGGGGGGAAATCAGAAGGCTATGAGAATCGTGGCGGATCATTTGAAAGCGAGCGCTTTTTTAATCGCCGATGGAGTTGAGCCTTCCAATACGGAGCGAGGCTATGTTTTGCGCCGGCTGATTCGGCGCGCGGTGAGATATGGCCGGCAATTGGGAATTGAAGGAATTTTTTGTTTTAAAATCGCGCGGGTCGCGATTGAAATATACAAAGATATTTATCCGGAACTTTCGCGGGAAGAAAATTCAATCGAAGAGCAATTAACGAAAGAAGAAGAAAAATTTGCCAAGACTCTTGAATCCGGATTGAAACAATTTGAAAATGTAAAAATCAAAATTAAAAATGACAGCGCAAAATCTGGAATTATTTCCGGGGAGATCGCTTTTAATTTGTATCAGACTTACGGTTTTCCCGTCGAGCTGACAAAAGAATTGGCCAAAGAAGCCGGATTGGAAGTTGACGAGGAAAAATTTAAGGATGAAATGAAGCGCCATCAAGAACTTTCCCGCGCCGGAGCCGAACAAAAATTCAAAGGCGGTTTAGCCGATCATTCGGAACAAACCGTCAAATACCACACGGCGGCGCATTTGCTTTTGGCGGCTTTGCGTCAAACTTTGGGCGGAGACGTAAATCAGCGTGGCGCCAATATAACAAGCGAACGATTGAGATTTGATTTTTCGCATCCGCAAAAAATGACTCCGGAACAAATTAAAGAAGTTGAGGATTTGGTGAATGAAAAAATCAAAGAAGACTTGCCGGTTGCTTGCGAAGAGATGGCCTTGGATGAAGCGAAAGCAAAGGGAGCGACTGGAATTTTCGATTCAAAATACGGGGAGAGGGTGAAAGTTTATACAATTGGAAGCCCTTCGACAGGTCCTTCGACAGGCTCAGGGCAATGCTCGGGGTCCGCGGCTTTCAGCCGCGAGATTTGCGGCGGGCCGCATGTTGAAAGAACGGGAGTTTTGGGAAATTTTAAGATCGTTAAAGAAGAATCGTGTTCGGCCGGAGTGAGAAGAATCAAAGCGGTGCTGAAATAACAGTTAATGCAAAATGCAAATTTCAAAACGCAGATTACTCTCTTTTTGTCATTCCCGCGCAGGCGGGAATCTAGATTAATTCAGAATTAGACTTGGGTCTGGATCCCCGTTTTCACGGGGATGACATCTATGGTTGGGTTTATTTTAATTTTAAAATTTATTTTATGTCTGACATCAAAAAACCCGGCGTGGGCTTTGGGGTGATGATTGAAAAGAAAGGTAAAATCCTTTTGGGCCGGCGCCATAGCGATCCCAAGAAAGCTTCCAGCGAACTTCACGGCGAAGGCGCTTGGACGATGCCCGGAGGCAAATTGCATTTTGGCGAAACTCCCGAGGAAGGGGCTTGCCGGGAAGTTTTGGAAGAAATCGGCGTGAAAATAAATTCAAGAAGGCTCAAGCTCATAAGCGTTTCCAATGATATGGTGAGCGACGCGCATTTTATCACTTTGGGATTCAGATATCCGAGTTTTAAGGGCAGTCCCAAAGTGATGGAGCCGGATGAAATCGTTGAATGGCGCTGGTTTAATCCCAAGGCATTGCCCAGCCCTATGTATTTTCCCAGCGAACGGGTGTTCAAGCATTTTAAGAGAGGCAAAATATACGGATAGGTGGATATCTTTATTGCGGAGAAGCGTTTTTTTGGATATAATTATTTAAGAAAATATCGGGCGCGAAAGAATCCTTCGTTTTGCCGCGCGCGCTTTTGAGTTGTAAATAAACTCCCGCACCTAGTCAGGATTGTTTTTTATTCAAAGAATCCTTCAAAGACAAACAAGCCATTGGGAGTAAACTTGTTTATTATCCAAATTAAATTCAAATATCCTGACTAGGCGCGGGGATAAAATAAACTATGGCGAAATTGATTTATTTAAAACCGAATCAAGACATAACTTCGATAATCGGCTATCTTTGGCAAACCAAAGAACCTGAAATCGCGCTCGTTGCTCCAAAAAATTCGGTTTTATTGGAGAATCGCATTGCGCTTAAAATTCTCAAAAGAGAAGCGGACAACTGCGAAAAAGAGATAATTTTTGTCATCAAGGATTCGGAAAGCCGCGAAGCGGTGGAAGATCTGGGCTTTAAAACCAAAGTTTCCTGGCCGAAAAGCGAAATAAGCGAAGAAGAATCCGAAGAGGAAGAAAAAGTTATCAAAGAAATGCCGGCTGAAGATTACCAATTGATGATTGGCAATCAGCTGAAGATAAAGCACGGAGCGGCTTCCAAGATCCGCTTTAGCGACATCAAAAAACCCGGGAATAAGAAAAAAGATTCGGATGAAAAAATTAAGAAAATAAAATCAGCCGAAGAAAGCGAAGATGATTTTATTTTGGGACATTTGGCGGAACCGGAAAAAGAATTTTCTTTGCCCATTCCCCAAGAAACCGATGATTTTAAGGAGAAAGCGGAGACTTTCCTTAAAATAAAAAATTTCGCTCCGCGCGAAGAAATTAAAGAAGAAACGGTTCAAGAAGAATCTGTTCCTTTTGAAAAAATATTTGGCCGGGAAGAAAAGGAGATATTCATTAAGCCGCAAATTCATAACTTTTCCAAGAAGAAATTTTCCGGTTTCAAATTTCCTGATTTTTCTTCAAAGATCGTCATGCTTTTTGTCGGTTCGGCCGTGATTGTGGCGGGATTGGTTTTTTATTTTGTTTTGCCCAAAGCCGAAATCGAGGTTGTTCCAAAGGTGGAGGCGACCGAACAAGATTTAAACGTTGTGGCCGACAAGGGATCGGCGTTTATTGATTTGGGGAAAGGCGTAATTCCGGCGCAAGTGATTCGTTTTGATAAAAAATCATCTCGGGAATTCAACACTACGGGTGAAAGCCAAGCCAACGAGAAAGCTCGAGGCGTTATGACGGTTTATAATGAATACAGCTCTTCGCCGCAGGGCTTGGTTGAAAAAACGCGTTTTGTTTCGGCGGATGGAAAAGTTTTTCGGACCGTCAAATCCATCACTGTTCCGGGAGCTAAAATCAGCGAAGGGAAAGTGATCGCGAGTTCAATAGATGTTGAGGTGGCGGCCGACGAAGCGGGCGAATCGTATAATATTTCTCCGGGAAAATTTTTAATCCCCGGTTTTCAGGGATCGCCAAAATACGAAGGTTTCTACGGCATAACCAAAGACGCCATGTACGGCGGCACGACGGGAATTTCTAAAATTGTTTCGGCGGATGATGTCGAAATGGCCAAAAATGAAATCTGGGCGGATCTTCAAAAAGATTTGGAGAGCGACATAAAAACGCAAACGCCCGAAGGGTTGAAACTTTTGCCGGAAGCCAAAAAATTGGAAATCAGCTCATTCGATCCATCCGTTAAGGCGGGCGGCCGGGCTGATAAATTCACGATGACGGTCAAAGGAACCGGAATTCTCATTTTTTTTGACGAGCGCGACATTATTGAATTAGCCAGAGAAAATTCGGAAATTGAATCTTTGGAAAGCAAAGATTATTCCGATAAATTGTCGGAAGTTGTTTATTCCGAAGTTAGCGCTGATTTTGAAAAAAGCAAAATAAGTTTTAAAGCAAAGGTGGGGGAAAAATTGGTTTGGAAAATCAATGATTCCATTCTTAAGAGATTGATCGCCGGCCGGAATGAAACTGAAATCAGAACGATTTTGAATGACCGCGAAGAAGTGTTGAGCGCCAGGATTCTTTTCTGGCCTTTCTGGGTGGATGCCGTGCCTGATAACCCGGACAGAGTGAATGTGAGCGTTAAAACGGATTGATTCTGCGGTGGGGGTTGACGAAAGCGGCTTTTGGGTATAACATTGTAATAAGCTGAAAATCAGACAAAAAGCTTTAATTTTAAGACCAGTTCCGAGTGGGAAAAGAAAATTTTATAAAAAAGAACGGACGTGTTGTTGAAGCGTTGCCTAATGCCACTTTCAGAGTGAAATTGGAAGACGATTCGGAAATTCTAGCTCATCTTTCAGGAAAGATGAGGATGAATTTTATCCGGGTGATGATGGGCGATAAAGTGGCGGTGGAAATGAGCCCGTATGATAATACGAAAGGCAGAATTGTTTTTCGGGAGAAATGATTTTCAACCAACCGTGCTAAGCAATCCTTCTTCTTCGATGAAGAGGTTCCGCGGAAGCAAAGCGGAGCTGACGGTGCGTTTAGCGCGTTTTGTATTGGTTTTTTTCCTCACTAATTACGAATAAATTTACTCCAATTACGAATAATTATAGATTAATTGCGAGATGATGCGCTTCATTCGTAATTAGTTCTTAATTCGTAATTGGCGAGGATTCATGAAAGTTCGCGCTTCGGTTAAAAAAATATGCCAGAAATGCAAACTCGTGCGCCGAAAAGGCAAATTGCGGGTTATTTGCGCGATCAAAAAACATAATCAAAGACAAGGATGAAATCATTTTAACATTTTAGCATTTTAGCATTTTAGCATTTGAATTATTGAATTTTGTTAATATGCTAACATGTTGATATGTTAAAATGACTAGCCATGCCCAGAATCGCGGGAGTAAATATTCCGGATAATAAAGTGATCGTCATCGCCCTCACGTATATTTACGGAATCGGGCGGACTTTGAGCAATAAAATTTTAGCCCAAGCAAAAATCGATCCGGGGGCGCGGGCCAATAAACTTTCGGCTGATGAAATTAACCGATTGAGAGAAATTATCGAAAAAGGATTGAGAGTCGAGGGGGAATTAAGGCGCGAAAGGATGATGAACGTGAAAAGGTTGAAAGATATCGGTTCATACCGCGGGATAAGACATATCAAAGGTTTGCCGGTTCGAGGCCAAAGAACGAAAACAAACACCAGAACCGTTCGCGGAAATATCCGCAAGACTATGGGTTCGGGCAGGAAGGCTTCGGCGGAAAAGACATAAATCTCGCTTCGCCCGCTTCTTTTCAAAAAACGCCAAAGCCGCATAACAAACAAATCATTTGGCTTTGGCTAAGCGCTCAACGCGCCGCATAAGACTATTTCAATATAAACAGCTTATGCCTTGGGCGCGTCTCGCGATTTTTTTGAAAAGAACGGGCTTGCTCGTCGATAATAAAATCTAAATTCATGGGAAAGAAAAAAATTCAAACACAAAGCGAACAGGAAGCGTTGAAAGAAAAAGAAGTTCAGGAATCAGCTCAAAAGAAAGCCGTTGCGGCTCAACAGACTTCCGTTAAAAAAGGCGTTGAAAAAGGCAAGGTTTTCATCCAATCGACCTATAACAACACTTTGATTTCTTTTTGCGACTTCAAGGGAAATATTATAGCCTGGTCAAGCGCCGGTTCTTTGGGATTCAAGGGACCGAAAAAAGCGACTCCGTATGCCGCTTCCAAAGTTATTGAAACATTGGTTGAAAAAATCAAGAAAGTCGGTATGAAGGAAGTTGACGTGTTTGTCAAAGGAATCGGCAGCGGCCGGGAAGCGGCCGTGAGAGCGATTGCCGCGCAGGGGATGTTAATAAATTCAATTAAAGACGTGACTCCGGTGCCTCATAATGGCTGCCGGCCCAGGAAAGTGAGAAGAGTCTAGAACCCTACGGAATTACGGATTAGTACGGATATTACGGATTCAAATTGGATTTATCCGTATATTCGTAAAAATCCGTAAATCTATAGAAAACCACAATGGCAAGATTAACTGAAGCAAAATGCAGAAAATGCCGCCGAATGGGTGAAAAACTCTTTTTAAGAGGTGATCGCTGTTTTTCGGCCAAGTGCGCCGTGACAAGACGAGCCGTTGCTTCCGGAAGAAGACAAGGCAGAGGCCGCCGAGGCGGAATTTCTGAATTTGGGCGCCAACTTTCAGAAAAGCAAAAAGTCAAAAGAATCTACGGCGTTTTGGAAAGGCAGTTTAAAAATTATTTTGAAAAAGCGCAAGGAAGCAAAGGCGACACTCGTCAAAATTTGATTCAACTTTTGGAAAGCCGCTTGGATAATGTCGTTTTTCGCTTGGGTTGGGCCAAATCAAGAGCGGCCGCGAGGCAAATCGTGAATCACGGCCACATTTTGGTTAACGGGAAAAAATTGGATATTCCTTCTTACGAGGTGAAGGTTAACGATAAAATTTCTCCGAAAGAAAAAATAAGAAAATCGAAGTTGATGGAAGAAATTATTCCGTCATTGAAAAAACATGAATTGCCGGGATGGCTTGGAATGGATCCGGAAACTTTAGAAGCGAAAGCCTTAAGCCGTCCTTCGGTTGAAGATTTGGGAGATTTGAGCTCAATCGGCTTGATAGTTGAATTTTATTCAAGGTAATTCGCTCCTCACCAATTACGAATAAATCCAATCCAATTACGAATTAAAGCCGGCTACGAATAGTTTTATATTCGTAATTGGTTCCAATTCGTAATTAGCGAGGAAAAATATGCAAATTAATCTTCCGCAAAGCACGAAGCAAATAAAATCCGAGCATAACCGGGCAATTTTTGAAGTTGAAGGGCTTTATCCCGGATACGGAGTTACTTTGGGAAACGCTTTAAGAAGAGCGCTTCTTTCTTCTTTGAAAGGAGCTGCTATCACCGGAGTTAAAATCAAAGGAGCGCAGCATGAATTTTCCGCGATTCCGGGCATTTCTGAAGATGTGATTGAAATTATTTTAAATTTGAGGCAAATTCGTTTTAAACTTCATTCCGACGAGCCGGTCAAATTAAATTTATCCGTTAAGGGAGAAAAAGAAGTCAAGGCTTCGGACATTCAAACAACTTCCGAAGTTGAGATAATCAATCCTGAAGCGCGCATTGCCACTCTGAATGACAAGAAAGCGGAATTGGAAATGGAAATTGAAGTGGAAAGCGGCTTTGGTTTTGTTCCGGTGGAAATCAGGAGAAAAGAAAAACTCGAGATCGGTTTGATTGCCGTTGATGCCGTTTTCGCGCCGATTAAAAAAGTTAATTTTGAAGTTGAAAATATGCGCGTGGGAGACAGGACTGATTTTAATCGCTTGAGACTTGACATCGAAACTGATGGCAGCATTACTCCGCAGGACGCTTTTCACAAATCATGCGAGATTCTGGTCGCTCAATTCAATTCTTTGATCGGCGAAAAAAAGGAAGAAGAGGAAAGCGGCCAAAAGGAAGAAGAAGCGCAAGATTCGGGAAAAATAAAGATTGAAGATTTAAAGCTTTCCACCCGGACCGCCAACGCTTTGGCGGAAGCGGGAATAAAAACAGCGGGAGGCTTGGCCAAAAAGACCGAAGATTCTTTGAGGGAAATGGAAGGAATGGGAGAAAAAGGAATTACCGAAGTGAAGAAAGCTTTAAAGAAATTGGGATTGGGCTTAAAAGAAGAGGTGTAATGCCAATCTGCGAATGACACGCAAATGCCGCAAATTTATTCGTATGCACGCAATTTGCATGCTATTCGCAGAATTTGAATAAAATTTGTAAATTGGAATTATATTTATGAGAAAATTCGGAAGAGAAACGGATCAGCGCCGGGCATTTATCAGAAGCTTGGCTTCCAATCTCGTTTTAAACGAAAAAATAAAGACCACCGAAGCTCGCGCAAAAGAATTGCGCTCTTTCGTGGAAAGAATTATAACCCAAACCAAAAGCGGAAATTTGGCCGGATTAAGATTGGCCAAAAAAGAACTTTCCGCGCCGGCTTTAAAAAAACTTTCAAAAGAAATAGCTCCTCGTTTTAAAGAAAAAAGGAGCGGCTATACCCGCATTACCAAACTTGGACGCAGAATGAGCGACAGCGCCAGCATGGCTTTTATCGAGTTGATCAAATAATATGAAAAAAGAAACATTGACTCACACAATTGACGCTTCGGGTAAAATTTTGGGAAGATTAGCGGTTGATATCGCCGTGTTTTTGCGAGGCAAACAAAAGGTTGCTTTTTTGCCCTATATTGAGCCAACTGATCAGGTTATTGTTTTTAATGCTGAAAAGATCAAGGTGACCGGCAAAAAAATGGCCCAGAAGCTTTATCGAACTCACTCTCTTTATCCGGGCGGGCTAAAGGAAAAAAAACTCGAAGTGGCGTTTAAAAATAATCCTTCTTGGGTTTTGAAAGAAGCGGTTTACGGCATGTTGCCCAAAAACAGAACCCGCAATAAGATTATCAAAAATCTGAAAATTTATAACGGAGAAATCAAATAAATCAAAGAATAGAATTTTTTATGGAAAAGAAAACTACCAAAAAAACGGCCAAGCCGGCTGCCAAAAAGATTGCCAAGCCTCATCGCAAAGAAGAAAAAAAAGAGGAGATTATTGTCGCCCAGGCCGCGCCGGAAATAAACAAAGAGATAATCGCCGAATCGGCTGAAATTTCAGCGAGTGAAATCAAGGAAAAAAAAGCCAAGAAATATTATGAAGCGGTTGGCCGAAGAAAAAACGCCATTGCCCGCGTCAGACTTTCCACCATTAAACCTTTTGAAGGAGATGAAGGAAAAATAACGGTGAATGGAAAAGATTACCGGGAATATTTTCCGGGGCTTAATCTCAAGCAAAATGTTGAATCTCCTTTGAGAAGATTAAAATCTCTTAATCGTTTTGAAGTGATCGCCAAAACCAACGGAGGCGGAATCAACGGCCAAGCCGAAGCGGTCCGCCACGGCATTTCAAGGACTTTGGTTGAATTCAACGCCGATTTTCGCAAGAAACTCAAGAAAGCCGGATTCTTGAAGCGCGATCCGAGAGTCAAAGAACGCCGCAAATTCGGCCTCAAGAAAGCCCGCCGAGCTCCGCAGTGGGCGAAAAGATAAAATATATCTCGATCAAAAAAACTCTCTCGTTTGTCGAGGGAGTTTTTGATTGACTTATAATCATTGGTATATTAATATAATTAACATTCAAATAATGGGCTGTTCTTGCAATTTTAACAAGGAGGAAAAGGTGGAAAGGAATGCAGAAAAACTGATTTGTCAGGTTGAGGCGAATGCGAGAAATGCCGCTTATGCGCTTTGTCTTCGCGTATTTGCCCTTATCACGGTCCTTATTGCTTTAGAGACTCGGATAAGAACATTGTATCGGCCATCAGATTTGTGGGTTTTATTATTTCTTTCGTTTTTATACATTGTTCTTTCTTTCAAACTCTCTTTTGATATAAAAAGGGAGAAAGAAGAAATAAACTCAAGGGAACTTGTAAAACACGCTTTGACTTACGATAGAGCAGGTTCGGATAATGAGATATAAAAAAAATCCCCGAGAAAAACTCGGGGATTTTTAAATTCTTGACTTATTTACATAAGAGGATCAATAATTAGTTTAAGCGCGAGGTTTCGATCTCGCTTGCCCTCTCACAATCACACAAGGAGGAGACCATGGCTTCGGTCGGGTCTAAAGAGAAGAAAAGCAGAGCAAGGGTGCTTCTCGATTTTGCTCTTGGGGAAAAGCGTGTTTCTCTGGGCGGATTGTCTTTTTCGGAATTTGATGTTTTTTTGGAAGAAGTTCTGAAAATTGTTGACTTGCGGGAGATACGCGGTTTCGTGCCGCTAAGAGATCTCCTGACGATTAAACCCGAGGCGGTTATTGGAAGGACAAGAATCCACACTCTCGACATTGAGCAACTTGGTGCGGCTTCGGAGTTGCGCTTTTCGGCATATGAGTTTGAAAAAAATCCGCCGGATTTGGATTCTCATGTGTTAAGAATTTCGCGCGGTTGGAATTTCCACGATATTGTTTATAAAAGATACGAATCCGAAGAGGAAACTCAAGACCGGGAGACCGCTCAATCGTGGGGAAATTCGTCTTACCATGCTTCGGGAAAGGGGACATTTTTGGTTGTTTGCCGGCCGCCCAATCACACCGGCGCGGAACAAAATTTGGCAATAATAGATTTTTTTTACAGAAAAGTTCCGCATAAGCCCAAGCATGTTGTGCATAAAGTTCACGCGACTTTTCTTCCGATTGGGAAATTCAGGCATTATTTCGGCCAGTCTTATCCCAAGATGGCTTGGGAAATAATAAGTGAATTAAGAACCGCTTGCTCTCGGACGGCCGCCGATCTGAGATCTCAAGCGACCGCCATGGAGAGGGACGAAACAAATCTGAAAAGAATCACAGAATCAACAACCTCGTGATTTTTTGCAGAATAACAATAAAGCCGGTTCAAAAAGAGCCGGCTTATTTTTATTCTTTAAAAAATCAAAAATTTTCCGAAAGATAATAGAAATTTTCATTGCCAAAATCGTAATAAATTTGAGGGGATTTGGCGGTGATAAAATCGGCGATATTGCGGCGGTCGCGGCCGTCAAGCTCGATAATTTTTATTTTATTTTCAATCACAAAGCAAATATGATCGTTGTCCGGATAAAAAATCGCTTGTTCGATTTTTTGGGCAAAACGGGTGATCATTTCTTTCTCGCCCGGCTTCTTGTAGGGCTGGAGCATTATTTCTTCCGCGTATAGAACCCAAATTTCGCTTTCCGAAAAAAACAGCAATCTTTTGTTATCATTGGAAAATTCCGCGCCGATGATTCCCGAAGCGATTGATTCAAGAATTTTCATTTCATCGTTTAACAAAAACAGTTCCTTTTGGGGAGTAATGACAGCGAATTTGTTTCGGTCGTTGGACGCGATAATTTCATAAGAAGAATGTTCCGGCAGGGGATTTTTTGAAATTTGTTCTTTGAGGGAGCCGTTTAAATTTGATCTGTAGAGATTGCGGTTTTCTTCGGAAATATAAAAAATTTCGTTATCTTTCAAAATCCAGCCCGGGGTGCTGGACGCGGCATTTAAAGCTTGTCCTTGCTTTTTTTTATTGCCGGAATTTTCCAAAAAATCTTTTATTGTGGTGGTGGCATTTTGGCTTAAAAGTTCGGCTTGCGGATTGGTCGGTATAAGCAAAACGCTTCTTGCTTCAGTGACGAGCTTGGGAGAAATATTAAGATTTTTTTCCCAGGAATGATAACCTTCCATTTCTATTTTTACGTTATAGGCGCGCGGAGCCAGATGTGAAAAAAGAGAAGGAGTTCTTCTTTCTTTTTCTCCATCAATAAAGATTTGCGCCTGGTTGGGCGTTGATTTGATATAAAGCCCTCCGGTTTTGGCCAGCCGCCAATTTTTCCAGTCAAACGAATAACCCGCCGTGTAGAGAATCGTGGGCGGGACGCTTATGAGAAATATAAGCACAAACAGGTAAAAAATCAGCCGTCGTTTGTTTCTGGTCATAGGTGAATTATAGCCATGAAACGGCTTAAAAATCAATGTTATATTTTCCTTGCCAGATGTGTTTCTTTAAACTAAGATAAAAGAAAGAGAGGTTGAAATTTTTATGGATAAATTCATTATAAACGGCGGGCGTCCTCTTGCGGGCGAAATTGAGGTGCGAGGCTCCAAAAACGCGGCTACGCCGATTTTGGCCGCCTGTCTTTTAACCGAAGAGCCCTGCGAAATAGACAATTTGCCTTTGATCGAGGATGTGTTTAGAATTATAGAAATTCTTAAAAGCATGGGTGTCGAGATTGAATGGACCGGCCAAAGAAAAATAAAAGTTCAAGCAAAAAACATTAATCCCGGGCAAATTGATCAGCATAAAGTTTGCCAATTGAGATCGTCGATTTTAATAATCGGCGGACTTTTGGGCAGATTCGATGATTTCAAAATCGGCCATCCCGGCGGCTGCATTATCGGGAGCCGGCCGGTGGAAACCCATTTTGAAGCTTTGATAAAATTAGGCATTAATGTTTCGGAGGAAAACAATTTTTATCAAATAAAAAAGAACGATTCCCAAGATTCCGTTTCCAGAAAAATTGTTTTAAAAGAATTTTCCGTAACCGCGACGGAGAATGTTTTAATGGCCTCGGTTCTTAGACCCGGGAAAACTATTTTGCGTATCGCGGCGGCCGAACCGCATGTAAAAGAATTGGCCGTTTTTTTGAATAAAATGGGAGCAAGAATCAGCGGGGTCGGCGCTCATGAAATTGAAATTGAAGGAGTAAAAAAATTAAAAGGCGCCGATCATTTTATTATGCCTGATCCGATTGAGGCGGGAACTTTTATTATCGCGGCGGCTGCCACGCGGGGAAAAGTAAGGATAATTAACGCGATTCCCGATCACCTCGATTCGGTTTTGGAGAAGTTGAGGGAAATGGGAGTTAATCTCTCGGTTGAAAATGGCAGCGTTTCAGTGGGCAGTTCTTCGCGTTTTAAGGCGGCTAAAATCCAGGCCTTGCCTTTTCCGGGAATTCCAACCGATTTGCAAGCGCCGATAGCTGTTCTTTGCACGCAAGCCGAGGGGACAAGTTTAATCCACGATCCTTTATATGAAGGTCGGTTTAAATACATAAATGAACTGGTAAAAATGGGAGCCAGCGCCACAATTCTTGATCCTCATCGGGCGGTAATCACCGGACCGTCTTTTTTGTCGGGAAAAGAAATTACCAGTTTTGATTTGCGAGCTGGCGCCACTTTGATCATCGCGGCGCTGGTAGCCAAAGGCGAATCGCGAATTTCCGAAATTTACCAAGTTGACAGAGGGTATGAAAAAATAGAAGAAAGGCTTTCGGCTTTGGGAGCGGATATAAGAAGAGTAAAAGAATAAAATTTCCAATTATCAATTTTCAATCAATATCAAATATTTAATATTGAAAATTGCTTTGCCCTTTGAAACTCAAATTCCGATTTGAGCGAAGAAGGGGATTATTGAAAATTGAAAATTAATAGCTTGTTTATAAAAAAAATAGGAATTGACCTGGGAACGGCCAATACCCTGGTTTATGTGCCGGGAAAAGGCATTATCATCAACGAACCTACGGTAGTGGCTGTTTCCATCAGCGACAATAAAATTCTGGCGGTAGGCAACGAAGCCAGAGAAATGCTCGGCCGCACACCCGATGCGATTATGGCTTTGCGTCCGATGAAAGACGGAGTGATTGCCGATTATCGGGTGACGGAAGCGATGCTTCGCTATTTTATAAATAAAACCGCCGGATCCCTGCGTTTTTTCAGGCCGGAAGTCATGGTGGCGGTTCCCGCGGGAATAACTTCAACTGAAAAGCGCGCGGTGGTGGATGCCACTCTTAATGCCGGCGCCAAAGCGGCTTATGTGGTTAAGGAGCCGGTTTTGGCCGCTATCGGGGCGGGGATTCCAATTAACGAACCGGCCGGGCATATGATTATTGATATCGGCGGGGGGACTTCGGAAGTGGCCGTGATTTCTTTGGGAGGAATCGTGGCTTGCGCTTCGGCAAGAGTCGGCGGCAATAAAATCGATCAATCGATTGCCGAATATATCCGCAAAAAACATAATTTGGCCATTGGCGAAAGAATGGCCGAAGAAATAAAATTTACCATCGGCTCGGCTCTTCCGCAAAAAGACGAACAGAAAATGGACGTAAGAGGCAGGGATTTAATAGCCGGCTTGCCAAAAACGATTGAAATAAAAAGCAACGAAGTCACAGAAGCGATTTCCGAAAATCTGCGCGAGGTGATCGTGGCGATAAAAAGCGTTTTGCAAAATACTCCTCCCGAACTTTCGGCGGATATTATCGATCGGGGAATGATTATTTCCGGAGGCGGGGCATTGTTGCGGAATATGCCGGAGCTTATTGAAAAAGCTACCGGTGTTGCTTGTTACGCGGCCGAAAATCCGCTTTTTTGCGTGGCCAAGGGCGCGGGAATAGCCCTGGAGCATTTGGAAATTTATAAGAGAAGCGTGATGTCGAAGAAATAGTATGCGAATCGCGCAAATTCATGCGAATTGCGCACATGCGAATAAAATGCGAATCCCATTCGAGGCATTTGAATAAAATTCGTAGATTGGAATTATATTATGACTATTGGCATTAACGCCTCGGCGGCTGTCAAAAAGAATAGAACCGGAGTGGAAGAATACGCTTATCAGCTCATAAAGCATTTGGCGATGATTCCCGAGTCCCAAAAGCATCGTTTTTTTCTATATTTGCCATCCGCAGTTTTAGCAAAGGAAGGTTTGCCCGACAATGTTTTTGATTTTTCTTTCCCTGAAAATTTTATAATAAAAAAACTTTGGTGGCCGCTGCCTTTCTTCTGGACGCAAATAAGATTGTCTCTGGAAATGATTTTTTTTGCGCCGGACGTTCTTTTCATCCCCGTTCATATTTTGCCTTTCATTCATCCAAAAAAATCCATTGTTTGTGTTCACGGCCTTGAATATGAATATCTGCGCGGATTCTATTCTTTTTCCCATCGTTTGTTTTTGCGTTGGAGCACCAAATTTTCCGCCGCGAAATCTTTCCGGATAATCGCGGTTTCTCAAAATACCAAGAACGATTTGGCAAAAATATATAAGACAGATACTGATAAAATAAAAGTGGTAAAACACGGGATTTCCTTTCCCCCTTTAGAAAGGGGGATTAAGGGGGATTTTTTAAGGAAGAAAGAAAAATATATTTTATATCTAGGCCGCATCGAAACCAAGAAGAATATCCAAGGAATTATTGAAGCGTATGAAATTCTGAATAACAAATATAGCATTCACCACAAGCTTGTTTTAGCCGGTTCAAAAGGATACGGCCATAAGAATTTAAAAATACCGAGCGATGTGATTCAGACCGGATTCGTGAGCCAAGAAAAAAAAGAAGTCTTGATGAACAACGCCGCAATATTTCTATTTCCCTGTTTTTACGAGGGTTTTGGTTTGCCGATTCTTGAAGCTCAAGCGGCGGGAATTCCCGTCGTGACTTCTTATAATTCTTCAATGCCGGAAGTGGCCGGGGAAGGGGCTTTATTTGTTGATCCGCGCAATCCGGCTCAAATCGCCCGGGCCGTTAAAAAAATAATTGACGACAATCTCTTGCGTGATAAACTGATACAATCGGGATTTGAGAACATAAAAAAATTTTCTTGGGAAAAATGCGCTCGGGAAACGCTGGATTTTTTAAGCAGCTTGGAATAGGAGGATGAGCTATGGAAGAGAAGCAAATAATATCTCCCCATGACGCCGCGGGAAGATGCGAAAAATGTTCCAAAGTAATTTTTGGATGTTGCTCCGAAGGATTTGCTCTGTGTCCGGATTGCGGCGAACCGGTCAAGCTTGATCCGATAAAGCATCGCGGACCGTGCGGAGGTTCTTTGGAGAAAATCCACTGACAAGTCAAAAAAGGAGCGGAGAATCCGCTCCTTTATTATTATAATCGATTAATTTTAAAAAATAATTTGCCCGTGAAAATAGCTTTAATCCATGATTTTTTGATCAGATTCGGAGGAGCGGAGAGGGTGCTTTTGGAATTGGCGCGAATGTTTCCGGAAGCGCCCATTTATACCCTGCTTTATGATAAAGAAAAAATGTCCCAATGGTTTGAACCGGAAAGGGTAAAAGTTTCTTTTTTGCAAAAATTCCCCCGCTTTTTGCGCCGAAATCATAAATTGCTTTTGCCTTTGATGATAGTGGCGCCGGAAACCTTTGATTTGCGGGATTTTGATTTGGTTATTTCTTCTTCATCCGCTTATGCCAAAGGAGTAATCACGAGGCCTAAAACCATCCATATAAATTATTGCCATAATCCGGCGAGGTTTATTTGGGATTATTCTTTTGAATATTTAAAAGAACAAGAGTTGGGTTTAATAAGCGGAGCTATTTCCAGAATATTTTTCAGCTATTTTCGCCTTTGGGACCGTTCGGCGAGCAAACGGGTGGATTATTTTATCGCCAATTCCCAATCTACGGCGCGGCGCATCCGGAAATATTACCGCCGTGATTCAAGAATAATATTTCCGCCTTGCCGGATTCCCCAAAACGGATTTAATGTCTGCGAAAAAAATTTGCAAGACATGGGCGCTGTTTTGCCAAATGATTTCTTTTTGATAATTTCCCAGCTCGCTCCTTATAAAAAAATAGACGCGGCGGTTGAGGCTTTTAATAAGCTCGGCTTGCCTTTGATTGTTATTGGCGATGGTCCGCAAAAAAAATATTTGCAAAAAATTGCCAAATCCAACGTAAAAATCATGGGCTGGCTGGATGACAAAGAAACTTTTCAGTATCTTCGGGGCTGCCAAGCCTTAATTTTTTCGGGCGAGGATGATTTTGGCATTGCGCCGGTTGAGGCGATGGGTTTTGGCAAGCCTGTTTTGGCGCTAAATCGCGGCGGAGCATTGGAAACGGTGATTCCCGGAAAAACCGGAGAATTTTTTGATTCGCCCACGCCCGAAGTCATAGCTGAAGGAGTGCGGCGCTTGCGCGAAAATATGCCCGAATACGATCCTATGGAAATTCATAACCATGTCAAACAATTTTCGGCGGAGAGGTTTAGAGAAGAGATAAAACAATTTATCGGTGAAAAATATCGATTGGCCGAACAAGAAAATAACGCGCAAAATCATTGCGATTCGGTTTGAAAAATGAATATTCTATTTTTCCGTTTATTTTTTTATTTCGGCGCGCAATTATAATTGCATATTGCGATTTGATTTAAAACGTTTATCGCCTAACTTTGCTATAGCGTTGCTTAGGCGATAGATATATTATGTAAATACTCAAAGAAGTGATTGTTTCCTATGGTCCGCTATAGCAAAGTTAGGCGATAGTTTTTAAGGGCTTCGCGGCAAGAACTCCCCGCGATGTCCAGCAGGACTCGCGGGGATGAATTGCCGCTAGCTGGCTATCTGCTGCCACGAATGTATATAAT
>LCEC01000002.1 GCA_000997475.1 Parcubacteria group bacterium GW2011_GWB1_42_6
CTGGATCCTCACGGGAATTTGGAGTATTTTCGTTGTTTTCCACGGCTTCGGAAGCCCCCTGTTCAACTCGGCGGTTTCCGACATCTTCCGCTCCGAACACAGCGCCGATATTTACGCGGCATGGGAAGGAGAGCCGGAAAGAAAGTCGTGGATGGCGGTAATTATCTTACTGGCAATGGCGGCTTTTTCTCTGGTTTATACTCTTATCGCGAACAGAGAAGAAGTACTTGCAATGATAATAAGCTGGTTCACCCGGGGAAGAATAACCCGACAGATAGAAAACGAGCCTGTCCCTGCCGCCAGAAGAACCGCTCGCTTGAGAAATTTCGGGTCAAATCTTTCCAGAGAAGCGATCTTTGATACCATTTTTGAAGGCATCAAATCGGTCGGGAAATTTCTTGTGGGAAAGGAAGGATAAAAATGAGAAGCGCTTTAAGAATTTCTTTATGGGCCCTCATCGGGTTCGTGGCATTTTCTCTTTTCCTTTCCATTTTCATTCCCTGGAAATGGGCAGTCCTGTTTCTTTTTATGGGCGGCGCCATCGGCGGCTTCGAGTATCTGGCGAGGAAATACAATCTCGCCAAGGGAAGAAAAATTTTCTATCCGGCGGCCGTAATTCTCTTCATCGTCCTTGCCATTTTTTCCAAATACCCATGGCTTAAGGACGGCCTTGAGGATAGTCAAATTTACTATTCGCTCAAGACAACGGATGCCGTTTCAAAAAAGTATCCGTCCAGGCTCGCTGTGGTTTCCTACAAAGCACGAATGGCAAATCTGGAAGCGGAATCCAGGGATATGGAAAAAGAACTTAAAAAGATCGAAAAAAAGAGAAACAAAGGAAAAGTCCTCGATCCGGCAGAACAAGTATTCTTGAACTCCGCTCCGGCGAAAATCAAAGATATGGAACAAAAAATGGAGGAAATAAAATTCATCTACGCGGATAAAGAGGAGAAAGAAAAAAAACCTTTTTCACTCTCCCTTCCCCGCTTCTCTTTCCCCCAAAACTTCGGCTGGCTGCAAGCCGTCGGCTGGTTGATCGGATTGGCTTTTTTAATCAGCCTCATCCTATTGATTTTCAAATCAACAAGGCCGGCCGGAGGAAAAATACTGGCATGGGCGTTTGTCGCTCTAGCCATTATCGCAGTTCTTGGAGTCGCACATGAGCTGTTCATCAAAGACCGCTCATCGAGTTCCGCGATCGCGGCATATCCGCAAACCGCATTGGTTGATTGGTCCGGAGCAAGGAAATACGGACCGTTTCCATTGAAACCCGGCGAAATATTGAATACTCATATTTCCTATAACGGAGGAGAACCCATCCGTTATATCCAAAATGAGTCCAAAGAATTTTTTATTCTGGGAAGCAGGGTTAATACAACGGTCAACTCAACATTATTTGAAGGAGTGACCATGCCTCCCGGAGGAAAAGTCACCCTGAAAGGAGGCAGCCAAAGCACAGAAGTGACAATCTATATAAAGTAAAAGTTCTTTCACCAATAACCCAAAACGGGCGGCAAAAAAGTCGCCCGTTTTTTTATTTTGCATTTTATTCCTCCTTTAAAAAAGGAGGTGCCCCGAGCTTGCGAGGGGCGGAGGATTTTATAATGTAAACTACTTGTAAAATCCCCCCTGCTTCGCTGAAGCTTCGCAGGGCAGGCCTCAATCCCCCTTTTACAAAGGGGGAAGAAAGAAGAATAAATCCTTCCCCCGCCCTGGGCGGGTACTCCCTCTTTAGGAAAGGGAGAATAAATTCGTGATGCTTGAATAAAATTTTCGGGATGGATTCATCTTTCCAAACCAAAAACCCCGCGCAAACGGGGCCTTTGAGTATTTGAGATAGAGTATTTAGAACTGAGGAAAGTTAACCGGAACACTGGAAGAGTTTAAGCCAAGAAAATTCAAAACCAATTGAACCAGACCCCAAGCTCCAGCCGCAATTGCCATACCAATAATTCCCCAAATCATGTGTTTTTTTCCTTTGTCAATTGCTTTATCATCTCCCTGGGCTCTTACATACTCAAATACGCCCAAGACAAAAAACATTATCATCAAAACGAAAGCAACACCAATTACTCCATTAACTACGCCCTTGACCCAAGTATAAGCGCCAGAATTGACACCGCCCGCGACAGGAACAGAATCATCAGCTGCCAAAACAACAAACGGCATAGCTAAAACAGCGATTGCTATTTTGGCGCTCTGAAAAATTTTACTCGATATTTTTTTAATCATTTTCTTCACCTCCTTTCAAATCCTTTCAAAGAATAAATCTATTGATTGGGTTCAATTCCTAAAAAATTAACGACTAAAGCAATTATCCCCCAAACACCCATCATAATCGTCATTCCGACAATTCCCCAAATCATGTGTTTTTTTCCTTCTTCCAATTTTTTTTCATTGCCGCTACTTTGGATCATTTGGACTATTCCCCAACCAAAATACACAGTAGCCAACATAAATAAGATCATCGTGATTTCATTCAAAGCGCCTTTAATGCGATCCATCAAAGTGCTTTCCTCTTCAAGATTGGCATCCCCTAAAATCTCTCGCACATAAATTACAATCGCCTGCGCTGAAACGATTACCGCCAAACCCGTGATCGCATATCTTAAATTCTTTTTCGCATCTTGGATTTTTACCTCGTTGCCGCCAGCCGTAACAAATTTAAAACCGGCCCAGATTATCATCACGGCTACCAGAGGAGTCAGAATCTTCTCGACCAATTCGTTAATTACCCTTAGAACAAAAGTGCTGAAATCATTTGTCTCCGAACCCAAAGGATTTGGTATTGAATACGATCCGCTGTTGTTGCCGACAGTTCCCCCGCCGGTATCCAATGTTCCCCCGCCAGGATCTTCCGCATAGCAAAAAGAAGCGGCAAAAAAAGCCAAAAATATTATAAAAAAAATACTCGCTATTTTTGAAAATTTCGCCATTTTTTTTAATTGCATTGGATAGTTCCCCAGCTTTGCGGCCTGAATCCGTCGCTATCTTCCGGAGCTATAATAAGAATAATAGTATTAACTATAACAAAAGATGTAAGAATAATAACTAATCCAATAATTGTATTTTTAACTATGCTTTTTCCTTCAGCATATTTTTTTTCTCCCAATACCATCAGTATACCACCATAGAAAATCAACAGTCCAGCCAAAGGAAAAAAGAAATCATACATGGCAAATCTTACTAAATTTTGGATAAGAACAAGAACATGGCAAAAAGTGCAAGGAACACAATCGGAAGATCCCGCGGGGCACGCTCCATCGCAAGGAACAAGCCCTCTTTCTTTGGCGAAAGAAATTGAGGGAGCCGTGAGAAGAATAAGGACAATAAAAAAAATAAATATTTTTTTGAGAGAAAACATGGATTTAATTTTCAAGTTTCAATTTTTCACCCTCCGGGTGACCACCCGAAGGGTGGCAATCAATATTCAATTTATAATATCTAATTTTTAAACGGATCTCTCTTAGCTGATCCCCCCTCTTAGATAAGAGGGGGTTAGGGGGAGTTATTCAAAAATTAAACATTGAATATTGAAAATTCAATGAAAATTGGAAATTGATAATTGAAAATTATATTTTATCTTCCCTGCATCAGTATCGTCACTTCTTGATTGGCCTGGCGGACTATCTCGTCAATCCGGGAAGGATCGCTCAAAGCTTGATCAATCATATTGGCGAAAATTTTCTCGATTTGAATATTGTCCGCTTGCCGCCAGGATCGCGCCGAAAGAGTTTGGATGGCGAAGATTCCCAGATCGGGATCCGCTTTTTGCCACTCAATCAAATCGCGGCGGGAAGTCGGTTTTTTTATTTGCCCCAAAAATGTCTTCATATTTTCTTTTTGGCTCATCCAACCCAAGAATTGCCAAGCCGCGTTGGCGTTAAGAGAACCTTTGGAAACTCCTTGCCCCCAATAATTGGCGTAATTGGCAGCGTTTGAAGCATTGGCGGAAATCTGCGGCAAGCCCGCCACGCCGAATCTTAAAGTTGCCGCCTTGGCGCGCAGCGCGGGAATTTGATAAGAATAATTGATCATCATCGCCGCTTTGCCTTCGCTGAAAGCGTCGATTGAATAATGCTGCGAACTATTCCACGAATAAACTTTCTTTTTGGGATTGGCGAAATTGGTGTAAAAATTCAGCGCCCGGCTGGCGGGATAAAAATTCTCCCCGTCGAGATAGACCGAACCGGCAAAAGCGGCCGAAGTTTTGTCATCGGAAATCATTTTCGCGCCGCTTTGGATCATCAGCAAAGAAAGAATATCCGTGCAGCGATTGACGTTTTTTGACGCGCCCAAAGCGATGCCGGACTGGCTTATATTTCCATCCAAGTCTTTCTTGGTCAAAGATTCAGCCGCCGCATTCACTTCTTCCCAAGTTGCCGGCGGCAAAGCGATGCCGGCGCCGTTAAAAATATCCTTGTTATAGAAAAGGGCCAGGGTATCGACATAAAAAGGGAAAGCGTAAATTTTTCCCTGTTCAACGAAATCTTGAGAGGCCACATCCACGAAAACGCTCGCGTACTCGGCCGAAGTGAGCATTCCCTCGGGAGCCGGAAAAAGCTTGTCTGAATACTTCGGCAGCCAAGTGTTGTGGATTGAAAAAATATCCGGCCCTCGCCCGGCCGCCAAAGCGTTCAAAAGATCCTGTTCATAGGTGGCGATATTTTTCTTGTAATAATTGATCGCGATGTGCGGATAAACTTGCTTGAATTGGGCAATCAGCGAAGAATAAGCGTCGGAATCTTCAAACACTCCCCAAAATTCCAGCGTTATAGGCGCGGGAGGTTTTTCTTTGCAAGGAGAAATGCCGGCAAAAAGCCCCGTGAAAAAAAGCGGGATTACCAGAAAAGAAGCTAAGAATATTTTTGAGTTTTTGAGAGACACTATTTTTTGAACCCTACGGAATTACGGATTGGTACGGATATTACGGATTTGATTTATCCGTATCATTTGTATTTATCTGTAATTCCGTAGGGTGATACTAGATGCACGCTATGGACGCCACCTTATCCCCCGCCTCCATCTTCATAATTCTCACGCCCTGGGTTGATCTGCCAAGAACAGAAACCGAACCCAAAGTGGTGCGGATAACTTGTCCTTTTTCGGAAATGGCGATCAAATCCTGTTCCGTTCCGTTAAGAATTCTGGCTGACACGATTTGTCCGGTTTTGGGAGTCACATGAGCCGCCTTGATTCCGGAACCGCTTCGGCGCTGGGATTTGAATTGTTTAAGATCCGTTCTTTTGCCAAAACCGTTTTCCGTGACCACCAACACCATCGGCTTTTCCCCTGTCTTGCCGGATCTTATGACATCCATGCTGATCACTTCATCGCCATTCTTCAATTTAATGGCATGCACGCCGGCGGCGGTTCGCCCCATCGGCCTCACATCTTTTTCTTTAAATCTGATGCTTTGCCCTTTGGCCGAAACCAGCATCAATTCATCCGATCCGGTTGTGGATTTCGCCCAAAGAAGTTCATCGCCTTTTGTCAAATTCATGGCGATCAATCCCGAACGGCGGACATTTGAAAATTCTTCCGCCGGACTTTTTTTGATTATACCACCTTTGGTGGCCATGATTAAATAATTTTCATCCCCAGCCGAACCCGCCGCGACGGGACCGCCTTTTTTGCGATTTTTGATATTTTCTTTGAGCGCCACCAAAGAGCTCACGTGTTCATTGGGACCCAGTTGGAGAAAATTAACCAGCGCCTGGCCTCTGGCCACCCGGCTGGCTTCGGGAATTTCGTAAGCCTTGGTTTGGAAAACCCGCCCCGTGGTCGTAAAAAACAAAAGATTGTCGTGCGTATTGACGCAAAACATATCATCAACGCTGTCTTCTTCGCGCGTAGTAATGCCGGTGATTCCTTTGCCGCCGCGTTTCTGGGCGCGGTAGTTTTTGGGATTTATTCTTTTCACATATCCGCCCTGGGTCAAAGTGATCATGCATTCTTCCTGCGCCACCAGATCCTCTTCTTTGAATTCCCCCACCGGCGAAGCATAAACCCGAGTGCGGCGCTCGTCGCCGTATTTGTCTTTGAGGTATGCCAATTCATCTTTGATCACGCCCAAAATTTTCTTTGGAGATTTCAGCAAAACTTCAAGTTCGGCGATAATTTTATTTTTTTCAGCCAATTCGTCTTCTATTTTCTTCCTTTCCAGTCCCGCCAGAGTTTGCAATCTCATCTCCAAAATCGCCGAAGCTTGCGCGTCGGTAAATTTAAATTTCTTGCAAAGCGCGATATGAGCTTCCTCTTTGTCGGCCGATTTGCGTATTGTGGCAATTACCGCGTCTATATGGTCAAGCGCCTCTTTCAATCCATCCAAAATATGCGCCCGCTCTTTGGCGCGCGCCAAGTCAAATTGGCTGCGGCGGGTCACCACATTATAGCGATGCTCGATATAATGTTCCAATATGCCTTTCAACGAAAGCACCTGCGGCTGAAGGCCTTCAACCAAAGCCAAGAGATTCAAATGGAAAGATTTTTGCAAATCCGTGAGCTTGTAAAGCTGATTCAAAATTTTCTGCGGATAAGAATCGTTTTTCAAGTCAATCACGATTCGCACGCCGTCTTTATCTGACTCGTCGCGGATATCGCGGATTCCTTCCACTCTTTTGTCTTTCACCAAATCGGCGATCGTTTCAAGCAAAGAAGCCTTGTTGACTTGAAAAGGAATTTCCGTCACGATAATTTGCTGGCTGCCTTTTTTCTCTTCAATAATTTCGGCCGTGGCGCGATTGACAATCGCTCCCTTGCCGGTTGAATAAGCCTGCAAAATCGCCTGCTTGTCATAAATCGCGCCGCCCGTTGGAAAATCCGGCCCTTTGACGAATTTCAAAAGTTCTTCCACCGGCGCCTTGGGATTTTCTATCAGATAATTTATGCCGTCAACCAATTCCGAAAGATTGTGGGGCGGAATGCTGGTGGCCATGCCAACAGCGATTCCCATTTGGCCGTTCAACAAAAGTTGCGGCAATTTGGAAGGAAAAACAATCGGTTCCTGCCTGGAGCCATCATAGTTATCGGTCCAAGCAACCGTGTCTTTATCAATATCCTGAATCATTTCCTCGGCAATGGGAGTCAAGCGGCATTCGGTGTAGCGATGGGCCGCGGCCGCGTCGCCATCGAGCGAATTATGGACAAAAATTCCGGATGCCAAACAAAAATTGTGCGTGCCGTCAATTGTAAGATCATACACATCCTCCCGCTCGGATATTTTTTCGATTTTAACAACCTTGTGATTATTGCTGATCTCTTGACGGACCAAATCCGGATTGCCCTGGAAATATTTATCCAAAGCGTTCCGCCAAAGAGGAGCGGCGCCGTAAGAATAAATTTCATTTCTGATTTTTTCGTAATTCACTTCGCTGAGAGCGGTCCGCCGTTTTACGATTTCTTTGCAAATATTTAAAAACTTCAACTTGCCCGTTTTATTGGTAACGTGATTTTTATTGCCTTTGATGATTTTTTCACGCATTGAAGCCCTATATTCGGGATTTTGCCAAAGGCGAATCAAGGTTTCCGTAGCCTGCCGACCTAGTTCTTCCCGCTTCTCGGGATGATCCAAAATATATCGCTTGTTTATTTCGCTCAAAAAAAGGCTCATTTTCTTTCGATATTCCGGATCTTTCCAATTTTGAATATTTCTTTTCGAGAGCCGTTCCGAATAAGCGGCTTTATTGCCGAAATCGGACCAAAAAGCATCGCGGCCCCGAGCGATTTTTTCGCGATATTCACCGTTTTGATGCAACCGAGTCGCTTGTTGATAATGTAATTTCCAGTGCTCTCCCCATTGCATTCTGATTATATTTTCCGGATTATTATTCAATTTGTCGAAATCCGCGTGATGTCTCACCCGGCCGGCGCTTTTTTTGTATTTTCCAATGTTTAAATTATAATTATCAGCCAAATGATGAGCCGGAATCCATTCGTTTTTTTTGTTTTGATATATCAAAACATAGCCCTCTCTGTTCAGACGATCCGTCTTTTCAGAAAATTTTTGATAAAGAGGCATCAAAGATTCGCCGGGTCGCAGCTGCTCCGCTTCCTTATAAGCGCCATCCCGCAACATGAATAAATGATTGGGCGTGCATTTTATTTTTTCTCCATTATCCAACTCAACTTTGATGATTTGAGCGTTTTTTCTGGTTAACCTGGGTTTTTTGATTTGGGCGATTGAAATAAGTCCCAAGCCATTAACGGTGTAGGTATAATTATTTTTTCCTTCTTCGTGTTCTTTTATGAGCTCGCCAAAGCTCAAATCCCGCCCATCGGTCAATTTGACTTTCGTGTCTTTGGTAAAACAACCAAAGTTTCCTTGGCCTTGCACCAGAGGATATCTCATTGAAAAATCCTGCGCGAGCCTCACCATCGCGTCATAAACCGCCATATCGCCATGCGGATGGTATTTGCCCAAACAATCGCCCACCACAGTGGCCGATTTGCGAAACTTGGCGGTTGATTTCAATCCGGATTCCCACATCGTGTAAAGAATGCGGCGATGCACCGGCTTCAAGCCGTCGCGCACATCGGGAAGAGCCCGGCCAACGATAACGGACATCGCGTAATCCAAATAGCAATTCTGCATTTCTTCGATGATTTCCTGCTGCTTGATATTCTTTTTTTCGGGAATATTTTCCATAAATTATAACCCTAAGGAATTACGAATCTTTACGGATGATACGGATAGAATTAAATCCGTAATATCCGTATTTATCTGTAATTCCGTAGGATTCTATTCTACCGGCAATTTCTCCTGCGGCGGCGCCGAGACACTCGGCCGCAACGACGGAATCGCGCTTTGGCCGGGCGAGATTTTAATTTCGTTTTCGCCGGAATTCAAAATATTGCTGATGCCGGCCCCCAAACTTTGCCAGAGAGTGGGCAAATCTTTTTTCAACCCCTTTACTCCCTGAACTATCTGGCTGCCGCTTTTATCTATTTCCTTGCCCTTTTCGGAAGCCGATCTGATTGTTTTATCAAGCGAAAAAACCCAAATACCCACGATCATGATCATGCACAAAGAAATACTCGCGACCAAAATAATCTTTCTTTCCGATTCCGGCTTTTGGCGAAGATTTTGTATAAAATCAGACAAATTATTATGCGGAATATGCGAACCTTATGCCGACTTTGCGAAAATGCGAACAAATGAATTTATTCCGCATTTCCGTAGGTCTGCATAATTTCCGTAGTTCCGCATCATGCTTACACTTTCATTACCACCACTTCCGTGTCTTCCTGCGGCAGATCTTTTTTTTTCAAAGTCAATTTTTCTTGGGGTTCCTTTTTAGCCGCGCCGATTTCTTTCAAAAAATCCTCAACCGGCGCCAAATTTCCCGCCAACCCCGGAATTTTGTAATGCATCGGAATGACAATCCGCGGATCTATCTGATTGATAATTTCTGTCGCTTCCTCCGCGTCAATCGTTTTTTCTCCGCCAACGGGAATCATCAAAATATCAACATCGCCTATTTTTTCCACTTCCTCATCGGCAAGTTTTTTCTCGCCCAAATCTCCCAGATGGCAAATATTGATTCCTTCAACCTCAAACGTATATATGGCATTAACTCCCCTTTCTTTTCCTTCTTTGCTGTCGTGATAAGAGAAAATTCCATTGATGCCAATGCCTCTGGTTTCGTATTCTCCCGGCCCATTGATTAATAAAGGCTCGCCAGTAATTGATTCGACATTGTTATGCCCCGAGTGGGCGTGAGAAACCGTAACAATATGAGCCTGGCCGCGAGGCGGATTCAAGCCGATGGATTTGTCAAAAGGATCGGTGATGATAACCGTATCGCCGCTTTGAATTTTGAAGCACGAATAACCGTACCAAGTGATAACCATCGTTCTAAAAGCCGAGAGAGCGGACAGGAGTTGAATTTTCTTCTGCGGAACTCGCCCCGCAGCTGCGGGGCTCAAACAGTCCTCGTGCGAAAATTCAATTCCTGTCCGCTCGACTAATTTATATTTTTACCCTTCCATTTTATCATAAAAATTCTCTTCTGCCAACTCCCCTGCGGATTTACGGATCCATACCGATTCTACGGATAAATTCAATTTGAATCCGTAATATCCGTACCAATCCGTAATTCCGCAGGGTGCCGTTGCTTGCCAAATCGCGTCTTTTGAATTATACTAAAATATACCAAACGGCGGAATCCGAGCCCCGAAAGCAACCCAAAATTAATAATTAAAAAGCTTTTGGAAAAAGCCGGAAAAAATTCTTCCGTTTATAATAATTAATATGCCAGTAAAAAACGAAACTGATAAAAAATCATTGATGGCCGGGCTCTTGGCCCAGGCGCCAAAGCTTTCCAAGCCCGGAGATATCATCCAGGGCAAAATTCTTGAAGTCGGCAAAAACACGGTTTTTATTGATCTGGGCAGCTTGGGCACCGGCGTGCTTTTGGGAAGAGAAGTGAAAGAAAACAGAAATCTCGTCAAAAGCCTTAAAAAAGGAGATGAGATTTCGGCTATGGTCATCGAGGACGAAAACGAAAAAGGATTCGTTGAACTTTCGTTGCAAGCCGCCCATCGAGAACAAGCATGGGATACTTTAAAACAATTATTGGAAAGCCATCAGACGGTAAAGGCAAAGATTGTCTCGGCCAACCGAGGCGGTCTTATGGCGGATATCAAAGGAACCGTGGGATTTTTGCCTGTTTCGCAGCTCAATTACGAACACTATCCCCGAGTGGAAGACGGCGATAAAAGCAAGATACTTCAGGAGCTTAACAAATTCGTAAACAAAGAATTGGATGTCAGAGTCATTGACGCCGATCAAAGCCAGCAAAAATTGATCGTTTCCGAAAAAGCGGTGGATGAAGAAAAAGTCCGCCAAGCTCTTTCCAAATTCCAAATCGGCGATTTGGTTGAAGGAATGATTTCGGGCGTGGTTGATTTTGGCGCTTTTGTCCGCTTCCCGATGCGGGAAAACGAAAACCCGAACGCCGAGATGATGGAAGGACTGATCCATATTTCCGAAATTGATTGGCAGCTGATTGAAGATCCGCGCCAAATTTTGAAAGTCGGCCAAAAAGTGGCCGCTAAAATCATAGGCATTGAAGGAGACAGACTTTCTCTGTCGCTAAAAGCCCTCAAAAAAGATCCTTGGCTGGAAATCGGCGAAAAATACCAAAAAGATCAAGTTATTGAAGGAGAAGTCACCAGAATCAACCCATTCGGCGCTTTTGTCCAATTGGACAAAGATATCCACGGTCTGGTCCATGTTTCCGATTTCGCTTCTTTGGAAGCTATGTCAAAGGAATTGGAAGCCAAGAAAAAATACCGGTTTAAAATTCTTTCCATCGAACCTCGCGTCCATAAATTGGCGCTGTCGCTGGTCAGAGAATAAAACTTCTTTTCCCCTACGAAACTACGAAAATTCTACGAAATTACGAAAGAAACGCATTCATTCGTATTTTCGTAATAAATTCGTAATTTCGCAGGGAAACCATGAAATCTCTTCTCAAAAATCTCTTCATCATCATTGTAATCTTTCTGGCCATTTCCAGCCTTTTTTCTTTTTTCTCAAATTCGAGCAAAGATGAAATAAAAAAAATCACGTTAACGGAACTCGCCCGACAAATCAATGAGGAAAAAGTGGAAAAAATCACAGTAAAAGGTCAGGAATTAGAAATCACTCTTAAGGATAAAAACCAAGAAACTTCAACCAAAGAAGCCGAATCCGGCTTGACTGAATCTTTGAGAAACTACGGCGTTGATTCTCAAAAACTCCAGCAAGTGCAATTGGAAGTTTCGGATTCGGGCAATAGCGGTTGGAGATTTTGGCTTATCAATGTAATCCTTCCTTTTATTCTGCCTCTCTTGCTCATCGGCGGGTTCTTGTGGTTTATGATGAGCCAAGCGAAACAAGGCGCCGGCCAAGCTTTCGGTTTTACCAAATCTTTGGCCAGACTCGTGAACCCGGGAGAAAAGAAGTCCCAGCAAACATCCTTCAAAGATGTCGCCGGACTCAAAGAAACAAAAGAAGAGTTGATGGAAGTTGTTGAATTCCTGCGCACTCCCAAAAAATTCATTGATATCGGAGCCAAGATCCCCAAAGGCGTTTTACTAATCGGGCCTCCGGGCTGCGGCAAAACATTATTGGCCCGCGCGGTTTCGGGAGAAGCCGGCGTTCCCTTCTTCCATATTTCCGGATCTGAATTCGTGGAATTATTCGTGGGCGTGGGCAGCGCGCGAGTGCGCGATCTTTTCCAAACCGCCAAAAAGAGCAGCCCCTGCATTATTTTCATCGATGAACTCGATGCCATCGGAAGGCATCGGGGCGCGGGAGTCGGCGGAGGACACGACGAAAGAGAACAAACATTAAACCAAATCTTGGTTGAGATGGATGGTTTTGAACCCAATAACGGCGTTGTGCTTTTGGCCGCCACTAACCGCCCCGATATTCTTGACCCGGCGCTTCTGCGGCCGGGAAGATTTGATCGCCGAGTCATTTTGAATTTGCCTGATATCAACGACCGCGAAGACATACTCGAAATTCACGCCAAAAACAAACCTTTGGCCAAAGAAGTTAACTTGCGCCAGATCGCCGAGCGCACGCCGGGATTTTCCGGAGCCGATTTGGCCAATTTAATGAACGAGGCCGCGATCCTCACCGCCCGCGAGAATAAAACCGAAGTCAATATGATCGAGCTCACTTCCTCAATTGAAAAAGTGATGCTGGGCCCCGAAAGAAAAAGCCATGTGCTTTCCGAAAAGGAAAAGAAAATCGCGGCCTACCACGAAGCCGGCCACGCTTTAGTCGCCGCTTCCCTGCCCAATATGGATCCTGTGCGCAAAATTTCCATCATCAGCCGAGGACAAGCCGCCGGCTATACTTTAAAGCTTCCCACCGAAGATAAACATTTTCACAATCGCACCGAATTTATCGAGGAACTGGCCGTGTTGCTCGCCGGCCAAGCCGCCGAAAAATTGGTTTTCAATGAAATCACCACCGGCGCTTCCAGCGACTTGGAAAAAGTCACGGATCTGGCCCATCGCATTGTTACGAGATTTGGCATGTCCGAAAAACTCGGCCCGCGCACTTTCGGCGAAACCGAAGATTTGATATTCTTAGGCAAGGAGATCACCACCGAAAAAAATTATTCCGAAAAAACAGCAGTGGATATAGACGAAGAAGTTTCTATTCTCGTGAAAGGAGCTTTGGCGACCGCCCAGCAAATCCTTTCGCAAAAACGTCCGCTTCTTGAAAAGATCGCCTCGCGCTTGATCGAAAAAGAAACGATTGAAAAGGAAGAATTTGAGGAGTTGATAAAATAATAATAGGTGATAGCAGCTATCCACTGTTGGTTTTTATTCTTTGCAAAATTGTGGTATAATTGAACTATAGAATAAGTGTTTCAAATTAGTATATTCATTAGTCCAATTATGGCTAGATTTAAAGATAAGCAAAAAGCCCTGGAACTTCGCGAACAAGGCCAAAGTTACAGTCAAATAAAAAAAGTTTTAAAAGTCAGCAAAGGCACCTTAAGCAGCTGGCTGAAAGATCATCCTTTATCCAGAGAGCGCATCAAACAACTTCGAGATTGGAATGAGCAAAGAATTGAGAAATTCCGCCGGACAATGAAAGAGAAAAGACAAAAGAGACTGGATCTAGTTTATAAAGAACAAAAGAAATTCTTGCTCCCCATTAAAAATCGAGAACTATTCTTAATTGGCCTTGGTCTCTATTGGGGAGAAGGATCAAAATACCGAATGGATAATATCTCCCTCTCCAACACAAATCCTGATATTATCAAATTTTACACACACTGGTTGATTGATTGCCTGGGAATTTCAAAAGAAAAAATGAGAATCTCACTGCACTTATATAAGGATATGGATTCCAAAAAAGAAATTTCATATTGGTCCAATGCTTTGAAAATTCCGAAGTCCAATTTTTGTAAACCATACATTAAAAAAACATCGAGTGAATTTATAAATCACAAAGGAACATTCGGACACGGAACCTGCAATTTAAGAATCGGCAATTCCAGACTCTCGGAAAGAATATTCATGGATTTACAAATAATTGCGAATGAATATGGTTGTAAGCGTGCGTAGCTCAACGGCAGAGCAATCGGCTTATATCCGATCGGTTCTAGGTTCGAATCCTGGCGCACGCACAAAATTAGCTTATCGCATACCTCAAGTCGCCAATCGGAAGGATTAATTTGAATTTGCGATTAGCTATATGCGACAAGCGATTTACGACCCCGGGCGACTAGCTCACTTGGTTAGAGCGCATCGTTGACATCGATGAGGCAAGAGGTTCGACTCCTCTGTCGCCCACCATTGTATGCCCTCAAGAAAAATAAAAGTTTATCTGGCCGGACAAGCAAACGAATACGAAAATAATTGGAAAGAAAAATTTAAAAAAATCGAAGAATTTGATTTCCATGATTGGGAATTTGACTCAGATCAAACATCCCCCGATACTTATTTCCCTGACGATTTAAATGGAATCGATAAAGCGGAATTTATGGTTGCAAATCCCGGCCTCGCTCCTTCGGAGGGCACATGGATTGAAATTGGATATTTTTACGGCCAACATGTAAAACAACCGGGTGATTTTTGTAAAAATTTGATAATTATCTGGAAAGAGAACAGAAATCCAAAATGGTCGATTGATTTTGTTAATAAGACGGGCTTTGTGGTTAAAACAGTTGATGAGGCAATCGTAAAACTCAAGGGAATATCAAATTGCAAAATGAAATAGCCTTTCAAAAAACACCAAGAAAACTATTGGTGTTTTTATTTTAATTGAAATCCGGATCCTGGATTTAATCCGGGATGACAAAGGCAGAAGAAGTGAGATAGAATAAAGGTATGGAATTCAAGATAACCGAAAAGAAAGACGAAAAGCGCCTGGATAAATTTTTGAGCCTTAAATTTCCGGCCCAATCCCGGGCGTTTTTGAAATTCCAAATCAAAGATGGAATTTTTCTGGTTAATAACGAAATCAAGAAACCAAGCTACGAGCTCAAAGAAAACGACATTATTTCTTTCGACAAAAAAAATATCCAAAATCAGTCAACCGCAAAAATCGAGCCCAACCCGGAAATAAAATTGGATGTGATTCATGAAGATGATGACGTGATTGTTTTAAACAAACCCGCCGGAATTTCGGTGCATCCGCGGCAAGACAAACTCGGCCTGCCGCTCGCCAAAGAATCAAAAAATACTTTGGTGAGCGCGCTACTCGCGCATTATCCGGCGATCGCTTCCGTTGGCGATAATCCCCTGTTGCGCCCCGGCCTTGTGCATCGCTTGGACAAAGACACTTCGGGCGTGATGATTGTCGCCAAAAATCAAAAAAGTTTTGAATGGCTCAAAAATCAATTCAAGGAAAAGTTGGCCCGGAAAAAATATATCGCTCTCGTTTCGGGCCGGTCCGAAGAAGACGAAGGTATCATCAGAACATTTTTAACCAGATCGAAATCGGATCCCTCAAAACAAAAAGTAGTGGCAATGGAAGCAGCCATCCTCCCCTCGTCGAGGGGAGGATTGAGGAGGGGTAATTCAAATTCAGAATTGATTACCTCACCCTACCCTCTCCTTGAAAAGGAGAGGGGGCGGCTCCGTGAAGCCATAACCGAATACAAAGTCGTCAAAAAATTCAGCGATTTTTCGCTCATAGAAGCTTTCCCGAAGACCGGCCGCCTGCACCAAATCCGCGCTCATTTTGCTTGGTTGGGAAATCCGGTCGCGGGCGACAAGAAATACAGCGATAAAACCAGGCCGATTCCTCCCGGACTCGAACGCCAATTTTTGCACGCCCAAGAACTCCAAATAGCCCTGCCTGATTCGCCAAACGGGGAAAAAAAGCGGTTTTACAGCGAATTGCCCGACGATCTTAAGATTGTCCTCGATAACCTTGATAAACCCGGCCGGGGCTTGAAAGATTAAGAAATTGATGATAAGATATATTCATAATAAAAACAGCCTAAATTCATGCAAATCATCCAAGACCAGCTCAAGACCGATCTTCCCGAAATCAGGCCGGGGCAAACCGTCCGGGTTTTTCAGAAAGTAAAGGAAGGCAACAAAGAAAGAATCCAGCAATTTGAAGGACTTGTGATCGCCCAAAAGCACGGCCGCGGAATCAGCGGCACTTTTACCGTCCGCAAAGTTTCGGATAGAATCGGCGTGGAAAGAACCTATCCTCTGCATTCGCCCGCCATTCAAAAAGTCCAGATTATGAAGACCTCAAAAGTCCGCCGAAGCAAGCTTTATTACATGCGCGAACGCTTTGGCAAAAAAGCCAGAATGAAAAATAGGGCGAATATCGCGGTTCCGGAAGAGAAGAAGACAAAAGAAGAATAAATATCCCTGCAAAATTACGAATTTATTACGAAAATACAAAAAGGATTTTATTTCCCCTCCTTTAGGAGGGGTTGGGGGAGATTTTTTCCTTAGAAAAAATAAATGTAAATTCACAACCACGCGCGGGTGCTGTAATTGGTAGCCAGGCCAGCTTGAGGTGCTGGTGCCGCAAGGCGTGGAGGTTCGAGTCCTCTCCCGCGCACCAGAACCTTTCGCCAAAGCTTCAGATGGCGAAGCAAAAGAGATTTTAATTATACGTTGCGCATCTGGTCTTCCGTAGCTTTAGCGAAGGAGATTTCTCCCGCGCACACCATTGGGGTTTCGGACGGTTAGCTCAGTGGTAGAGCGACTCGTTTACACCGAGTAGGCCGTAGGCTCAATCCCTACACCGTCCACTCTACATATTTTTCTCCCTTTCAAAAAGGGAGATTACCTGTCTTTCCGTAGCTCGAAAGGGCGAAGGAGGAAGAGGGATTTTATAGATAGTTTCATCAATATTTGTTTCGAATTTAACATCTGCCGGGGTAGCCAAGGTGGTCACGGCGGTGGTCTGAAAAACCATAGATTGCAGTTCGACTCTGCACCCCGGCACATACAAATAGCATCTCGCAAGTCGCATATCGCTAATCGGAAAAATTAATTGAATTTACGATAAGCGATAAGCCATTGTCCGACTGGCGAAACCGGCGGGTATGGTATATCGGTATTACGCGACCTTGCCAAGGTCGATAGACGGGTTCGACTCCCGTTACCCGCTCCCCTTTAAAAACCCGCCCGTTTGGGCGGGTTTTTGTTTTAATAAAAAAACCGCAAACTTTTTTAGTCCGCGGTTTTGGTTTTTTGATGGCTCGGATCATTTCACCAGAGTCATCTTAATTTTTCTTGTTTCATTCCCCTGCCGGATCACACAAAAGTATGTTCCGGAAGAGAAACTCTTTGCATTCCAGACCAGAGAGTGCCGGCCCGCGGATTGAAATCCGCTGGCGAGTGTGGCAACTTTCTGTCCGGATACATTGAACACATCGACCATTGTTTCTCCCGCTTTGGGCAGAGAGAAATCGATCGTGGTGGAAGGATTAAAGGGGTTGGGGTGATTGGAGGATGAGAAAGCAATAGGCAGATCTTCTTTGATGAAAGTCTGAATTGAAGCTTTCCCCGGAATCCAGGTGGATTCAATCCGGTATTCCAATCTCGGATCCGGAATTTGAAATTCCACTTTTCCATTATCAACCCACTTGGTATCTTGCCAGATTTTTCCATCCGGCAGATAGGCCATCACATTCACCGCGTGGCCTTCGGTCGAAACTACCATCCGGTTGCCTTCGATTTTGGATTCAAAAGGCATGTTACGGACGATTGTTGGGCCGGCGGGTTTGGCAAGATAGTGATTTGAGTTCATTTGAAAAATGTCTCGATAAGTCAGACTCATCATCTGACCAATCCCCAGCCCCTGAACGATAGGATCATTTGGGTTGTGAACCCAAATATTTATCAACCACCAAGAAATAAGATCAAGATTAGAGAAAAGGACGATTCCACGCCCGAAATTGACCCCGCTTTGCGTGTATCTTCCTTTGACATCATCGTCATTCAAATTCTCGCTATAAAATGCCATTTCCCTTACATCTTTTTCATCGACTTGGCTATCTCCGTTTACATCCCCCCTTTTTCCATCTGTCTTGATGATATTCTTGGAAAGATTGAAGGAATATTTCTTCTTTTCTTCATCTATCACTTTGACTGAACAGTCAAAGTGGACAAAATCATGGCCCGGATTATAAGTCAGGCTGGTGTTAAAAAAGGAAAATATTTGATTACAGACTTTAAAGAGATCGACATTTTTTCCTGAATCTGAAGCGAATTTATAGAGGTATCTTTCCTTATTCAAGGAATCCGTCTCTCTTTTAAGAAAGATATGCCCTTTCCCCGTTTCTTCCTGAAAAAAATATTCTTTCTCCTTATCTTCTCTCAAAACTTCAGATCCTCTTGCTGTCCACCACCAAAGTTCAAATGTAAGTCCTGATGGGCAAGAAGTTGTTGTCTCAACAGACAAAACCGAAAAGCCTTTGAATCCGGCTTTTTCGGTTTTGTTTTGGACAAGAGAGAACGTTATATCCTCTCCTGGAAGAACATAAACATTATTATTTCCACCTCTGGTGAAGCGGAATTCATACAAATCATCAGCATTTACTGCAGTCGAGAAAAGAATCAACGGAATCAAGATGCACAAAACGACAAAGAGAATCTTTTTCATGTCCAACTCCCTTCAAAAAGTGTTTTATTGTGAGAGAACTTCCCAAAATACGCTTATTTCAGGTGATTCTGTATTATATCATAATCCAATACCAAAGTCAAGATCTGGCGGTTCGGGCGCGAATTGTATTAAAAAACCGCCCTTTAAAATTTAGGGCGGTTTTGGTTATTCAATAAATCACAATGAGCAGAAGCTAATGCGCAAAAGGTTTGCACACCGCCGCTTTGGCTCGCCAAAAGCTCACATGGAATTTCTGGACGACCCGGTCGCCAAAATTGAGAGGCGCCGGAATCTCGTTCAGATCCACCGCCGGCTTGGCATGTTTAATGCCGAGATTATCGGAAAGCCACACTTTCCTCTTTTCCAGACGAGCCAGCATGGCTTCCTCTTCCCAAATTTCCTCTGCCCGGCGAGCAGCCGCGACTTTCGCGCTTCTCTTCCTCATTCTCGATGCTCGCGCTGTCCTTCTCGCTTCTGCCGCGGCCACTCTTGCCGGAGCATTTTTTTTCAAAACATACATAGCAAGAGATGTCGCCGCGGCTGTCAACAATCCGAGAACAAGACCGACGAAAATCCGCGTCATTAAGAATTCTGATCTGGGGACAATCAGTCTAATCACAAGATAAATAAGTCCGCCGGCCAGAACGACATAGAGCGGGTTGATAGAAATATAGACAAGCCCGTTTTTTCCCATATCGCGATCTTTGATGGACCACAACTGATGAATAAAAACATCATCAAGAACCCAACATTCGTCGCGTTGATCGCCTGGGTATGACGAATAGAAAAATTTCCGAATCCTTTCGCTCCATTTTCGAGAGCCTTTCGCGGCTCTCATCATCTCACTAAAGATTGGCTTGGGCCTGTATCCGATAAAGAGAAGAACCGCGCTGGCAATCAGAATGTACAGGACATGGATCGCCCGGGCGACTCCGATCCCCATATAGCGGACTGGCTTAGCGGCATATTTAATCACGTAGCCAGCCGCGAGAACCACCAGAAAAGCCAGACCCACCGGAATTTTCGGAATGGAAATGAGTTTCCGTTTCCGATAATCGCACTGATCCCGAGGCTCCGTTGAATAGAGCCAGTTGGCCCATTGCCACATCAGCTTGCCAAACCGAGTCTCCGGCTTTTTGGCAAAAAGCTCCGCCGGAACGTCGAATTCGACAACACAAGAAGCAACAAATGATCCGGACCAAGAGATAAGTGGATTGTAGTCAGTATAAGCAGCATCCCAATTGATATCCTGTTCGAAAAGACCGCCTCCTCGAACAGAAAGCTGATTTCTCGCTAACTCCCCAGCCGATTTATCATAATCCTTCACAGCAACCACCATCAGGCGATGATGGCCGGGGGAAAGAATTTGAAGGAAATGAATGGCTTCGGAAACTTTACAGATGTATCTCCGGCCATTATTCCTGTCAAACATCGCATCCATCTCCCCCTGATCTTGTTCGAAGAAGATCAGATACTGCGGATTCTTTTCGATAGCTTCGGGTGAGAGAAACCATCTCACGGGAACCGTCGCGTCATCGAGTTCTCTTTTGCCTCCGTTAAGGACCAGTTTAATATTCGGCCCCTCCTCGGCAGCAGTCTCCAATTTAAGCTCTTCCTGGCTCATAACAGCTCTCCTCCTCTGATTTGGGTGAATTTTGAGTGAATTTATTGAATATTTTGTTGTATAGAGTACTAAATACATTATAATATGTAATATGATCTAATGTCAAGATATGAAGGTTCGGGCGTGAATTGTATTAAAAAACCGCGTCCTTGGTTTTCCAAGACGCGGTTTTGAGTTTTCGATGGCTCGGATCATTTCATCAGAGTCATCTTGAGTTTCTTTGCTTCATTCCCCTGCCGGATGGTGCAAAAATACATCCCGGCGGAGAAACTCTTTGCGTTCCAAATAATCGAGTGCCGGCCCGCCTGGCGGAAACCGCTGGCGAGTGTGGCAACTTTCTGTCCGGATACATTGAACACCTCGACCGTGGTTTCTCCTGCTTTGGGCAGAGAAAAACTGATCGTGGTGGAAGGATTGAAGGGATTGGGGTGGTTTGCCATTTTAAATTCGGTCGGAGAATTAACGGAAATAGAAGTTTGAATTGGATCGACTACAGTCAGAATGGGCACAGGAGAATTGTTACGAACCGAATTTTCACGAGTTATTTGTTTTTCTTTTCCGGTGGTCTTGGAAATCACTTTCCCACCGGTACAGGAAAAGTTACACAGATAATTAACAGGCGCGAAAAAGGTAACATCTCCCGTAACCGCCAACATAGTCCACCAATTAGCGATATCAATTTCAATCGGGTCCTTAAGAATAAATTCATCTCCAAGATAGTCGCCATCCCTATATTCGATCCTATTGATTGCTATGGGAGCCCAATCATTATGAGCCCAAGGAAATATTTTAAGATTCGTTATCCATTTGCTGAAATTTTCCCTGGATTCCATCCCGCCGTAGTTATAGCCGACAGTATTATTATGTCTGATAAAAATACTCGTAAGGAGAAAAGTTTCCCCTTTCGGCAGATCCCCGCGCAAATAAAGATAGAACGGACAGAGGAAGCATTCTTTGCCGCGATAAAGATTTGCAAAATCTTTTCCCCACGCGTCGGTAAAGAATGAATCCGACCATTCGTAATCGGGAAAATTCTCGATGGCAATCCAGGGTTCCAGACTAAACGCGTTATTCACTCCAGTCAGTCCGGACAGAGCAATAACGCACGCGAGAACGCACAGAATCTTTTTCATGGCTTACTCCCTTTAAAAAATTGTGATATTTTATTGTGGAGAAACTTCCCAAAATACGCTTATTTTAGGTGATCTTATATTATATCATATCCAAATCACAAAGTCAAGGTCTGCGGGTTTGGGCGTGAATTAAATTAAAAAACGGAAAATGGCATTTTCTCCCTCCTTTTAAAGGAGGGGCGGGGTGGATTTTACAAATAGTTTACATTTATAAATCCACATGGAATAAATCTCCCCTAACCCATCCTAAAGGAGGGGAACTAAAAACCCCTCGCGAGAGGGGCTTTTATAAAATAAAACAAAGTTTATCTCACCGCTTCTTTCAAGGCTTTTCCGGCGCGGAATTTGGGAGCTTTCATGGCCGGAATCTGGATTTTTTCGCCGGTCTTGGGATTCACGCCTTGGCGGGCTTTTCTGTCGCTAACCACGAAAGCGCCAAATCCGGTTAAAACCACCTTATCGCCTTTTTGCAAAGCGGTGGTGATGGTATCAATAACTGCCGAGAGGCAATCATCAACCTGTTTTTTGGAGCAAGCGCATTTTGAAGCGACTGCTTCAATAAGTTCGTCCTTTGTCATGATGCTTTGACACGCATTTCCCAAACAGAAAATTGTAATTGCCTGTTTGCCGGAGAATGGATGCCATTTATTAAAATTCAAAACAAATCATAACTCACCCTAACCCTCTCTTATCTTAAGAGAGGGAATGCTTCGCGGCATTCCGAGTTCTACCCCTCTTAGAGTAAGAGGGGGTTAGGGGGAGTTAATTCAATAATCAAAGAATATAATGTGATTTGGATTCCGAATTTATTTAATTTTACCTTGCATTTCACTCCAAATCAACAACTTTCGATATTCTCTCAATCTTTTTGGCGAGACCCGTTGAATCGTCGGTTTCAACAAAGACTCCATTGATTATCACGGGACCTTGGGCCACCTCCATCTTTAAAGCCCGTTGAGTGAGAAATCTTTTAATAATCATCTCCTTATTAACGCCCAAAACCGAGTCTTTTGGACCGACCATGCCAAGATCAGAAATAAAAGCGGTGCCGGCGGGCAATATTCTTTCATCGGCTGTCGCCACGTGAGTGTGCGTTCCCAAAACACACGAAACTTTGCCGTCCAGATACCAAGCCAAAGCCGCTTTTTCGGAAGTCGCTTCGGCGTGAAAATCAACGATAATCGCGTCCACCGCTTCGCTTCCCTGCTCTTTCCCTTTGAGCGAATAGTCATCCAGCAACTGCGAAATTTTTGGAAAAGGATCGTCAAAATCCTGCCGGATAAAAACACGTCCCATCAGATTCACAAGCATCAACCTTCTCGCCCCCACTTGAATTATTTTATGCCCCTCCCCCGGCGCTTCGCCCGGCCAATTCAACGGCCGCAAAACGGAAAGTTTTTCATTCTCTAAAACATCGGAGCTTTCCGAAAGCGTGAAAGCATGGTCGCCGCTGGTCATAAAATCGATGCCGGCTTCCTTTAGTTCTCCAATCGATTTTTCGGTTAAACCTTGGCCGTGGGCGGCGTTCTCGGCGTTCGCCAAAACCAAATCGGGCGAAAATTCGCTTCTTAACTCCGGAAGAACTTTTTTCAAAGCCTCTCTTCCCGGCCGGCCGAAAATATCGCCAAAAAATAAGATCTTCATAAACAAATTAAATAAAAAATTTTATCTTTAAAATAAATTAATGCAGCTTTACAAGCTTAATAATTTTATAATTTTTAATTTTGTAATTTTTAAATAATTTCTAATTTCTTAATGTTTAAAAATTAAAGAATTATTTATAAAATTAAAAATTCAAAAATTAAAAATTTTGCCCCTACCTCGCGTACTCCACCACCCTCGTTTCCCTGATCACCGTCACTTTGATTTCGCCCGGATAATCCAAATCCGATTGAACCTTATCGGCAATCTGGCGGGCGACTTTGCGGGCTTGCGCGTCATCCATCTTATCGGGCTGAACAAAAATTCTGATTTCTCGGCCGGCCTGAATGGCGTATGATTTTTCAATTCCTTCAAAAGAGTTCGCCACTTTTTCTAATTCTTCAAGCCGTTTGAGATATGCTTCAAGCGTGTCTTTTCTTGCTCCCGGCCGCGCTCCCGAAAGCTGGTCGGCCACTTGAACAATCACCGATTCCAAAGTTTCATAGGGATATTCTTCGTGGTGCGATTGCATCGCCTTGATGACTTCCGGCGCCACATTGAATTTTTGCAAAATCATTTTTCCAATCTCAACGTGCGAACCCTGAACTTCGTGGGTGATCGCCTTGCCGATGTCGTGCAAAAGGCCGGCCTTTTTGCAAAGATTGGCGTCGGCGCCGATTTCGGAAGCTATTGACGCGGCAAGATGCGCCACTTCAACCGAGTGCAAAAGAACGTTCTGGCCGTAACTGGTGCGGAAACGCAATCGGCCCAAAACTCTGATTAATTTAGGATCCAGTCCGGCCACGCCCGTATCGTAAACCGCGGCTTCCCCGGCCTCCTGGATTTTGGATGAAATTTCTTCTTTGGCTTTTTCCACCGTTTCTTCGATTCTCTTTTCCAAAGCCATTTTGGCGATTTGGCGCCTGATCGGATCAAAAGCGGAAATGACAATCGCGCCCGGAGTGTCGTCAACGATAATTTCAACGCCCGTTAATTTTTCCAGAGTTTTGATATTTCTGCCTTCTTTGCCGATAATTCTTCCCTTAAGATCATCACTCGGCAAAGCAACCGAAGAAGTCGTAACTTCCGCCGATTGAGAACCGGCGAATCTTTGCATGGCCAGCGTCAAAATATTTCTGGCTTTCTTTTCCAATTCTTCTTTTCCTTCCTGCTCAAGTTTTTTGACTCGTTCATTCAAAGATTGCTCTTGCTCTTTTTCCACTATCGCCAAAAGTTCATTCTTGGCTTCCTCCTGGGAAAGTTTGGCCACCTTTTCCAATTCCAAAGTCTTTTTGGATAGCAATTGATCCAGCTCTTCCTTTATTTCTTTGACTTTTTTCGCTTTTTGCGCGAGATCGTTGAATTTATTGTCCAATTCTTGATTTTTGGATTCAAGAACTTGCTCGCGCTTTTCCAAACGGTCTTCCAAACGCATTATTTGCTGCTCTCTTTCTTTCTGTTCGCGGTTGGCTTCTTCAACGACTTTTAGCGCTTTATCTTTGGCCTGCATCAATGTTTCTTTGGCTTCTTGTTTGGCTTCTTCGGTCATTTTCTGAAGCCGAGCTTCGGCCGATCCAATTTGGTTCTTGGCGATGGTCCGGCGCGTTAAATAACCCAAAACGGAGCCAACCGCCAAAGCGATGACTCCTGTTATTGTGAGAGCTAAATTTATTTCCATAAGATTAGAGCTTGAACTCCAACCATTCAGAGAAGTTTTCCTTCCCGAGACCTTGGAAGCTAACGGCTTATAAAACTTTCGCGCTTGAGCCGAGATCGAGGCATTTGGCGAGGATTTTGCGAACCGTAGTATTCTACGGCGAGCAAGACCGGAGCCAAATAACGAAGATATCGGCCAAGCCCTTGCGGTTTGAATTTTGGATTTTGAATTCCATCAATTCAAACGTGAAAGTTTTATTATTTGTTCTTGATAATTTTATCAACAACGCCGTAAGCTTTGGCTTCTTCCGCCGACATGAAAAAATCGCGGTCAGTGTCTTTCTCGATCCGTTTAATATCCTGGCCGGTGTGCTTGGCCAAGATCTGGTTCAGTTTGTCCTTGACCCTGATGATCTGGCGCGCGGCAATATCAATGTCAACCGCCTGTCCTTGGGCGCCTCCCATTACCTGGTGCAAAAGCACTTCGGAATTGGGCAGGATATGCCTTTTTCCGGCAGCCCCGCCGGACAAAAGCACCGCTCCCATGGAAGCAGCCATACCAATACAGATGGTGGAAACATCCGGTTTGACATATTGCATGGTGTCATAAATCGCCATGCCGCTGGTCACCACTCCCCCGGGAGAATTGATATAGAGCTGAATATCTTTCTTCTGGTCCTGCGATTCCAAAAAAAGAAGCTGCGCGATCACCGCGTTGGCCACTTCGTCGGAGATGGGACCTCCAAGAAAGATTATCCTGTCCTTGAGAAGCCTTGAATAAATATCATAGGCTCGTTCGCCATAGGGAGATTTTTCAATTACGGTCGGAATCAGATAAGTCATAGATTCTTCCTCCATGAATATGCCTGATTATTAAATGATTTATTCTATATTTTTTTCTGCCCCGCCACAGGCGGAACAGGAGAAAATACGGAAATCAATTGTAAGCAGCAAACTCGAATAAACAAAATATCTGGATCGGTTTCCTTTCCAAAAAAATCGTGAGCCAAGCCCGAGATAAAGCTATTCGTATTGAAAGCAGCCTCATGCGGCTTGGCGAGCGCTTAGCGAGAACCGAGTGAATTCGATTGATTACAGGTTCGAGCGGTTTTTGGAGAGGAATCCGATCCAGATCAGAAAATTTTATGCAGACGCTGAAAATTCTTCCAATCTCTTAAACACTTTCTCGTTCACCAGGCTTCCCCTAGTATACTCTTTTAAGCGATCCATGTCAATTTGATTCCGCGCCGCTTTTATGTCGGGATATCTCAAAAGAAATTTATTGGCTTCTTCTTCCACTTCGCTTTCCGGAACGTTTATATTTTCTTTTTTGGCAATTTCGCCCAAAACCAAAGCTGCCATCACGCGCGATTTGGCTTTTGGCAACCACTCTTCTTTTAATTCTTCCCTCGTCTTTTTTATATTCCGCGAATATGTTTCAAAATCCAGACCCATCTCCGACACGCTCATCTCCATTTCTTGCTCCATCTTGGAAAGCTCGGAGTCGATCAAAACCGCCGGAATATCGGCCTTGGAATTTCGCGCTATCTTTTCCAAAATCTTGGCGCGCCAAGATTCTTTTTCTTTTTGTTCTTTTTCTTTTTTCATGCCCTCGGACACGCTTTTTTTGAGCGCTTCAAAACTCTCAAAACCGCCCAGAGATTTCGCGAATTCATCGTTTAATTCCGGCTTTTGCGCTTCTTGGACAATTTTCATTTTTACCTCAAAATCAATCTGTTTATTGGCCAATTCTTTATCATGAAAATCATTGGGAAAAATCAGGCTGAATTTTTTCTCTTCGCCCTCTTTCATTCCTTCCAATTTTTCTTCAAATCCGGGCACAAATTTTCCTTCGCCGAGCACCAGGGGATGATTTTTGCTTTCGCCTTCAGAAATTATTTTGCCTTCGCGCTTGGCGGCAAAATCAACTTCCGCCCTATCCCCTTTTCGCGCCGCGCGGCTTACAGCGGCGTATTTGGTCCTTGAATTTCTGATCCACTCGATCGCACTTTCAATTTCTTTTTGGTCCAATTTTATTTCGTTCGGCTTTTTGATTTTTTCCCCTTGGCTGATTTTTTTGTAATCGCCAATCTCTATTTGAGGCATTACCGAAACATTCGCTTTGAATTCAAAAGAATTTCCTTTGGCGATTTTCAAAACTTGTATCTTTGGCGCGGATACCGGAAAAATTCCTTCTCTCTCGGCAGCTTTAAAATATGAATCCCTGATAGCTGAATCGGCGGCTCGCTCCAGAATTTTTCCCTCGCCCAAATGCCGCTCGGCCAAATTTTGCGGCGCTTTTCCGGGCCTGAATCCCGGTATCTCAAGATTTTGAGAAAGTTCTTTTGCCGCTTTATTAAAAAACCCGCCCCATTCTTGGGGATCAAGTTCGATGAGCATTTCTATTTCCGAATGCGGGAGTTTCTTAGTGGTGATATTCATAATTTTATTAACAATTTGCCTTCTGCATTATTCCCATAAATGAAAAAACAAGGTTATTAATTTTCAATAATCCAATTTTCAATTTCCAATCAATACTCAATGTGTAATGTCAAATTTTTAAACAAATCCGCATTGACTGAGTTTAAATATTGAAAATCAGATATTGATTGATAATTGGATTATTGATAATTGAAAATTATTTCTCCTTCTTCTTCCTTCCTTTTTTCTTTTTGGGTTTTTCTTCCTTCGGCTCGCTCGCCTCGCCAGAGCCTTCGGCGTAGCGCGGGCCGGAGCTTTCAGCGAAGGAGGCCTTCGGCTCGCCTTTTTCCTTTTCTCCTGTTTCGGTTTTTTCTTCGGCCTTCTCAACTTGGGCCGGCTCTTCTTTCGTTTCTTCGGTTTGCGCCTCGGCTTTGGCTTCTTTAGCTTTTTCCCGGTCTTCC
>LCEC01000003.1 GCA_000997475.1 Parcubacteria group bacterium GW2011_GWB1_42_6
TAGTGAGGTTAATTTTTATTAAACTCCGCACTAATATTTTAACCGACTATGACATTTCTATTTCCTTGTACTATGACATTATCATTTCCGTATTACACCCAAACAAAAAAGGAATCCATTGTCTTGGCGACGGCCTACTCTCGCCGGAGCTTAAGCCCCGACTACCATGGGCGCTGGCCGTTTTAACTTCTCTGTTCGAAATGGGAAGAGGTTTTACCCGGCCGCTCGAATCACCAAGACGATGGATTCCTTTGAAAAATTACCTCACCTCCTCGGAGCCTGAACGGCCCGCCCTCCCCTTGATAAGGGGAGGAGGATAAGGAAATAAAAATGTAAAAATATGAATCAAGTTTTTCAATCTTGAATCGCGCAAATTGCTCTGTTATGAGGCAAATATGATCTATTAGTACTCATTCGGCTGAACCCGTTACCGGGCTTACACCTAGAGCCTATCAACCTCGTCATCTTCGAGGGATCTTTGATACCTAATCTTAGGGTCTGCTTCGCGCTTAGATGCTTTCAGCGCTTATCAGGTCCAGACATAGCTACCCAGCGATGCTCCTGGCGGAGCAACTGGCACACCAGAGGTCTGTTCTTCTCGGTCCTCTCGTACTAAAGAAGACTCCCTTCAAGTATCCACGCCTGCAGCAGATAGAGACCAACCTGTCTCACGCATATTTGTCACTTATTACTAAGTGTATGGACTATACCACTCTCTTCTTGCGAAGAGAATCGACGTATTAGCCGCCATTTGCATGGCGACTCTCTCCCTTGCGGGATCAGTCTCTACGGGGTTAATGCACGTCTTTTCCGCTTTTTTGAATAATTCAATTCACGGAAAGAATCTATTAATTCCATTAAAGCGTTAAAGTCATCTTTGTTTTTGATCTTATTTTTCAGTTCAATGATTTTAAGAGTCATTTCAACCTGTTTGCGTTTTAAAATCACAAAAGGTCTGACCAACATTAGAAATCCTTTAATATCATCAATTTTATTGATTATATATTCAAGAATTCCATCTTTTCGTTCTCTGATATAACCTAAGTTAATCAGATCGCAAATTTCTTTGAACTTTTCACGGTTTTTCGCCGATTGAAATAAAACAACATACGGCGCGATTTGAAATTTATAGCGATAATCGCTATTCGGTTTCGCTCGCACATATATGCTGCCATCTCCATCGAGAAAGCCCGCGATATACGCTCTTTTTGATAATGGAATCGATTTTTTCATGCACAACTTCCCTCGGTATTATCCTAACATATGACAGGTTGAATGTATATGAAGGACTTCACCGATATGAGTCGATTTTTTCACTTCGATGTTGCCATCGAAGGCCGCCAAACTTATTTAACAGACAATAAGTTTTGGTTGACGGTTTGAACCCAGCTCACGTACCACTTTAATTGGCGAACAGCCAAACCCTTGGGAGCTTCTTCACCCCCAGGATGTGATGAGCCGACATCGAGGTGCCGAACAGTGTCGTCGATATGGACTCTTGGACACTACCAGCCTGTTATCCCCGGAGTAGCTTTTGGCCGATGATCTTCCACCTTCCTATGAAGTATGGTCGGTTCACTAAGTTCCGCTTTCGCGACTGCGCGACATGCCCGTCTTGCAGTAAAGCTGGCTTCTGGCTTTACCCTATCGTCCCGGTTTCCATTCGGGACTAGCCAACCTTGATAAACGCCTCCGTTACTCTTTAGGCAAATTGTTGATCCTGCCCAATTTATATTTCATCGAAGAAAGAATGAATGGATTTATCGCGTCCAAAAATTTTTGGATCGTCGCGCTTAATAAATAAATTCTGAAACCGGTCTTTTCTCTTTTCAATCCTGTTTCAATTCCAAATTTGTTATTAAGAGCTCCTCGCAATAATTCCAGATCCTCCTTTCCGAAGCATTGACTATTAATCAATAAAGCTCGATGCCTGTTCGACTTTATTTGTCCGTCATCCATAAACCAAACCGCTAAGGCTAACGGTGTCAATAACTTGCTGATGATCTTGGGAATTTTCTTTTTTCTTGATTCCTGATCATAAAACTGTTGGGCGTAAAATCTGAAATTTCCGCACGAAACAGTTTGAAAACCGTAGTTATCGTAAATCTTATTGCCGATCCTTTTTTCCCTCGGCAATGGTTCAGCCAGAACAAGATTCCGCAACTTCGCATACAGCCAATCGACATATTCTTTGTGCTTCAAAGTTTGTTCGATTTTCAGTCTGTATGTCCTGCCGCCGTTTTGAGTTTCAAAACAGCCATCGCCGAGCATTAAACCGACAATAATCGATTTCTGCTCTTCGTTCAGGACGATTTTAGATCTAAAATCATTAATGAATTTTGAATTCATATTTAGGATACGCTTTGCGTCGCCGCAAAGATCAGACTATATCACATCGCTTTTTAAGCGACTCCGGCGTGTAGTCGTTGAGGGGTCGCATTTTCATGCGACTTCCCTGCGGATTGTCTGCACCAAAAGATTTTTACCCTTCGATCAGGTACTTTTGGATACTCCAGATGTTCCCGCATATAGCCAGAATGCCCCATTATTCGGCCGCCACATAACTTCTTTTTCATTTCGTAACGGATTTTGTAAAAAAATGAAAAATACTGAAACGGACAAACTCTAAGGCAAGCGCCCCACTTAAACTGCCCACCTGGCACTGTTTTGCGCTTTTCGATTCTGCTCCCGATCAAGGAACAAAATCGAAAAGCGCAGTTAGTATAAAGCATTTGGAAAACGGGTGTTTCATTGGCGGATCCATCCAGGCCGAAACCTGGACTTCAAATCCTACCCGCTACGCTACGTATCCAAACACAAAACACAATACCAAGCTGCAGTAAAGCTTCCGGGGTCTTTTCGTCTTGCTGCAGGTACCCGGCATCTTTACCGGAATTGCATTTTCACCGAGCTCTTCGTTGAGACAGTCGCCGAGTCGTTACTCCTTTCATGCGCGTCGGAACTTACCCGACAAGGTATTTTGCTACTTTAACACGGTTCAATTTATTTTAGATCCGGCAAACTTGCCGGAACCTGCAGTCGCCTGCAGGATTGGACTATATCTTCCGAATTCATATTCGTTTCAGCGTATAGTCTCTGGGGATTCTTTTAGAGATTGAATATCACTTAAATTAAATTTTCTTTTTCGGCCTCTTCCTTCGTTTAATTTTTCTCTTATCAAGGCTATTTGTTCAAGTCCTGTTTCTGTCAGATGTTTATCGCCAACAATCAAATCAACGATTTTACAAAAAAGAGAGAAATTAGTTTTGGCTTTAGAGGAAAGCAACTCAAACCTTTTAAAAAAAGGAATAACTCTTTCCTTTAAAGAATTTGGATTTTCCACTACGAAAATCCAGCATCCGTCTTTTCTTCTTTTTAATCTGCCGCAACCCAAATATTTTTTCAGGAGGAACAGATTCGTATTGTCTCTTTGAGACACATTGAAGCTTGGCGTAACTTGCCAACCGGACCTATAATCATTTTTTCTGGCAAAAGAAACATTAAAGCTCCCTTAGCCATCAACGAATCCGGCCATATACCATCCTCTTTCGGATGGTATGCTTTTTAACCAATCTTTATGATCCATATATTTGACTCTCTAAAAGTCTTTCCTGCGGATTGTCTGATTTCCAAATGGAATACTGATAGATTTTTACTGTCTGCGGTGATAACGCAGTTAGTACTATCAGATTGATCAGGGTTTCCCGCATATAGCTGAATTTTATAACTACAACCCGTGAGTTTATAGTTACCGCGGACGTTCACTGGCGCTTAGCCCGGATAGCCGTTCCTGTCTTGCGACAAAAACGACCGCCAGGTTTAACGTTCCAGCACTGGTCAGGAGTCACCCCCTATACATCCTCTTGCGAGTTAGCAGGGAGCTGTGTTTTTGGTAAACAGTCGCTTGGCGTCTTTAGCTGCGGCCCCGCAATTGCGGGGCGGGTCATATTGCGAACTTACGACCGCTGTATTGCCGAGTTCCTTAACGAAGAATCACTCGTTCACCTGAGGCTACTCGCCTCGCCCACCTGTGTCGGTTTTCGGTACGGTCACTGTCAATTTAGCTCTAGAGGTTTTTCTTGGCAGCGCGCTCAACGAAGTTGTTCCCGAAGGAACTTCCGGCAAATCTCGGAGTATTGCGATACGGATTTTCCTGTATCGCCTCCTCGATTAACCGATGGCAAATCCAATAATGCACTTCATCTACAGCGCTGCGTCGCCCCGTCGAAAATTGATAGTGGTGCCGGAATATTAACCGGCTGTCCATCAGAGTCGCCTCTCGGCTTATCCTTAGGACCGACTAACCCTTGGTTGATAAACATTGCCAAGGAAACCTTAGGCTTGCGGTGTGCCGGTCTTTCACCGGCATTGTGGTTACTTATTCCAACATTCTCTCTTCCCAACGCTCCACTCCGACTCGCGTCGTGAGCTTCGCAGCAGTTGGAAATGCTCCCCTACCACGCGAGCGTAGCTCGCGAACAGTTAACATTTTACAATTAACAATTAACTTCTTGGGTTAACTGTCAAATGTTACAGGTTAATTGTCCGCGAGCTGCGCTCGCATTCATATCTTCGGTATTAAGTTTGAGCCCCGTTGAATCTTCGGCGCGAAATCTCTAGACTAGTGAGCTGTTACGCACTCTTTAAAGGATGGCTGCTTCTAAGCCAACCTCCTAGCTGTTTGAGAAATCTCACCTCCTTTTCCACTTAACTTAATTTAGGGACCTTAGATGATGATCATAGGCTGTTTCCTTTTTGACCATGGAGCTTAGCCCCCACAGTCTGACTCCCAAGCTCTGATTCAACGGCATTCGGAGTTTGATTAGAAGCAGTAGGCAAAGCCATCCGCTTCCATTCAGTGCTCTACCTCCGTTGAGAAACGCTTGAGGCTAGCCCTAAAGCTATTTCGGGGAGAACCAGCTATTACCAGGCTCGATTAGCTTTTCACTTCTTACCTCAGTTCATCACCGAGTGTTGCACGGCTCGTGTGTTCGGGCCTCCCCTTGATATTACTCAAGGTTCACCCTGACCAAGGTAAGCTCGCTCTGGCTTCGGGTCTTTTGTGTACTACATATTCGCGAATTATTAATCGTTGATCCCAAAGGATAAGCGATTAATAATAAGCGAAAATCGCCCTATTCAGACTCGGTTTCCCTGCATCTCCGGCCCAAAGGCCTTAGATAAAGCAATACACAAAAACTCGTTGGATCGTTCTGCAAAAAGCACGCCGTCACCACTGCAAAGCAGTGCAAATTCGAAATCATAAATTCGAAATTCGAAACAAATTCCAATTCTCAAAATCATAAATTTCAAACGGAATGAATTCGGTTTGGAATTTAAAATTTGGGATTTGTGATTTGTGATTTGTTTAGGATTTCGATATTCGGATTTCGTGCTTGCATTGCCTTGCAAAGGCTCCGACTCTTTGTAAGCATATGGTTTCAGGATCTATTTCATCGCCCTCGTCGGGCTGCTTTTCACCTTTCCCTCGCGGTACTAGTTCACTATCGGTGATATTGAGTATTTAGCCTTGGCAAATAGTCTTGCCTGTTTCCGACAAGGCGTTCGTTCCTCGCCGTACTCAAGATTGATAACCGGGAGCATTAAACTGTTTTCGCTTACGGGACTATTACCCTCTTTGGTTCCGACTTTCCATTCGGATTCTGCTAACAGGATAATCTTTGTTGACTCCTCTCCGGATCGCTCCGAAGCGTTACCATCTTACAACCCCCAACCACACGCATCTCGCTATGCTCGATGCGGCGGAATTTCCAAATCCCAATTTCCAATTTCCAAAGCCCGCAAGCGGGGTATTTATTTGAAAATTGATAATTAAAAATTGAAAATTCGCATCAAACAGAATGAGATGCGTATAACTGGGTTTGGGCTCTTCCCTTTTCGCTCGCCACTACTAAGGGAATGGATCAGTTAATTATTTCGTCAGTTTATGGAAACCATAAACCGATAAAATAAAAAACTGATTGTTTTTTCTTTTCCTCCGCTTACTAGAATGTTTTACTTCAGCGGGTTTGCGCTCGCCCAGATTTTTGGAGAGGACAATTTTTGTCCTCTGCTTAGAAAAGAACTTTTAAAGAGGGATCGGCACGTGAAGAAATACTTTTACACTGGAAGGCACATACCAGAGCCGTCAAATAATTTTGTTCTCGAGGACGAATCTGTCGCGAGAATTATTGACTGAGCCAGTCTGCTCCTCGCTCTGGATCCCGACAGCAACGATACCGATCCCTCTTTTTTAACATCTCCAAAAATCTAGGCGAGTTATTGCGGTTTGCGCAATAGGGTTTCCCCATTCGGAAATTCCCGGGTCAAAGGTTGCTAGACACCTCACCGGGACTTATCGCAGTCACGCCACGCCCTTCATCGCCTCAATATCCCAAGGCATCCACCATACGCCCTTAGACTTGCCTCATAACGGAAAAATCTGCTATGGACAATCCAAGATTGTAACCACTTAATTCATACATACTTACATTTTTCATTTATTTTCATCCGCGCATTTTTTCAAATGCCGAATGAACGGATACCTACTTATTCAATTGTTAAAATTCTATCCGCTCACTTCCCGACAGCTGGCCGAGAAATTTTTTAGCTTGGCCAAGTGTCGGAAAATGAATTTTTCTTTTTCGCATGGGCGCTTTCGCGTGTATTTGCGCTGTTCGCATGCAATAAAAAACCGCTTTTGGCAAGCGGCTAAACGCGTCCGTTTTTTTGAACGACTTATCCGCTTTTAGATATTAAATATGGTCCGTTTGTTATCATCAAATATTTAGAATTGTTTGTATGTCCATTCTATCAGAACCATGAACGTTGTCAAGTAGTTGTATTAGTTGTTAAGATTATTAAATTATCCCATCATTTATCCCATTATTTTAACCTTATTTTAGATTATAAAAGAGAAAAAAATAAAAACCGAAGCATTGTCTGCTCCGGCTTGTTTTTTTAATGAGTTTCCAAGCTATTGAACTATTACGAGTTTCTTGACACAATCCAGCAATTTTCCCCGAATATCTTCTTCTTTACAAAAGCAAATACTCGGCGAAGAAATTAATTTTCCCCACACCTCAAGCTCCGGGTATTCTCTTACCCCGACAAGTATGACCTTATATCCTTCGGCTATAAGAATTGAAGCTTGTTGCAACCCGATCATCGGATCGGGACCAGGGAAACCATTTTGGATGTCAGATATTTCAATCTGAACAAGACCAATTTTTTCTCTGTCCATCTGGTCGTCAAAATATTCCGGAATCAGGGACAGAATTTCCCTTTCGTTTAATCCATCGCTAATTATAAACAAGAAAATACCTCCTTAAAACTAACCAACAACAAACCAGTTAGGAAGATCGGCTTTTCCTGATTTCAAGTCCTGCAAATCTGCCGCGGAAATTTCGTCTTTATGCTTCTCTTCTATTACCCTCAAATAAGCGTCGCGAAGATCGGAATAACCTTTAAATCCTTTAAAAACAGGGTCTATAAAACCTTTTTTTATACTCCATTTTTGGACGAAATCAGAAGGCAATTCATCATTTTTTACAGTACCTACATTTCCGAAATTGCGGCACAAAGCAATCAACAAATCCTTATGGCTCGTGTTGCCATCAGCAAAAAAGCTGATTTCTTTTTCATTGTCTTTGGACTTTAAAACAACAAAAGCCCTAATATCTCTTATGCCATTCGGAATGCAAACGGAATTAGATTTATTGATTTTGTAATGATTTAAAATTTCATCACGGACTCTTTCTAATTTTTGTTCGTGAATTTCTCGGGGTTCTCTTCTCCTATTGTGAGCCTCAACATAAACGCCGGTTCCGGCAATATTTGTATTAATTGCTGGAGTTTGTCCAACTTCAATCTTGTAAGCTTTTTTGGGCGATGATTTTTCTTCTTTATTTTCTTCCCAAGCAGGAAATTGTGTTTTCTCAAAACTCATATTTAAAAGAACGGATTTCCATATTAACATGTTGTATCTTTATTGTCAATATTAGCAACTCCGTCCCTCTTTTGAATAACATTATTTCTCCTTCTTATATTCCAAATACGAATATATAACCAATGCCACGAGCATCAAAATTATGCCGCCGATCAAAATCCAAAAAGAATAAACAACCGGCAAGAAGTAAGCCGCGGCCATTATTATTCCCAAAGCGATGAAAAGTTTTCCGCCGAATTTATGGGTCTTATTCCAAACTTTTTCCGAGTGGAGCGTCCAAGGCAGGCGGATGCCCACCATATAGTTCTTTTTTATCTCCGGCATAACCAAACCGAAAAGCAAGAACAAAGCCGCGATTCCCAATATGATCATTCTCGCCACATTTATTTCATATCCCATTCCCACTAGCAAAGTGATTATATATATAAACGAGAGAAATAAAACCACCCCCGTCTTCATCCAAAAATAAATAAAAGAAAAACTTTCAATATTTTTCCTCATCGGGTCCAAAAAAATCAATCCGCTCATCAGCGCGTAAACCGCGATGATTAACGCCGGAAAAAAGGATACGGCAAAATTCTTTGAACTCCAAGCGTCAATATCTCCATTGATATTCCAATGGCTGGGAATTTGATCGGGCAATTGCGGATAAAGAAAAACCGCCAAAGCCATAACGGCCAAAATTATGAATATAGGAATTATTTCCCACTGGCTGAAAAGTTTTGCTTTCATATATTTTATTATTGCTTATATCTTCATTATGCGGCAAAAGGGAAAGGATGTAAATAATCAAAGCTTTCCTCCCCTCCTCAGTTGAGGAGGGGGTAGAGGGAGGAGGTGTTTAAATTAAATTTCATCTCCCCGCCTCAATCCTCCCCTCGTCTGAGGGGAGGAGGAATTATTCGCGTGGGCATTTTCGCATGAGTTTATGCCATTCGCATGCAAAAAAGAGCCCCTGCTTCCATCCCGCTTGGCGAGATTTCTGCAAGAGCTCTGTTGCTGCATGGAAAGAATTATTCAACCGTCTCAACTTCCACCTTGGGCGACAAATTTCGGAAAAGCAAAAGACATTCGCATTTACGCAGGTCCCAATCAAAAGGCCTGAGTTCGAACACAAAATGATCAAACCTCGTATGAAGGGCCGAGGACCAAACCAAATGGTTATTGAGCGAATTTTTCCACAGGACGTTTTTCATATCCAAAGAAAAACAGTCTTGCCCTCGAGGAAAGTAACTCCACGCCTGCTCGATCGCAACAACCAACCCCTGCGCACCAACTAGAAGATCGCTTCTCCTTCTTACAAAGTTTAAGCAGTCTTCGAAACCAACATTTACCCGAGCCTCGAAAACACAGACTCCGATTCTTTGACCCGAAGCAAGCTCGTCGGTCACTCGGGCAAAACGCTTATCCTCGAAAAGGACACCATCCTCCCTCGGAAAAGCAAACTTTTCCTGGTGGTTTTTTTTGAATGCTCCCAAACAAGTTTTATGAACAAAATCTTCAGGGACAAAAAAATTGAAAAACCCGATCTGCTTAAAACGAGAATCCCTGTTCCCGAGGAGCCAATCGCGATCATCGGCTGTTAGCCCCGAAAACCACTCCATCTGCTCAATGGTCATTTGGCCATTGCGCAGTTTTTGGAGCATATCGATTTGCAGACCAGCCAATTTGGCCGCGTCTACGCCGATGTTTTTAGGCATCGTTTTTCTCCTTTTCAATGAACATCTTGGTTCCCGCCAAGCCGGAGCAAGAGAATCTTGCAATGATTTAGTATGGCACAGCGGTTGTGTATTAGTCAATGGTTGGGATTTTATTCCCCCTCTTATATAAGAGGGGGCTAGTCCCGGGATGAACCCGGGATTCGGGGAGTTAATTCAATAAAATATAAATGTAGATTTATTCTTATTCATAACCCCTCCCAACCTCCCCTTATCTTAAGGGGAGGAGAAAATCCAAATCCGCGGCAATAAAAAAAGCCCTGTTCTTGTCCACGGGCAACGGGGGCACGAGCAGAGCTCAATTTGCTTAAAAAAATTTTACGCTTCTTTTGTTTCTTTCTTGATTATTCTCCAATGATAAAGATAAAGCGGCAAGCCGACTATTATCATAGCTATGGCATTGGAAGCTTGCCTTTGCCGATCAGAGGTCAAAGGATCAATCTTGCTTTGAGTTTCCTGCCAAGCTTTATAATCCGCCAACCACCTTTGAATTTGAGCTTTTTCTTCTTCGGTTAATTGGGCGTTTCCTTGTCCCGAAACTATATTATCAAGCTTCTGCTCCGAGATTGGAGCAGACAAAGGCATCTTCTGGTAAGAATATTGCTGCGAATCCGCCTGCTTGAAAACGGTCATCTTTAATCCCAAATCTATCAATTTAACCGCGCCGATCACAATCAAAGACAATCCCACTATCGTGAACAGATACAAATAAATTTTTCTTATCAAAGGATATTTTTCCATAATTACGGCTAATGTCATCCCCGCGTAAAGCGGGGATCCAGATTAATAGGGTCTGGATTCCCGCTCGCTTCGCCATAGCTTCAGCGAGGCGAGTTTTCACGGGAATGACAAGTGAGTTCTTTTGAGTTCTTTAAAAAAATTAAAATATATATTAAAAAAACTTCACGCCTCAAAAAAGGGATTGGAAATTTTTATATTAAGATTAACAGCTTGTCTAAATAAGAGATTAAGCGGCGGCAACTTCTTGTTTTTTGCCCAAGATTCTGAACATCTTGGTGCCGCAAACCGGACAAACTCCGGTCATTGCTCGACGCTCAACGCCACCCTTTCCTTTCATGGCAACTTCTTTGGCGTCTTTCATCTCTCTTTTAGCCTTGCATTTAACGCAGTAGGCTTCATTCATATTCGTATTATAGGCTAAACATTAAATTAAAGCAAGCCTATTTATGCACAATCTCTACTTCATCAGATTCAACCCGATTTCCTCCGAGTATTCTCTTTCGATCTTTCCATCCAAAACCCAAACGATAATTTCACAAGTCGCCGCCACAACCATTTTTTTGATATGTCCGGCTTTCGCATTCATCTCTTCATCCGAAAAAACGCCATGAACGTGAATAATTGTCTTTTCTCCCATTTTGGCGATATTGCCGCTCATACTCGCAATCTCCATTTTTTCGCCAAAAACCTTATCCGAATATTTCTTTTCATCAATATCATACCAAGAAAGCTCAACTTCTCCCGCCGCCCCCAAACCTAAAAAATATCCTGCCTCAATTTTTTGTTCCGCGCAAAAATCAATCAAGCTTTCAATAAATTCCTCGCCCTTATTAAATCTCAAAATATATTTATTTGATTCTTTCAGTATTATTTTCATATAATTTTAGCTCCGGCGGGAATGTCTTTTTCGGGGATAACCAAAACCGGTCCATCCTCTCCCTCTGCCGCCACAATCATTCCGTTGCTTTCTAATCCCATCAAATTTCGCGGCTCAAGATTCGCTACAATAACAATATTTTTTCCGATCAGCTCCTCGGACGAATAATATTTGGCGATACCCGAAACAAGCTGGCGATATGTCGGCTCACCCGTTTCGTTTTTACCATCTTGGACTTTGAGCTTTAAAAGCTTTTCTGAACCCTCGACTTTCTCGGCCTCGATAATTTTAACAACCTTGAGTTCTATTTTTTTGAAATCATCAATAGAAATCATGAATAATGTAAAATTGAAATCTCAAAATGGAAAATGACAATGCAAAATTTAAAATCAGTCCCGCATAGCGGGACACCCAAATTTTACACTTTGAGATTTACATTTTCAATTTACTATTAATTGCCCGCACGCCCCTCCAATTTCATCCCCAAACCGCCAGCGCTGGACCGCTTCAATTCCTTCTTTTTCCAAAATTGCTTTAAATGCTTTGGTCCGCTCACCGCTTGAAGGCTTAAAAATTCCCGTGGGACGTAAAGATTCAAAGAATCCGCGTCCCGAGGGGTTATATAAAATCAAATTCACGAAAACCAGCGGTTTTTTCATTTTTTTTATCAAACCCGCCAATTCTTTGGCGCATTCATCGGAATCATTTTTATCTTTTATCATTATATATTCAATCATTACTCGACGATTAGTTTTTTGGGTATGTTCATCAAGCGTTTCAAATATTTCTTTGACCGAATATTTTTTGGCTATTGGCATCAAGCTTTCACGCAATTTGTCATTTGGCGCGTGAAGCGACAAAGCCAAGTTTATTTGCATTGGTTCTTCGGCCAGTTTTTTTATCCCCTCAATAATTCCCGCCGTTGAAATGGAAATATGCCGCGCGCCGATATTCAACCCATCTTTATCGTTTAAAATTCTTATCGCCGCCAGAACATTTTCATAATTTAGAAACGGCTCGCCCATGCCCATAAAAACAACTCCGTGGATTCTCGCCGCCTCGTCATTGCGAGGAGCGACCCGAGAGTCATTCGACCCTGAGCTCATGGCCGAAGGGCGACGAAGCAATCCCGAATTAGAGCTGCCGCTCTCGGAAGAATATTCTTCGAATGTATTCCTCGGGATTGCTTCGTCAGCCCTCACGAACTCGGGCTTCCTCGCAATGACGCCAGCTTTTGATTCTTTTTTCAACATTCTCCCCCAAAACACCGCTTGCTCAACAATCTCATCGGCCACGAGATTTCTCTTGAACCCAATTTTTCCCGTGGCGCAAAAAGAACAACCCAAAGGACAGCCAACTTGAGAGGAAACACAAACTGTGTTGCGGCCGTCTTTGTGTTTCATTAAAACCGTCTCCACTTTCTCATCATCGTCAAAAATGATCAGCGCTTTTTGAGAATCGCTTTTTTGCCCCGGCGTGATTTGGGCGTTGATTTCCAAAGAAACTTCTTTTTTCAATTTTTCCCGCAATTCCGCCGGCAAATTCGTCGCCTCGTCCCAACTATTTATCAAGTTCCCAGAAACCGCCTCGCGAGCTTGTTTGAGACGGAAAACCGGTTCGTCTTGCAGAATTTTTGAGAGATTGGATAGATTCATGGGTAAATTTAAAAATCCCCCTTAATCCCCCTTTTTAAAGGGGGAAAGAAATCCGCATTCACTCCCTCCTTTAGAAAGGAGGGTTGGGGGTGGATTTTTCTTTTATTCTACCTTTTCCCGCTTGTTTTTTCAATTTTTTCATATTTAAAGAAAAAACTTGACATGATAGAGGAGTTTGATTTAAAATACTTTCAGAGTTATTAAGAGATTAATCCTTAAAAGGAGGCTGAAATGTGTCAGGTAGTAGAGGTATCGATCGATTTTTCCGATGAGGCGTGCCAAAAATTCGGATACAGTTACAAAGAGCAAATTACCGACCCGAATGGACAAAAAGGTATTATTTTGGGAGTTGCGCCAGCCCAATGCAGAAAAAAATTAGACTGCTCGATATCAGACTGCCCCGCAAAATCCGGGGAAAAAGTAATATGGTGGGAAGAAGTAGAAACAGGAACATTTAATTTTTCCCGAGGAAAAAAGAAGAAAGCGTAAATATCCGGAACACAAAAGCCCGACTAACACAGCCGGGATTTTTTCTTTGAGAATTTCGTATTCCTCCCCTCCTTGGCCAAGGAGGGGTTAGGGGGAGGTAATTTTTAATTTTAAATTAATTACCCCACCTTGATCCTCCCCTTATTAAGGGGAGGAGGGATCCTGGATCCACGGTTTTACGGCTGCAAAATATCTTCCGATCTGCCGTCAATGGAAATTATCACTTCCTGAACGGTTGGAAATTGTTTGAGAGTTTCGGTGATTTGCGCGCGAATGGCCGAAACTCGGCAAGAACCTCCGGCATTTAATTCCAAAATATCGTTAAAATCAACCCGCGCCACGCCGTCTTTAAGGCTCCAACTTTTCACGAATGTTCCTTGATTAATATTGGTGTCGTATTCCTTTTCCACATCAACCCGATTCATTTCGCCAAGCAAAGCTTTTAAAGTATTTTCTATCAAGCTTCCCGATTTGGAAATAATTCTATCCACCGGAAAAACTTTGTTGCAGGAAATCTGCGGATCAAGATTATTATTGCTGTAAAAAACCTTGATCGTCCTGGTTTCATCGGTATTTAATTTTACCGGCGTGGAAACCAAATTAATCACCGAACCGTCTTTGGCAGAATATTCAAAAGAGTCAACAAATACATCTTGGCTGGCCGGTTTTTGGTAGAGATAAATAATATCTTTTTTATACGGACCAAATAAACCGATATCCGGGCTTTGCGCCATTGTGAATCCTTCAAAAAGCGTATTGCCCTGGGCATCTTTTACTTTAATGCTAACCTGACTTTCAAAAGTTCTGGCTTGGCCAGTGATGCTGAAAGGCAAAGTCAAGCGATCGCCGGATTTTGGCGATTCCATAGTAACATTTTTTTCGGGAGTGGAAGTTGGAGTGGGCGTGGCCTGTGGAGAGCAATTTCCCGAAGGCGTGGGGCCGGAAGGATTGCCGCGCTTCACCCATTCGCCGTTTTGGCAAACCCAATTATCCTCGCCGCCCAAAAATATCAAACCAAGCGCGGCCAAGATAATTAAGAGAACAATAATCGCGGAAATTAAATATTTTTTATTCATAGTTTTTATTTATTTTCTCTTCCACCTTATCTTACCCTAAAAAAAGCGGGATTGTAAATAAAAAAGAGAAGACTTGGAATATTCTTCTCTTTAAATAAAGGTTTCAGGCTGACTGAAGATCGCGCCCCGTTTTTGCTGATAAAATCCAATTATGTTTTTGGGGATCTGTTGAAAAAACAATATCATCTCGGCTCAAAACTAAAGAAAAAAAATTCTTCAAGGCTATGAGCGCGCACCTTTTTTCTTGAGTCAGAGAAATATCGCATACGTCAATAACAATAATGCCGACCAATTTCTTTTGTCCGGATGACATCCGCCTGACAAGAGGCAAATAAATAATTTTCTTTATTCCAGTATTTTCTATTATTTCCCTGAAATAAGAAGTCAGAGGGTTATCCCTCGGGTTTTCTATTTCAAGAATGGATTCGCTTTCTCCATTCCCGGAAAAAACCTTTTGATAAACAGCCTCAAGATCCGGATGATTTTTTAATTCTTCATCCAGACCGATTAAGTGTTGATCATACGGAATTCCCCCGCTTAATTTGCAAAAAGGAATTCCTTGTTCATTTTCATAAACTTCAAACAACACCAATCTGTCCGCGTAAAAAGCGCATTCATGAATCATCTCCGGCTCAATTTCTTCTCCGGCGATGACACTTCGCATAATTCCTTTAATTGCTGAATTGAAATTTATGCTCATCTTCATCACCACCCTTCCCTTTTTAAAGAACATTGTGTTCGACTCTCACTTTAGCTTTCCGTCTCCAGCAAGCGCAGAAACGCTTCGCCCAAGGTTTTGGGAGGAAGCTTTTCATAGCCCGCTTTCTCCCTGATATCAGGAAGAACTCTCTGTGTCTCTGCTTTGCCGGCTTCGATAATCTCGCCGGCTTTTTGGAAGTTAAGTAAATTATAAGTCATCACGGCCGGTTTGACAACAAAGTCGGCCTTGTCCAGAATATGTTTGGCGATTTGATATTCCACCGCGCAAAAAGAGTTAAGAATCGCGGAATAAACATTCTTTGAATTTGATAAATTTTCCGGCACATTAACCCAGCGGCTGGAAACGTCCACCGCGATCACAAAATCGGCGCCCATGGCGCGGACAACATCCGCCGGAACGGGATTGCAGAATCCCCCGTCCATCAATAATTTCCCGCCGACTTTCACGGGACTGAAAATTACAGGAATGGCGATTGAAGCTTCAATCGCCAAAGAAAGAAGTCCGCTTTCCAAAATTTCCTCGCCGCCGTTTTCAACGTTGGTGGCAACGGCTTTAAAAGGCACGCGGCAATTTTTGAATTCATGATGATTAAAGCTCAATTTTAAAATATCCGCGATGCTTAAATCTTTAAAAAAAGTTTTTCCTTTGGTGGCCAGAATTTTTTCGGGACTCGTGTTTTCGCTTTCGCTCGCTTTTAGAATAAGATTTTCAAGAAATTTAATGTCTTTATTCAAAGCGTACCAGCCGCCGATAAGCGCGCCCATGCTGGTGCCGGCGATAAAGTCGATCGGAATTCGCGCTTCTTCCAAAGCCTTAATAACGCCAATATGCGCCAAACCCTTGGCGCCTCCCCCGCCCAAAGCCAGACCGATTTTTTTGCGGCGGCAAGGTAAATTTTCAGCTTGTTTGCTCATTATTTAAAATATTTAATCTATTTTTCACCGCTTCGCCCCGCAGTTCCCCAAGAGCATTGGAAGCGATCCATTTGGCGGTTTTGCCGTTTTGCTTTAAAATTTCTTGGGCCGCGGCAATCGCGAAAGAATTCAAAACCGCGTTTCTTTTGCCGATTTGGCGCAACGCCCAATTAACCGATTTCTTGACAAAATTTCTTTCGTCGCTTGCCTGGATTTTTATCAAAGGAAAAAATTTGAGGAATTTCTTGTCCGAAGCGCTTTTATCATGAACCGCCAGAGCCGCCATTAAAGCAAATCCCGCCCTTTTAACAAATTCCTCTTTGCGGCCGGACCATTCAACGGCTTTCAAATAGGCAAACGGCGTTTTATCAAAAAGCCCGCCGCAAACCTGATCGCAAACATCCCAGGAATCAAGATCGCGCGCCCAGCTTTCCATTTGTTCTTCCGTGACCGATTCCGGCTGATCAATAAAGCCGGCCAAGATTCGGGCTTCGTGGTTTTTTGTTTTCCAAAGCGCCGAAGCCAAAGAATGATTTTTGCCGATCCTCTTGGCAATTTTTCGCAAAACCGGAACCGGCGTTCCAAAAGCATTTTCCACGTTTATGCCAAATCGGGCCATCCCCGCAAGAGCTTGGGAATTTGAAAAAGATTTCAATTCTTTCAGGATTTCATTAACTTTTTGATTTTTGTTTTCTTCCATTTCATTTCGGAAATTAATAATCAAAACACCCGCTTTTTCATTATACAAAAAAAACGGGTGTTTTGGAATACGCAAGACCAACTTAAGTTATTTCGAAAACTTTATTCCTTTCCCGAAAGCCTTTGACCAATCTTATTTTTGACGGAGAAACCTTAAAATACTTCGCCAGCAAACGGATTATCGCCAGATTGGCTCTTCCTTGAACCGGTGGTTCCTTAACCGAAACCACAAAACGATTCTCGCCTATTTTTTCCACCAGATCCTCGCCCGAATCCGGATGAGCTTTTACAGCGATAAGCATACTGTCATTTTAACATTTTATCATATTAACAAAAATCATAAATTTAAATGCTTTTAAACTTTCCTTGAATAAATTCCTGTCAGTTCCGCCGATTCCAAAATATGATCGTTAATAAATTTTTGCGCGTCCGCCACGGCGGCGCCGGCAGGCAAATCCATGCCGGCCATCGCGTCAAGCGCGTAGACGCGAAAAGAATAATGATGAATTCCCGAAGGCGGGCAAGGGCCGTCGTAGCCGATATTTCCGGAACTGTTTTCTCCTTCCAAAGCGTTTTCCGGAACGCTGTCTTCAAAAATTTCGGCTGTTTCCGGGCTTATATTCCACAAAACCCAATGCGTCCAAATCCCCGCGGGCGCATCTGGATCGTCCATCACCAAAGCCAAACTTTGAGCGCCGGAAACCACATCCTCAATAATCAATGGGGGATTTATATTTTCTCCCTCGCAAGCATATCTGGAAGGAATTTCTTCGCCGTCTTGAAAAACAGGACTGGATAGCTTCATAAAATTTCCAAATTATAATTTCCAATTTCCAATAATTTCCGAATTTTTAGCTTATGCTAAAAATTCGGAATATTTGGAGCTTGATCATTGGGATTTGGATGTTTTATTAGAAATTACAGCGTCCTTCCGTAGCCCCGAGTTTATCGAGGGGCGAAGGAGGAGAAATTGGAAATTAGAAATTTTTTCTCCGCTTCTTCCCAATTCACCACATTCCACCAAGCCTCGATATATTCCGGCCGGCGGTTTTGGTATTTGAGATAATAGGCGTGTTCCCAAAGATCCAAAATCAAAATGTCTTTGGCTTTTAATTTATAAATCCGAATATTATCATGATTTGGCCAAGCCTCGATTTTTAATTTGCCGTTTTCTTCCAAAAGCCAAATCCAGCCGCTGCCGAAAAAATTTGCGGCAAGCGCGCCAAAATCCGATTTGAATTTTTCAAAGCTTCCAAAATCCCTCGCGATGGCTTTTTTGAGATTTCCTTTTGGTTCTTTAGCCAAATTCGGAGCCATAATTTCCCAAAATAGGCCGTGGTTATAATGGCCGCCGCCATTATTTCGAACTGTTTGTTTGATTTCTTCCGGCAGCGAATCAAGAGAAGAAAGCAATTCCCCGATTTCCATTCCTTGAAAATCGGGAAATTTTTCCAAGGCTCCGTTTAATTTATCAATGTAAGCGCTATGATGCTTGTCATGATGAATCTTCATTGTTTGTTCATCTATGAAAGGCTCAAGCGCGCCAAAAGGATAAGGAAGATCTGGAAGTTCGTAAGCCATGGATTTCTGATGAATTTAATTGATTTTATTCAATTATATCATTTTTTACAATTACGCGGTATGTCCCATTTTAGTCAAAACGTAAATCGTGTATAAAGCCGCCAATCCCACCAAATCATAGATTATCATCGTCAAAGTTTCTGTTCCAAAAAGACTCTCAACGAGATTGTAATCAAAGAAACCGATCAATCCCCAATTGATTCCGCCGATGATCAAGATTATCATCGCGATCCAGTCAAGAATATTGAATTTATCCATTTTTTTCACCCCCTTCTATAAAGCCGCCAATAACCGGCGGCTTGTTAAAAATTAATATTAAACATTGTCACCCGGCCTTTTTATCAAGCCAATAATAAACAAAAGGATTGCCGCGCCGATAATTGCCGTTATTATTGATCCCAAGAACCCCCCGGTTGCCACGCCCAGCTGCCTGAAAAGGTAGCCGCCAACCAGGGCTCCCAAGATTCCCACAACGATGTCGCCCAAGACTCCCAAGCCCCTGCCCTTCATTATCAGGCCGGCGACCCAACCCGCAATTAAACCGACAATTATGAAAACTATCAGATCCCACATCTTTTTCACCTCCTTTCTCTTGCCTCGCCATAGCCTTATAAAGGCGAAGGCGGGACAATTTTCTCAAAATCTCCGATTTTGTTAGAAAATTGAGTGTCCTTCCATAGTCCCGCATCCAATAAACGGCGGATGCGGAACGAAGAAGAACATTCTCATTTATCATTAATAATTTATAAAAATCTATTCCCCGTTTAATCCTATTCCCTCTTCGGTCTTGCCAAATTTTTGCTCGTCTCTGTCCGGAATTTTTTTTAAATTTCGCCTCATTTGTTTTTCCAAATCAGAATTTTTCTCAATCATTTGCGGATAATTTTTTTTAAGATATTTCATCATTCCATCAATGGTTTCCTGATCGGTTTGGCCAAAGGAAATATAGTCATCGTTTTTGCAACCGATATCTTTGCAGGAGAGAGATCTCATGGCGCCATTCTACGGAATTACAGATAAATACGGATATTACAGATTCAAATTGAATTTATCCGTATCATCCGTAAAGATTCGTAAATCCGTAGGGTTCAGATTATTCGTATTGCCTTCCCGAAGGTGAAACGCAGTTCCAAATTTCCATCATCGGCAATTTTTTCATCATCTTTTTCAGATAAACAAAAAAACCGCGCCAAAACACGCGGTATCCAAAAAAAGACGGGCTTGAAACATATTTTATTTTTTTGTTTCCAACAAAACGGCCGATTTGCCGCATCTGAACAATCGGGCAATCAAATTCTTAAAATCGTTTAAACAATAAAGAAGTATATAATTTTCGGATTATTTGTCAAATTGGTTATCCACAAATATGATATGAACTTTAAAATTACGCGCCAATCCAGCAATTGATGAATCCAGACATTCAATGTCAGGGATCTCGACATTGAATGTCTGGATTCCCAATTTGCGATTAGCGATTATTGCGTTTTTGCCTGAATTATATTTTTGACCGCGTTTACCGGAATAGAAAAACCTATGCTTTGAGAACCAATAACAGTGGCCACATTTATTCCAACAACTTTTCCGTTCAAATCAACCAAAGGCCCGCCGGAGTTTCCCGAATTAATAGCCGCGTCGGTTTGAATCACATTTTCCAATCTTTCAACCTGATTGCCGTTTGAAGCCTCAATATTTCGATTGAGTCCGGAAATTACGCCAACCGAAACCGAATTGGAATATTCGCCCAAAGCGTTGCCCACCGCAAAAACCGATTGGCCAAGCTTCAAGGAATCCGAATCGCCAAACTCAACCGGTTTGTATTCGCCTGATATTTTTAAAAGCGCGATATCATTTTTTTCATCGCGATAAACAACTTGCGCTTCTTGCTGGCTTCCATTGGAAAGCAAAATAGTGTAATGGGCTTGCGTGTCCCGGGCCACGTGGCGATTAGTGAGGATATAACCGAATCTTCCGACGATAAAACCCGTCCCCGCTCCCACTTTTTGAGTTTCAAATCCTTTTTGCTGATATTGGGGAATTCTGATGCCTGAATCTTTAAAAAACGGATCGCTGCCAAACGGATTCACATAAACAACCTCGAGTTTTGGGACATCTTTCGTTATAACAATAGAAACCACCGAGGAAGCTATTTTTTGCACTGCCGCGGTTAAAAGTTCTTCTTGCGATTTTTCATGAATAATTTCCCTCCTGACCGTTTCTTGTTGAGCAATCTGCTTGTCAGCCGCCACAATTTCCAGTTTTTGCGAGAGAGAAGCGACTTTTTCATTTAGAAGATTGATTTCATCGCTTTTTTTCTCCGCGTTCGCGTTTAAATTTTCCAATTTGCCCGAAACCGAATAAATCCAAAAAGAAAAAGCTCCGACTACAATCAGAATTAAAATTATCTTGTTTATTCTGTTCATAATCAGGCTGCGTTTAAGCATTCCAGACATATTTTACCAAAAAACAGCCAAGCTCTTCAAGCAAATAAAAATCTTCAAAGCAAATCATCGGGCGTTTCAATAAATCCCGGATCGCTCGGCAAAGAAAAAATCGTCGCCGCGGGAAAAGAAGTCGGATCGGCCGGCGAAGAAATAAAAGGCGTTGGTTGGGAGGTTAATCGGTTTTTTGATGATATAATCTTGAAAAAACCAAAAATAGGCCAAGATTGCCGCCGCCACCAAAAAAATTAATCCTCCAATAATAAATAAGGCGTCTTTCAGCATAAATCCATTCTGCGATTTAATTCAAATTCAATCAAGCCAAAATTTTTATTAAAAAACGCCCCGATTTTTTTTCAGAGCGTTTGCGATCTCAAGCCGAAAATTTCGTCTTTTTCCGCTCCTTTCCAATCACCGTTATAAGCGGCTTCCAGAATTTGAACAATCTGCTCAAATTCTTTTTTCT
>LCEC01000004.1 GCA_000997475.1 Parcubacteria group bacterium GW2011_GWB1_42_6
TCCGGAATAGCCAATCGGAAATCGCGAATATTTTTTAATCAAAGTCTCCACCGCTCCCAAATTAAGGTCTTCATCCGGCGTGGGATAGACGGAAACGCAATGATTGATAATGAGCTGATCGTTATGTTTTAAAATCAGATTCACCGCCTCGTCTATTTCATCTTCGCCAGCCATGCCAGTGGAAAGAAAAACCGGCTGTTTTCTTTGGGCGATATATTCTATGAGGGGCATGTGAGTCAAATCAAAAGAAGCGATTTTCCAAGCATCCATTCTCACGTTATTAAGCATCGCGGCGCTTTTTAAATCAAAAGGAGCGACAAAAAATATCAAACCCAGCGAATGAGCCAATTTTCTCAATTCTTTCAGCTGGCGTTCATTGAATTCCAGTTTTTGCCGATATTCGCCGTAAGTCGCGCCAAGAGCCCTTGAGGAAGTCTGGGGCCTGGAAAGCATATCCTGAATGAAAACTTCCGAGAGAGTTCTTTTCTGGAATTTTACCGCGTCCGCCCCGATCCAAGCCGCTTCCATGATCAATTTCTTGGCCATATTCAAATCGCCGTTGTGATTGTTGCCGATTTCGGCGATTATAAAAACCGGCTCCTCGGGGCCAATAAATTTTTTACCCACTTTGATCTTTCGCGGATTTTTTGTTGAATTTTTATTCACGGATATTCGTCATTTCTTTTTAAAAATGCAGTTTGCCAGAGTTTCCCGGCCGCGTTGGTGCTTTGAATCCAAACGGAAACCCAGACTTTCCATTATCGCCGGAATTTGGCGGTTTTGGGAGTTATTCTCGTCAATTTCTATTAGAATAGTCCTTAGATCGGGATTTGACAAGACTTTCCGCGCTCCTTCCGCGACTTCCCTTTCGGGCCCGTCAACATCTATTTTTACGTGATTGGGGAGAGGCAAAGAAAATTTTTCAACAAAATCATCAAGGGAAAAACCGAGCAAAGGCGAATATTTTTGCCTGTTTGAAAGACCGATCGGAAAAGCCTTGAAATTTTCGCCGCAATTATTTAAAACAATATTTCGGTTCAGAGCCAAGAAAGCCACCGGATCGGGTTCAAAAGCGAAAATCCGGCAGTTGCCGCCAGCCGCCGCCCAAGCCACGAAAGAATAAGCTCCCACGTGCGCGCCGATATCGTAAAAAATTTCGCCCGGCTTCATATTTTCTTCTATCCAACGAACTGTTTCAGGTTCTTTGCCACAAGCGTTGAGTCTGGTGAGTTGCGCGCAATTTTCCACGCTCATTTTTATGTCTTTCTTGGAATAATCCAGCCGGCCGCAAACAACAATATTGTCTTTAATGAAAGTCTTGGCGCCGGACCAAAAAAATTCCGGCCAACCGATTTTTCGGCCGGATCTTCTGGCAAATTTTGAAAATTTCCATTTTTTGATATCGCGCAAACAATTCCACTGCTTTGCCGGAATGATTTTTTTTGCCGTTTCTCCAATAAAACTCATAAGACTGCCTATCGGCTTAATGAAAAACTATTCTTATGCTATTTGGCAATAATTTAATATTTTAACCGATGTTATAAACCCGATGAAAATATGATTCTTTGTTCAGCAGCAAATCATCGGGCGAACCTTCTTCCACCACTTTCCCTTTTTCCAAAACCAAAAGCCGGTCGGCGTCCATAACCGTGGAAAGGCGATGGGCGATAACGACAATGGTCATATTGCCTTTGAGTTTGGCGATGGATTTTTTAACCAAAATTTCCGATTCGTTGTCCAAAGCGCTCGTCGCTTCGTCCAAAATCAAAATTTGCGGCCGGCGCGCCAAAACCCGCGCCAGAACCAGCCTTTGTTTTTCGCCGCCCGAAAACCTGGCCCCCCGCTCGCCCACGATTGTTTCAAATTTTTCGGGCAAAGAATCCACCAGGTCAAAGATATCGGCCGCTTTCGCCGCTTCCTTCATTTTTTCATCCGTTATATTTTTGTCAAAAAATTTGATATTTTCGGCCACCGTGTCGTTTTTGAGAAAAATATCCTGCGAAACATAACCGATATTTTCGCGCCAGTTTTTTAAACTGACGCTTTTGGCGTTTTTTCCGTCAATCAGAATGCCGCCCGCCTGCGACTCAAAAAGACGCAGCAAAAGATCAACAATGGTTGTTTTTCCGGATCCCGACGGACCGATTATGCCGACCATCTCGCCTTTTTTCACTTTAAAATTCAGATTGTCAAAGAGTTTTTTTTCTTTATCGTAAGCGAAATCAATATTGGAAAATTGGATGGACTCGTTGAATAAAAATTCTTCGCGCCCCGAATCTTTCTCGGGATTTTTGGAAAGCTGTTCTTGAAAATACATCAAATCCATCACCGGCGGAATCGTTTCGTTCACCGAATGGAGCCACTTGCCGGCTTTATCGACAAAAACAAAGATTCTTTGTATCAAATAAACCGTGACGATGAAAGTGGCGAAACTGAAATCCGGCCGCGAGAAAGAAAGTCCGAAAATCACGCAAATCAAAATTATGCTCACGGGCTGCATGCTTTCGCTGTGAAGATATTTGACCGTAGTGGATTTCACTTTGGCATGGCGGTACCTTCTGAAAAGATCGCCAATGATATTCACCGCTTCGCCTTGGACATTCATTGATTTTATCGTTTTGAGCCCCAGAATATTTTCGTTTATTTGATTGGCTATGTCTTTGCCGATAACCGTGAGCTGCTGAATGTAAGTTTTGACGCGGTAAAGAAAAGGCTTTGAAAGATAGAGAATGACGGCGCCCGAAAGCAAAACCCAAGAAGTGACCCGCCAATCGATCTTAAGCGCCATCGCGGCGTAAATCAGAAAACCGCTTAAATCCAGAAGCATGGCGCAAATTTTCTGCAAGAGGCCGGAGCTGGAACTCACCCGGCTCATAATGTAGTGCTCCAGGTGGCCGATCTTCATTTTCAAAAGAAACGGCCATTTTGCCTGGAAAGTTTTTTCATAGATTTCGGTCCGAACGCTGTATTCATAATCGCTTAAAATTTTGGTCTGCAAAATGCCCGAAACGGCCAAAGCCGCGCCCTTGAGAATGAAAAGCAAAGAAATAAAAATCAGCAGCGAAACAAGATTCAAGTCCAAATGGAAAAATAAAAACAGTTTGTTGAGAGCCTGTGAAATTATATCTCCTCCCAAGCCGTCATGGTTTGTGACAAAAGAAAAAAGAGGAATTAAAGTGCCGATGCTCAAAGCGTCAAAAAATCCGGTAAAAAATCCGATCAAGGCCAGCGCGAAAACCCGAACCCGGTATTTGCCGTACATCTTTTTCAATAGAAACCAAAGATTTTTTATTATTTGGATAATTCGTCTGATTAATCTCATTTTTGCTTGATTATCGCTGAAATAGCGGCAAAGCCGCGGAAATTTGATATTTTGACCCTTCTATTGTATATTTTAGCCGTATGGAAGAAAATAAGCAAAACAATTTAAAGGTATTGGGAATAGTCGGAGCCAGATCGGGTTCCAAAAGCATTCCCCATAAAAACATCCGGCCGCTTTTAGATAAGCCCCTTATGGCCTGGATTATTGAGGCGGCAAAGAATTCCAAATACATTTCCCGGCTCATTCTCTCCACCGACTCTTCCGAATACGCCCGAATCGGACGCCAATACGGAGCGGAGACGCCTTTTGCAAGACCGGCGGAATTCGCCAACGATACCGCTTCGGACATTGATTATCTCACTCACGCCGTGCAATGGATGGAAGAGAATGAAAATTGGAAACCGGATGTTATTTTGCGCCTTCCGCCCACCACGCCGCTTTGCAAAACCGAATCAATCGACGCCTGCGTTGAAATCTTAATGAACGATCCCCAAACCGACTCCTGCCGGACGATCACTTCCGCGCCCAAACATCCATATAAGCTTTGGAAAATAGAAAATGACGAATTGAAACCTTTTATTTCCAAAGAGCTCACGGGATTTGACGAACCTTCCAATATGGCGCGCCAGCTTTTTATTCCGGCCTTCGCCCACGTTGATGTGATCGCCGTGCGGCGCGATATTTTGATGAACAACCGCCTGCTCACCGGCAAAAAAGTGAAATTTGTCAAACTTCCCAAACACGAAGCGATCGATATCGACACGGAAAACGATTTTTTGCTGGCCGAAATTCTCCTGAAAAAAAGATTGGGGTTAATTTAGACCCGCGTATTTCATTATCGCGTCAACCACCCGCTTTGAAGCCAGGTTATCGGTTTGGAAACAAGCTTCTTTCCGGAGAACTTCGCGTTTTTCTTCATCAAGATTCGGATTTTTCAAATAGCCGCTCAACGCTTCAAAAAGTTCCTCGAAATTTTCCGTCTTGCGGACTCCGCCGGTTTCAATGATTTTCTTGAAGTGTTCCCGCAAGCCAAACCGCCTCACGGACCTGAAAAACGGTCTTTTTTTATATCCGTCAAAATTGGTAATCACGAGCGGCCGGTCAAAAACCCCCGCTTCGATCAAGGCCGTGCTGTAAACGGCGATAACGATGTCGGCGTGGCGCATCAGATTGAAATAATCGGCCATTTTTTGTCCGTTATCAAGCGTCTCTTCAAAAAAAACCACGGAAGGATTACTTCTGAAGCTGTTGTACTTTTTCATATCGAAATTCTGATCGGCTCCGCGTCCGCCAATGTAGGGTCTGATGACAAGCTTGACGCCTGGATCAAGTTTTCCCTCTTTGATCCACCGCAATATTTTTTCAATGACATCCGGCTCATCCGGGCAGTAAGCGCTGCCCGAAATATAATAAATGTATTTGGCGCCGGGCGCGAAATCGTATTTATCCAAAACCTCCTCCCTCGAAACCGCGTAATCGGCATTGCCCAAAAAATCAAACTGGGGATAACCGGTCAGAAAAATTTGTTCGGCCCGATAGTTCTGGTATCTCATCGCGAAATCCTTGATCTGTTCGCTCTGCGCCAAAAGCTTGTCCGTTTGAACCGGAATATAATATTTGTCAAAATGGTCCCAGTTGGAAATCATTCCCAAAGTCAAAATTTTTCTTTTATTGGCTTCGGCAACCAAAGCCTGGTCGAATTGCCCGAAAAGATGGGGAGCAAAAACAAGATCGGGTTTGTATTTTTCAAAAGCGTCTTCAAAAATGCCTTTTGAATAGGACCGGTAAAAAATTTCCGGAATGATTTTGTCGCGCATGAATTTGAGCCGGCCGAAAGTGTTGGCGATGAGAAATTTTAAAGGCATCAAATAGATCCGGCCTCCCCCCGGCGGTTCCCCGGGCCTCATTCCCATCGTGGTGAGCATAAAAGTCGTGCCGGTAAAAATAAAGTGGGCGTAAAAAAAATAAAACAGTTTCTGAAAAAAACTTCTTTTTTTGGCGTAAGGATAATGAATGAGTTCAATCTTGCGATTCGCGCCGAATTTTTCTTCGATGAACGGCCGAAAGCTTTCTTCATAGCTGGCGGGCAGCAAAAAAACAATTTGAACGTCATCGCGTCCCTTTAGCGCTTCGCCCAGCCTGAAAAAAGCGCTGCCCGAAAAAAAGAAAAGATTTTTATAAACATATTCGAAAGACAAGCTGAAAAATATCGTTTTCATGGTTTTTATTCCGTCTTTTTGAAATTAGCTGATTCTTTGGCTGATCTGATTAAACTTTCAACGGCTTCTTCGACTTGCTCCGTTTTTATTGAATCAAGCGCCAAACGCTGTTGGCGCGGATCGCCCGCTTCTTTGAAACTGAAAATGGAAGGAGGAACGCCCGATTTAACCGCGATGATATTTTCGCCCCGCGGCACAAGCTCATTGGGATCAACCGGACCGACAATATCCACCAAGGGGATCTTCAAAGCGTGGGCGACATGAACTGGTCCGGTATCAACGGATATGAATAATTTCAATCTCTTGATCAGCGAAGGCAAATTTGCCAAGTCGGAATCAAAAGATTTGAAAAAGCCGCCTTCTTTCAAACCAGCCGAAACTTCGTTTATTCTTGATTCGTCGGCCGCGGATCCGATGAATATGATTTTGGCTCCGCGTTTTTCAATAAGATGCCGGGCGACTTTTTTAAAATTTTCGGCCGGCCATTCTTTGGCTTTGTTTCCCGCCGACACGCTCATGCCGACCAAAAAATCGTTTTCCGAAATGCCGTTTTGGCGAAAAAAATCTCGCGCTTTTTCTTCGCTTTGTTCGCCCGTGAAAATTTCCTTTTCTTGTTTTAAATCGTCTATTCCAATAAACCGCAAAAGTTTTAAATGATGCTCCGGCAAATAAGCGTGATGCCGATACAGAAGTTTAAAATTGTTAAGCCAATCAGTCAATATTTCGCTGGCCGGCCTGTTTTGGCGGACGGTTTTGACCCGATTCGGAACAATGCCCAAAAAAGCGATCAAAGAGCTTAAAGCCGTTCCGGAGAGAGAAAAGCTCCAATCGAATTTTTCCCGGCGCAGTTTTTTAATCAGCCGATTCAAGCTCTGGTTTTCATATATCAAAAGATCGTCGATGCGCGGGTTATTTTTTAAAATTCCGGCCGCCTTGCTTGAAACCAAAACCGCCAAACGGCTTTGCGGATAAGTTTTTTTTATGGCGGCGAAAACCGGCGTGGAACAGACCAAGTCGCCGATTCTGGTTAATTGCGGAATAATCAGAATCTTCAAGCCGCTTCCCGAAACCGCGCGTTTTTTGAAACGGATCAAAATAAAAAACAGCGGCGAAACGATCAGGCTCGCCAAAATCAACAAATAAAATTTCAACCGGTCAACCGTTGGATCCATTTTGATTTGATTCTATAAAATTTAAAATATTTTCCGCTCGTCTGCTCCATTCGAAGCGCTTCACTTTTTCGGAGGCTTTGCGGATTTTTTGGCAAGCGGTTTCGGAACTATTCAAAGCCAACCCCACGGCTTCGGCTAAAGAAGCGACATCATCGGGTTCATAAAAGAAAACTTCTTCTCGGGAAACAATCTGTTTGAGAGCCGGCGTGGCGCTGGCGACAATGGGACGATTGGCGGCCATATACTCAAAAATTTTCATCGGCGAAGTGTAATAATAAGAATAAGGATTTTGTTTCGTCCCCAACACCAGCAAAACATCGGCCGCCCCGTACCATAAAGAAACTTCTTTGTAATCTCTTTGGCCGGCGCAAACCATATTGGCCGGAATTTTTTCGATGCCGATCGATTTTTGCAGTTCTTCCCCGGAGCCGCCGATTAAGCAAAAATCGCATTCGCTTTTTTTGGCCGCCGCCCCGACAAGAATTTCCAAACCCTTCCAATCGTAAATCTTTCCGCAATAAAGCGCCATCGGCCTGTTTTGGGAAAGCCGAAGAATTCTTCTGCATTCTTGGCGGCTTTTGGCCGGCGCAAAAAAATCAAGATCTATGCCGTTGGGGAAAACCAGAATTTTTTCCTTGGGAATGCCGAATTTTTTTATCAAATCTTCCTTGATCAGATCGCTGATCGTTATAATCCCTTTGACGCGTTTGAAAAAATAGGAATAAAGAAATCTTTTTCTCTTGGTGTCGTGCATCTCGTAAAAAACCGGCCAACCGAGAATCGGAGCGATAAAATAGGAAACTTCATCCAAGTCAATCGAATAAAAAATCGCTTTTTCTCCTTTCAGCCTTTTGGAAAAAAGATAAAAAAAATAAGAAAAAGCGAAAGAAAAGGAACTAAGATTGTAAGAAAAAGGATTGGAAAAGCCAAAATTCAGAAAAAAAAGTTTTTTTACTTTTATCGGAGTTTTGAGGCCGTAAAATTCTTGCATTGGCCGGGAAAAAACATTTTTCCTGCGGGGAACGACCAATTCCAAATCCACGCCCTGTTTGACGAGGGCTTCGCACATTTTGGCCAGCTGAATTCCGTGCGCCCGTTCGGTGGGAATCCGGGCGTTGGCGACATAGTAGATTTTCATAACTCCCGAATTATTTTTTCCGTTAATTTATCCAGGCCGTGGTTCTCGATCGAATATGCCCTTAATTGCCGGCCAAGCGTTTTTCTTTCGTCAAACGGCGCATTGAGCAAAGCTGAAATTTTTTCCGCCAAATCCCGGCTGTTTTCAAAAATCAGCCGGCCGGGCAAATCTTTTTCAAATGATTTATTCGCGACGACAACCGGGACTTCGCAGGCCATCGCTTCCAGGATCGTCTTATCCAAGGATCCTTCGGGGGTCAAATTGACAAAAATCTCGTTTTGATTGTAAATTTCCGGCGTTTTGAGATTGGAGATTTCGCCCAAAAATTTGATTCTTCCTTTTTCTTCCAAATTTCGGGAAAGCGTTTTTATTTTCTCAAAATATTCTTTATCTCTTTCGGGCGCGCCTCCAATAATATTCAAAACAAATTCAACCCCGTTTTTTTCCAATTCCTCGGCCGCTTCGATTAAAACTTCCAGTCTTTTCACCGGAGAAATCCTGCCCAAACACAAAATGGAACGGGGAATTTTTTGAATATTTTCATTTCTTTTAAAAACCTCCGCGTCTATTCCGGCCGGCGCGATTTTGGCATTTTTAAAACGGGCCGTATAAGCAAAAGGGGAAGTATAAAAAACCGCGTTGGAAATTTTGGCCGAAAGCCAAGTAAAAAAACTTCCGTGGCGATGATTGTGCCAAAAGATGATTTTTTTGCCCAAAAAACGCCAAATCAACCCGCCCAAAATAACATATTCCTGATTCATATGGACAAAAACGCAATCGTAATTTTTTCTTTCTTTGATTATAAATTTATATAAATTAAAAAGATATTTCAAGCGTGATCGGCCGCTTTCTTTGCCTAAAGAAAGGACTTTTACGTTTTTCGGCAAATTATATTCTCCTTTTTCAAGACAGACCGCGATGATCTTCTCAAATTTCCGAGAAAATTTTAAAAGCCAGGAATGGACAAATCCCATCACATCATCGTTCCTGTCGACCTTTTGGGTTAAAAATAATAATTTCATAGGCAATTTTCCAACGCTCTTTTATAATTGATCAGATATTGTTCCTTTGTTGTTGGCGCTAAAGATTTCGCCGGCGCGAGATTTCCGCCGATCGCTCCGAGAATCTTGTCGCGCAAATCATTTTCATCGCCAACGCTGAAAATTGAGGCGCGGTCCAAAAATTCGCGGCTTATTCCCGCGTCGCTGGAAATAACGCGGCATCCCGCCGCCACGGCTTCAACAATCGTCCGGCCGTAGCCTTCATAATTGGAAGAAATAAGAAAGAGATCGGCGGTCTTCAAATAAGAAACCAAATCGCCCGCCCACGGCTCGAGAATAATGTTTCTTTCCAATTCCATGCTCTTTATTTTCTTTAAAAGAAATTCCCGCTCCGGCCCGTTTCCGGCGATTATCATCCCAATTTTCGGTTTGGCCTTCAACACCCGCGCCATCGCGCGAATCGCAAGCAAAAGATTCTTCTCTTTGGTTAAACGGGAAGCTGCTAAAATTATAAAGTCGAACTGCGGATATTTATAGCGCAAATTCGTTCTTACGAGCGAACTCTTAATCCCTTCCACGTCCACGAAAACAGGCAAAACAACCGGTTCGGCTTTCAATTTTATCCGCGAAGATTTAATGGAATCGGCGATTCTTTCGGAAACGACTCTGATTCCATCGGCCCGAGGCAATAAAAATTTCGCCAGCTTTATTCTGATTCCGTTTAAAAAAGATTCCCGGCCGAAATAAGGATTCAAGAAATCAGTGTGAATTTGAATGTGCAATTTTACTCCGAATTTTCTTTTGAGCCAAAAACCGATGAGCCCCGCAAAAAACGGATCTTGCGCGGTTATAACGCCAATCCGCCGGTTTTTAATTATCAATCCCCCCTTTTTGACGGCAGAAAAAAATTTCAGAATTTTATTGGAACCCGAGGAAAAATAAATCCATAATTTTTCGCCTATCTTTTTGTCTTGGCCCGAAGCGAGAACAAGTATGTGCGTTTCGTCAAAAAGACGGCTGTATTCCTCCTGCCGCGAAGATTCCGGAGACCCCGATTTGGCAATATTTTTATCAAGCCCGATAGCTAAGATTTTCATTGATTCAATATTTTAAAATTCGCAAATTGGCCTCAACCGCCTTTTTCCAAGAAAAATTTGATTTTAATTTTTCCCCGGCATTGGCGGCTAATTTTTCGGCCAAATCATTGTCGAAGAGAATCTTTTTCAAAGCCGACTTTATTTGTTCTCCGTCGTTAAAATCAAAAACCAATCCAGTATGACCGTCTTCAATTATCTCCGGATTGCCTCCCGCGCCTGTTGTCGCCACAGGCGTTCCCAAATAAGCAGCCTCCAACAAAGTATGAGCCATTCCTTCGTGCCTGGTGTTTAAAATATAAGCGTCAGCGGCCAAATACCAAAATATGACTTCATTTCTGGGCAAATCGCCCAAGAATCTCGCGTCAACGCCGAATCGATTTTTAAGTTCGCGCGATTTCCCGGCCAGTTTTTCCAGCTCCGGCCCGCCGCCCAAACCGACAAAAGAAATTTCGGGAAAATCTTTTTTGAGATCGGGCAAAATTTCCAGAATTTTTTCCACGCCTTTCCCCGGGATCATCCCGCAAACGGTCAAAATGACTTTTTCTTTCAAATTATTTTGTTTTTTGAAAAATTCCTTGTTGAAATCGGACGGAATCGGCAAATAATCCACGGAATTGCGCGCGACTTCTATCCGCTTTTTTTTGACTCCGAAACTTTCCAAAACTTTTTTATTAAAATCGCAATCGGTGACAACAACCCGGCAATTTTTTAAAATCGCGCCGCGGCAAATTTTTAAAACATGAATTTTTAAATTTACGAATCTTTTTTGAAAAGAGAAAAAATCGTCATTTTCGGCAAGACCCGAATTTAAAGCCGTTTCCCAGGCCGAATCCCCGGTAAAACGGACTATTAAGCGTTTGCGGCAGACAGCGCTCGCGATCAAAGCGGAAAATCCCGGCCAATAAGTGTCAAACGCGTAAATTTGATCGTTTTTAAAAGCCAAAATCACCGCCCGGCTGACCAAATTCAATATCCGAAAAAATTTATTTTTTTTCCGGGAAATTCTCTCCACCCGGCAAGGCAGCTTGTTTTTTTCATCGTCCCCGAATGTGAGCACGGTTATTTTAAAACCCTCTTTCGCCAAAACGGGAATCAGGTTGGCCAGCAAAGAAGCCGGCCCTCCGGACGAGGGCGGAAAAGACCCGGAAATAATCAAAAGCCGGTTGTTTTTCATCTCTTAATCGGTTAATCCTTTAAAAATACCCTCCATTTGTTCTGAAATTATTTTCCAATCGTATTTTTCCCGAACCATTTTGCCGGCGTTTTTTATCAATTCCAATCTTAGTTTTTCGTCCTCAAAAATCATCATTATTTTTTCGGCAATATCTGCGGGATTTTTGGTTTCGCAAAATAAACCCGTAGCTTGTCCCAAACTTGTCCGCGATGAGATTGCCGAATCCGCCGAAGGATCCTTCAGAAAATCGGGAATTCCTCCAACTTTGGCGCCGACTACGGGCACTCCGGCGGCCATCGCTTCCAAAAAAGAGTTTCCCAGGCCCTCCGAAAGGGAAGGACGGCAAAAAACATCGGCCAAAGCCAGATACAGAGGCACCTCTTCGTTGGGCTTTTCGCCCAAGAATAAAATTTTTTCTTTCAAATCCGATTTTTCGGCCAGCGATTTTAAATCTTTTTCCAGCGGCCCCGATCCCAAAATCAAAAGTCTGGCCGGAATTTTTATTTTTTCCATCGCTTCGATCAAATCGCCAATTCCGTTTTTTTCAACCAATCTCGAAACCGTGATTATTATTTTTTCATCTCCTTTTATGCCAAGCTTCTTTTTTAATTCCGCGATTTTGAAAATCGCGCGCCCTTCCGCGGCTCCGCCCGCGCAGCGAAAGAGGGAGAATTTATTAAAGTCCACTCCGTTTGGCGCAACCGAAATCTTTTCTTCCGAAACTCCCTGCGATTTGGCGTACTCTTTCAAATAAACACTGATCGCGGTTATGTGATCCGCTCTCTGAAAAATTTTTTTGTAAATAAAACCGAGCCATTTTGATCTCGATTTGATATGTTCCAAAGAATCTCCTTCTTGCAGAGTCAAAACATAAGGCACGCCGCTGAATTGTCCCTTGAAAAGCAAAGCCGCCAATCCTCCGAACGAGGCCATAATCGCCCAAACCAAATCATATTTGTTTTGGCCGTAGAGTTTCTGCGCCAAGCGGAAACCAAGCCAGGGAAATAAAAATTTGTCCCGCTTTCCGCGGCCCTTTCCCGCGCGCCAAACATTTACCCGGCCGATTTTTTCCCGTTCGGGCAAATCTTTTTTAATCCTGGCGCAAACCAAATCGAATTCCCAGTCTTTCAAACGATCCGTGATTTCTTTGACGGCTATTTCCGCTCCGCCAATCATTGGCAGATAAGCTGTGGAAAATATCAAAACTTTTTTCATAAACCAACCTCTTTTTTATATTCTTCAATCCAATCCGGCAAATCAACTTCCGGCTCCCAATTCAGAAGTTCTTTGGCTCGAGCATTATCGGCCAAACTTTCTTTCACTTCAAAACGAGGAGCGACATTTGTTTTCGGTCCGCCTATCATTTGGGCAACCTGATTGACGCTGTAACTGCGTCCCCGGCCGATATTTATCAATTCCCCCTTGCCCGCTTTTGGACTTTTGGCAGCCAAGATATTGGCTCTCACAACATCTTTTACATTGGTGTAATCTCTCTTTTGTTCTCCATCACCCACGATTGTCATTGTTTGGCCGCTTTTTCTCTGATTAAAAAAAGTCCCCAAAACGGAACAATAGGCCCCTTCGGAACTCTGCCTTCGGCCATAAACATTAAAATAGCGCAAACAAACGGTCGGCAAGCCGTAAATTTCGCTGAAAATTCGGCAATAAATTTCGCCGACATATTTTTGCAAGCCGTAAGGAGATATCGGGTTGGGGGCCATATCTTCTCTCCATGGATTTTTTTCCTGCCGGCCGTAAGCCGAAGAAGAAGCGCTGTAAATCATTCTTTTTACTTTCGCGTCTCTGGCCGCCACCAAAACATTCAAAGTGCCTACCAAATTTATATCATTGCTCTCAACCGGATTTTCAATTGAGATTTGTATCCGAGGCCAAGCCGCCAAATGAAAAACATAATCAACATTTTCAAAAACCGGCTTGATTTTTTCCAAATTCCGAACATCCAATTCATAAAACTCGGCTTCGGGATTGAGATTTTCCTTTTTGCCGGTCAGAAAATTATCAATAATTTTGACGCGCCATCCTTCTTTAATAAGCTCATCAACCAAAGTGGAACCGATAAAACCGGCTCCGCCAACCACCAAAGCTGTTTGATTGTTTGATTCATTCATATTTTTATAAAATAAAGATGGGCAAAAATTTGCTTTTTTCAACGAAAAAAGCAACCCTTCAAGGTTTGATTTAAATCCATCTTTATATTAAGATTAGCTCAAAAGAGGCCAAAAGTAAACCATTGAACCCTGCTAAATTACGAATTATTGTCAGTCTTGCGAATGGATTTAATTTGCATAGATTCGTAAATTAGCAATATTTGCAAAAGATTAGCGGTTTAGCAAGACGCCGATATGCCCAAAATTCTCTATTTAATCACCCAATCCGAGTGGGGCGGAGCGCAAAAAAACGCGGCGGATTTGGCCGCGGAGTTTTTGAGTTCCAACGAAACGCTGGTAGCCGCCGGCCCCGATGGCGACGGAGCATTTTTTAATGAATTGGCCCGGCGCGGCATAAAAAGCATGATGGTAAAAAATCTCCATCGGCGCGTAAATCCGATTAAAGATATCGCCGCTTTTTTTGAAATCAAAAGTCTTATAAAAAAAGAAAAACCGGACATAATCCATATCCACAGCTCCAAAGCCGGATTTATAGGCTCTTTGGCGGCGGGAAAAAAAGCCAAAGTAATCTACACCGTCCATGGCGCCGTTTTTGAAGCGCCTTTCGCCGCTCCTCAAAAAAAACTTTTTTTGCGGCTCGAGAAATTTTCCGCCGGCTTTAAAGATAAAATCATCTGCGTCTGCCAAAACGACAAAAATCTTTGGCTGAAACATAAAATCGCGCCGAGCGAAAAAATCGAAGTTATCCATAACGGCATTAATTTGCAAAATATCGATTTCCTGCCAAGAGACGAAGCCCGCCGCCGATTATTCAAACAAAATATCAATCCCGAAACAAAAATAATCGGCTCGATCGCCAATTTTTATCCCGAAAAAGGGCTTGAATTTTTGGTTGAAGCCGCTTGGATAATTTCCAAAAATCCCGCCGCCAAAAATATCAAATTCGCGATTATCGGCGAGGGCCGAATGAGGCCGTTGCTTGAAGAAATGATCAAGCAAAAAAATCTGGCCGAAAGATTTGTTCTTTTGGGCCAAAAAGAAAAAGCCTCCCGATATTTGAAAGCTTTTGACGCGTTCGCGTTGCCATCAATCAAAGAAGGCCTGCCCTACACGATTTTAGAGGCAATGGCGGCCCAAATTCCGGTGGTTGCTTCCAAAATCGGCGGCGTTCCCGAAATGATTCAGAATGATCACAACGGCTTGCTCGTTAAGCCCCGCGACCCCCAAGAACTCGCCCAAAAAATTCTTTATCTTTCGGCTAACCCCGATCTCGCCCAAAAATTCATCCGAAACTCGCAAGAAAAACTCAAAGAATTTTCGTTCGATCAAATGTTTGAAAAAACAAAGAAAGTTTATTTTGGATAAAAAACATCTTGCTAAAAAAGCCTCGCTCGAGGCTTTTTTTAACGGCTCAACGCGTTGAGCCGTTGGATTTTATGAGTTAAATATTATTTAGCACATCTTGTGAATTTTCTCCTACTACACTATTTTTTTTGCATTTCTTTATTGGCAACAAGTCTCTTCAATTCTTCAGTACGCTTTTTTCGACTCTCCCTAGCAACATACCAGTCGTCAACTAACTGTTCTATTAATCCTATCAAGAGCTGTGCTTCACCCGGTTCAACATCAACGATAATATTTATATCCTTTTCCATGTGTGCACCTATATTTCCAACACTACGAACAGCATCTATACTTTCCCAAACATCCGGATCAACCTTGTCTTTGAGTTCATCTATTTCGTCTTTTAGTTGTGATTTTTTAATTTCCCAAAAATCACGAATCATACCCTGCAGACATCTACGAGCAAGTGTTGCTGAAGCCTTTGGGCTTAAATCCCGAATACGGCACGCTTCGTAATAATCCTGCTGTATTGGCTGCGGAATATAATCCGACAGAACCATTGCTTCCGATTCTGGTAATAATTGCCATTGGTGAATGACATTCCAATCTTGTCTTATACCCTTATAATCAACGGAATTCATCTCCATTCGAAGCCATAGTTTTTGACATTCTTTATTGGGGCAAGTAATTGATTGAATAAATAACCCAACATCTCCTTTGTCGGATTTAATAACATGCATTCTTTGCCAACAATCAAAATAGTTTGGATCAGTGATCGTTGTTGGATGACTGCAATATGGACATTTAAAATTTATTGAGGTCATATTTTTAAAAAGATATAGAGTAAATTTTTAATTATTTTTTTATTCAACAATGACTCCGCCCAAGGAAAAAACAAGAATTCAAAAAAAGTGTCGAGCACCTTTTTCTGTTCCAACTAATCAAGAAAAAAGCTTTAAAAATCCGACGGTATTAATAAAATAATTGGCCTTGTTTTTCTTTAAACTTTTTATTATATCCTTCTGTTGTTTGCAGACCTTATTTTTTGCTTTTTATCTTTGATCGTTCTTTCAGGATCAAAGATGATATTGAAATAAATCCCGTCCAGAAACGCGACAAAATGATAATCGCTTTTTGACGGGCAATTTTTTATTAAATCTATGATTTCAACCATTTGCTTGTTTTGTTCTCCTCCGGAAGTGCTCATATGCTTTGCCTCAAGAAAATATACATCGGAATCTCGCTTTATAATCAAATCCAAGCATTTTCCTTGATTCTTTGCTCCCAATTTTATTCCCAGATGATCTTTCAAGCTTTTTATGGAAAAATTGCCATTTTTTGATTTCGAGAAAAAAGAAAAAGCTTTGGTTTTTTTATTGAATTCCTCCATATCTTGAACTTTTGCAAAGCCGTTTTTAATCAAAATTTGCGCTAATTTGTTTTCTCCCGCGTTTCCTTTGCGTCTGGATGATCCTTTATCAATGATCGCCTGAACCCATTCCGCGGGAGTGATATCGCCAATATCCCTTTTTTCCAAATATAAGCCGGTTATCAATTTCAGAAGATTCAAATCCTTGGATGCTTCTTCAATCTTTGAATCGCACGCATTGATAAAACAGCCAAATTCCGAATAATTGGCGTATTTTATTAAGATTTTCCGCAAGTCGTCAAAAATTTGATTCAAAACCTCGCCCGAATCTTTTTTGTCTTTAATCTGTTTGATTGCGATAAGCTTATCTTTAACTTCTTTGCTTTTTTCGACATACAAATCCAAATTTTTATGCTTTTCCGGAAACATGTAATTTGTGTCCAAAAAGCTTTCGGGATGCTTAACGCAATAATCCACCAGTTCCAAGTTGTCCATAAATTATATATTTAATGTATTGGGCCTCAAGTTTTTGTTTATTTCATTTATATAAATATAATTGATAAATTTATAAACAAAATCAAAAGAAATTCTTTTCCTGTCATTGTCTCTGAAATTGGTTAGAAACAGCGAAAGATAATCGTCCCTCAATTGATTAAGCTTTTGATTGAAGCGCAAAATGATTTTTTCTTGATCTTTAATCGATATTTCGTTCTCAAAAACAAGATAAATCATATGCCTGGAAGATTCCTTGCTGATCAGGCAATCAACTCCGTATTGTTTGATATTTTCCAGCGCTATTTTCCCGTCTTTTGAGCCGGTATCTATGGCTTTTAAAAAAATAATGTTTGAATCTATTATTTTTTGCAAGTCTTCCGATATTTTGATTGGAATGATGTTTTCGATATGGTTATAAGCGGCTATCGCCTTTATTTTGCCCGGTTTTATATCGCTTTCCGTCAATCTTCTTATTTTCAGGATATTTTTTACATCTTCTATTTTGTTCAAAAAATCTCCCGCGATCTTCCATCCGTATTTTTTTTCGAGCTTTATTTCGGAAGCTTTATTTTCGGGATAAATGTTTATTTTGAAAGAAAATTTATCTTCCGGATAAGCCAATTTCTTATAATAAAAAGCTACGACATTATTGGTTGTATCCGAAAAAACTTTCTCTTTAAAGTAGTTCAGTTCAATAATCTTAAATTTTGAAAAAAACAGATTCCTGATTCCTTTGGAATTTTCGGCGGACAAAAAGTTTATGGGCACAATGACGATCCCTTCCTCGCTTTTCATAATCGAGGCAAGCGAGATTTGATACAGGTCTTCAAAGTTGAATTTGCAAAAATAATCTCCCTTGATTTGGTCATTCGCCTTATTGATATTCAGATAGGGAGGGTTTGTCAATACGAATTTATACTCTTTTGGCTCCAAAATGCTGTCGTTTTTATATATTGTTTTATGATTTATATATCTTTCGTCAATATCATACCCGATAACTTCTTTTGCTCCATTTTTCTTGCTCCATTGGATTAGATCGCCATCTCCCGCAAATGGGTCGGTGATGCTTTTCCCCCTTATAAACCGATCCAAATTATTCAGAATATAGTCTGAATTTTTGGTGAAAAATTGCCCTAATTGTCTTTTATTCGCATTCTCCATGCATTTATTATAAATAATGCGTGTATATATAGCAACAATAAAAACCGTTAGCCTGAAACAAATAAACGCAAAAATCCAACGGCTCAACGCGTTGAGCCGTTGAATTTTCTCCTCCCCTTAAGATAAGGGGAGGGTAGGAGGGGTTATGACATTTATTAATACATCATTGAATTAACTCCCCCAACCCCCTCTTATTTAAGAGGGGGTAAATCATTCTACCGTTACATTGCCCAGATTTACAGTCGCGTCCGGATCAATCTGCAAAATTTTTGACGGATCTTTGTAATCACCCGAATAATTATGGACGAGTCCGGCGTATTTTATACGCGTGAAATCCAACTCCGATTCGCTTCCGGCCAAAAATTCAAGCCCGATCCACTCGCCTGTTTCCGAATCGGGCAACGAATCCGCGCCGTCGTTATTGGTGTCCCCGCCGATTGAATCGTCTTTGATGGAAGTGAAGGTTATCAGGGTGGAACTGGAATTGCCTTGGGCGATCAGGCGGCCTTGGACTTCCAGAGCGATAATGCCGCGAGTTGCCTTTAAAATTGTTCCGGGTTCAATCGTTAAAGTTGTGCTTGCGGCGATTCTTAGATTATGGCCGGAACTTCCCTCAAGAATATACACAATATTATTTTTAAAGATCGCATCCCGCGAAAAAACGGAAAGATCATCGACAAACAAACCGTTGTAAGAATTATCCGCAATGGTATTGGCCGAAATTTCAGGATACGAGCTTTTAACAAAAATCGCCTTGGAAAAACCCGAAATATCGTTTCCGCCGATCGCGGGGCTTGCCTGGTTTTCAATATGAATCGCCTCGCCTTTGTGTTCTTGATTGGAGAAAATATTGCCCAAAATTCGCGGCGAGGAAGATCCGGTGATAAAAATCGCGTAATCCGTGCTGCTTGAAAAAGTTGAATTTTTAACGATTGAATTTGAACCGATCAATTCCAAAAAATGAGTTTGGCTTTCACGAAAAATGCAATCGGAAAATTCAACATTGGCGCCGTTGATATAAACTGCCGCCCTTTTGGGATTGGGCCAAGACATAACCGATCCGCCATATTCAAAAATGACATTTTTAAAAATCGATCCCGAAGATTCCGGGCTGAAATAAAATCCGCTTGCCCAATCGCCCGCTTGGGGAGAAGAATTTTCCGAAGTTACAAAAATCGGATTTTCTGTTGAACCCAGAGCCTTTATCGCGCCTTTGATAAAAAGGGAATAATAAAATTTGCCATGGGGCTTCAAAACCGCGCCCGGCTCAATAATCAAAGTGGTGCTTGAATTTACGGTTGGATACTGGCGAGCGTTGGACAAAAGAAAATAAGGAGAACCGGATTCGGGCCAAATAAAGTTTTTGGCGATAACGACACGATCGTCAATTATCGTTCCGGCCGTTTCATTCAGAGAGCCGTTAATCGCGTTTGGCGTTCCCCCTTCATTTGCCGATTCAGACCATGAATTCCGGCTTTGGGCGTAAATCGCCCGGGAATTGATTCTTTCCAAAGATTTGCCGTTTCCATTCGCTCCCCAATAACTTTGATAATCTATATAATCCATTTCTTCGCCCGAAGAATTTAAAATGGAAATTTTGCGGTTTGAATTGGCCAGATCCATTGAAGCATCGTCAATATTCAATCTTAAAGCCAAAGGGCCGTTTTCCGGAATCGAGTAATATCCGTCATAAATATTTTGAACGGTTGAAGTTGAAATCTTATCCGAAATCAAAGCGAAACCGCCGGCTTCCAGCGCCATAGGTCCGGAACCGAAAAACGCGTCAATTTCAAGATCGTGTTTTTTATCCTGCGAAACGAATTTCCAACCGGTTAAATCCAAAGAAACGGGAGCCCGGTTGTGGATTTCAACATATTCGTAATAACTGTCCAAACCCGGATGGGGATTATACATTATCTCGTTTATTATAATCGGCTTTTGGCAAATCAAAACCGATTTTTCAACCCATTCGCTCGGATTGCTGCCCGCATCCATGGCTCGAGCGCGAAAGTAATAAACCGAATCGTCAAAAGAAGCCTGAAAAGATTTCGAATTTTCAGCCGTATTTGAAATCCAATTTGTCCACGCTCCGTTCGAGCCTATCTTTGATTCAACATCAAAATAAGCGATATCGGTTGAAGAACTCGTCCATTGGACCGTAAAATCGATTTGAGTCATTTTGTAATCCAAAATTTCCATTTGGATTTCGGGCGCGAAATTGATATTCCAGTTGTATTCGGCCGGAGTTTCGTCGCGTCCGGCTTTGTTAACCGCCCAAACTTTGAAAGAATGCGGCCCTTCGTCCAGATTTTCGTAAATCGCGGGAGAAGCGCAAGGAGTTGGAGCGGCGCCATCAATTTGGCATTCAAAACCGCTTCCTTCGGGCGAAGATTTAAAATAAAACAGGGCCGAAGTGGAAGTTGAAACGGCGGCCGGAGCAAAAATGATTTCCGTTTCGGGAATCAAATCGATTCCTTCGCCGGATTCAAGAGATCCGCCAAGTCCCGGCCCGGCAGGCGCTGATTCAAAAACGGACGGCGCGGAATTTTCAGCCGGAGGATTCGCTTGCGAAGGATTTTTTTCTTCGATTGCCGGCGGCGTGATTTTTTCATTCCCCAGCAAAATTTCTTCAATGATCAAATTTGCAATATTTAAGCTTGGAGCCGGGGAAGATTGCAAAGCGATAACCGTTTTTTCCCGCGGCAAAACAACCGGCGAT
>LCEC01000005.1 GCA_000997475.1 Parcubacteria group bacterium GW2011_GWB1_42_6
AGTTTTACAAAATTATCAACTGTTTTTGGCGCGTTTTTTGAAAATAGTTCCAACTTTATGGCGCCTTTGTCGGTTTCGATCACAGCAATTTTATTTTCCATTGATGTTTGGTTATTTTGCGGATTAAGCGAAGGAAAAAGAGATTCTTGGGGCGTTGCGCTTGTTTGAGGGCTTTGGCTTGGCGCCGTTTCGCCGGTTTTTTCGCCTTTAAAAAGAGATGCTCCGTAAACAACCAGCGCGATAGCGATCACAATGGCTGCTCCCCACTTGAGTATTTTTCCGCTTCTGGCCGATTTTTGTTCGGCTTGTTCGATTTGTTCTATTTTTTTTTGTTCTCGAAGTTTTTGTATTCGGCCCATAATCGCATATTGCCAACCGCGTATCGCGTATCGTAAATCGCAAATTGTTGTTCGCGGATCGCTAATTTCAAAAATTTGAATTCCGATAAGCGACATGCGATTGGCAATCCGCTGTTTTCGATATGCGATGCGCCGCAAGCGATTGGTTATTTTTGGCAGCTTGGGCAAAAATGCGCCGAGCGTCCGCCGATTTTGATTCGCTTGACTTCTCCGCCGCATTTGACGCATTTTTCGCCTTCGCGGCCGTAGACTTTTAATTTTTTTTCAAATTCGCCCTTTTGGCCCTTGGCGTCAACATAATTTTCAACCGAAGTTCCGCGCAGCTCAATGGCTTTGGCGAGAATTTTCTTGATATTTTTAAAAATATTTTTGATTTCTTCGGTGGAAAGGTCTTGATTTCTCCTTAAGGGATGGATTTTGGAAGCAAAAAGAATTTCATCGGCGTAAATATTGCCGATGCCGGCAATGCTTTTGGGATCCATTAAAAATTGTTTGATTTTAGCTTTTGGCCTTTTTTGGAGAATATTTTTAAAATCGGCAAGAGCGAATTTTTCCGAAAGCGGTTCCGGGCCGATTTTTTCTTTCTCAAAAAAATCGTTTAGATCCTCGGTTTTTATCGGTTTAATATATCCGAACTTGCGCAAATCGTTGAAAATAAGCCGAGTTCCGTCGGAAAAATTGAAGATTACGGCCGTGTGCTTGTTTTTTTCTCCATTAAAAATCAGCTGTCCCGTGAGTTTTAAATGGATAAGCAAAGACCAGCCGTTATTAAGTTCGAATATCGCCAGCTTCGCCCGGCGGCCGATCTTTTTAATTTTAGCATCGAAAATGATTTTTTCAAATTCTTTTTTGGAATTTTTTACGATTTTGGGAACAAAAATTTCCGCCTCATTTATTTTTTTGCCTGAAACGGATTTATCGAGCTGTTTCGTTATTGTTTCAACTTCGGGGAGTTCGGGCACAATTATTATGCGAAACTACGGACTTTATGCCGACTTTGCGAACATGCGAAATGAATTCATTCCGCATTTCCGTCCTCCTTTGCATAAAGCTACGGAGGACGCGGTAGGTTGGCATAAGTTTTGCATATTCCGCATCATAATTATTTAATTCTGATTGCTTTCGCTATTCTCCCAACCGCCGAGACATAGGCGGCGGTTCTTATATCTGTTTTATGTTTTCGCGAAATTTGCCAAACTTCTTTGGCGGCTTTATCCATTGTTTTTTTTAATTCTTCAAAAACTCTTTGCTCGCTCCATTTTTTCTTGGTTACATTCTGCAACCATTCAAAATAACTCACGGTAACTCCGCCGGCATTGGCTAAAATATCCGGAACGACCAAAACATCTCTTTTTATTAAAATTTCTTCGGCTCCTTCTTTAAGCGGTCCGTTGGCAAGTTCCAAAACCATCTTGGCTTTTATTTCTTTGGCGTCGTCGGGAGTAATCAATCCTCCAAGGGCTGCCGGAATCAAAATGTCGGCCGGAGCCAGCACCAATTCTTTTTGCGAAATTTCTTTGGTTGCCGGAAAGTTCACAACCGATCCGGTTTTTTGTTTGAATTTGAGAAGCGCTTTGATATTAAGGCCTGCTTCCGGATCATCGGCAATAATAGCCGATTTGGAATCCGCCACGGCAATAATAATGAATCCTCTCTCGGCCAAAAGTTTGGCGGCGTTCGATCCGGCGTTGCCGAACCCCTGAATGGCAACCGAAAGTTTTTTATCTCGCCATTTCAGATTTTTAATGATTTGTTCCAATACATAAACTCCGCCAAGGGCTGTTGCGATATCGCGTCCGAGCGATCCGCCGATAGCCAAAGGTTTTCCCGTCACCACGGCCGGAGTTTTTTTGCCGACGATTTTGCTGTATTCGTCAAAAATCCATGCCATTTCGCGCGGACCGGTGTAAACATCGGGCGCCGGCACATCTTTAAACGGCCCGATCACATCGGCGATTGCTCTTGTGTAGGCGCGGGTGAGACGCTGCAATTCTTTGGCGGATAATTCTTTGGGATTGACAACCACTCCCCCTTTTCCGCCCCCATATGGAATATTAACCACGGCGCATTTCATTGACATCCAAAAAGCCAAATCCGAAACTTCTTCTAAATCGCAAGATTGATGATAGCGGATTCCGCCCTTATACGGACCTCGCGCGTTATTATGCTGCACTCGGTAGCCCGAGAATATTTTAACTTCTCCCGAATCCATTTTGACGGGAAAATTTACTTGCGCGACTCTTTGGGGAACGGAAAGGATTTGAAGGTGTTCTTTTTTCAGTTTTAAAATCTCGGCCGCTTTTTGGAGTGGATTGGACATGATGATAATTATACGAACAAATGCGAACTTTATGCTAACCTACGAACGGGAATCCAGACATTCAATGTCTGGGATCTCGACATTGAATGTCTGGATTAATTAATTCATTTCCGCGGTTCGCCCTCCTTCGCTTAAAGCTGCATTGAGCGACTCTTTTTGGCCAAACATCGGGATTTGGATGATTGCGTCCGATTTTTCAAGAATTTGGGCGTTGATTCCTTCCACTTCGTTTCCGGCAATCAAAGCCAAAGGGAATTGCGGCTCAAATTCAAGAATATTTTTGGCATTTGGAACATTGTTTTCCAAGCAAACGATTTTAATATTTTGACTCTTCAAATTATCAATAAGTTCGCCAATATTTTCCCAATGTTCCCAGGGGATGAAATTTTGGGCGCCCAGCGCCGTTTTTTCCACTTTGGGATGCAGAATTTTTTCCTGGCCGGAATAAGTGATTCCCGAAACTCCCGCCAAATAAATTTTGGCAATTCCCAAAACATCGGCGGTCCTGAAAATCGCGCCGATGTTTTCCACGCTTCTGATATTATCAAGAATGATCGAGAAATTCAAATCGCGGTTAAGGATCATGGTTTGTTTATTCTAACATGGGCTTTATCAAAATGTTAAGCCGTGAACCCGGCTTCCTCTCCCTCTTTTCAAGGGGAAGCGTCCGCAGGCCTTTCAGGCTCTGAGAGCCCCCCATTCGGGTCTGAGAACCGAATGACAGGCTCGAACGAGGCGATGGGGTAATTCAAATCCTAAAATTACCTCCCCCTAAGCCCCTCCTTTAAAAGGAGGGGAGGGTGCGGAATTCTCGCGCAATAAAAAACCGGGCTCCAGTTATTTGGAGTCCGGGTAAGATGGCTGGGTTACCCCGCCGGACTGATTAAAAATCTCGCCATGTAGGTTGCGAAGCAATCTTTTTTATTGCTTCGCTTCCCTTATTAATAAGAGAAAAAACCGGTAATACCGAGAAAAACGCGATTATGGTGCATATTAAAACGAATACTGCGTATTGCCGGATGGCTGCTTCGGTGAGTATATGTGTATATGCTGGCAAATACGCGATGCCAAGAATAGTCCCCCTCTTGATAAGAGTGGAGACGCTTCTTGCCGGTTCCGTGAAAGCGTAAAAAAGAGCAAAGAAGGCTGTTCCGGATAAAAAGCCAAGCAATAATGGAACTATCAAATTTTTAATTGAAATAATCGGTTGCCCGATAGTATCAAGAAAAAAAGGCATGCCATAGCAAAAGATTACCGTTAAAAAAAGAAATATTATTGGCTTTCCGTACTTTCTTCCGGAGTAGAAGTAAAGATTAGCTTCCGCGAGCGTCAATATCAATGAAATGAATATAATTATCGCGCCGAGAGCAAGCAATATACTTAATTCAAGCGCGGTATATTTTTTGTTGGGCGCGGCGAGAACCTCTTCGGCAAATCTTTTATCCTTAAAGGAGTAAAAGAGATTTGCCGAGAAGCTTTCTTCTTTTTTGGTAAAAGGAAAAAAAGATGAAATTCTCCTATCGCCTTCCACGAATACCGGAATCTTGCATCCGGTTCTGACCATTTCCATGGCGTCCGCCAAGTCAATATGCCGAGTGGGTTTTCCGTAGAATTGTAAAGAGATATTTCGAGCCTTAAATCCTCCGGGCATATCGGTGTGGCCCAAGGTTTTTTCGGCCGCAAGCTCACCGTTATCCCAAAACCACTCGATTTTCTTTCCGTCGGGATCCGTTGTGACAATCCTTTCCGTCGCAAGAACAAGATCTGCTCCGCTTGCCAGCGCGAACGCGCAAAGCAGGCAAATCGCAACCGCCAGAAACTTCTTCATAACATTCCTCCTGAAATAGGTGTAATTTGCATATATGCTCGATCTTGCTCGTATTTTGTCCTTTCGGGCTTAATTATCAGGGCGCCCGCAAGAAAAATCATAGTTGCCAAAATAGCAACTATAAAAAAGATTGCCAAAAAACGTTTTGTCTCCTTTTTCACGATTTCCCCCTTGGATTTTTATTTTTTAGGAACTGATGAGTTTATGCTATATTATAATCTTTATCTCATCTTGTCAACATTTTAGATGAAAAAGGAAATGGCGAGAAAAATAAAGAATCCGGCCGAGGTGGCCAAGATCAAGCCCCAAGAAGAATTTTTGCGATGGGCTTCGGGCAATAAATCCGAAGCTCCCAAATACAAAAAGAAGCCGGCAAAAAAGGAAAGTATGAAAGCGAGGCAAAATTCCGGAATCGGCGCGAATTTTGAAAAAAATATTCCGGCGAAAGTCATTATTGAATTGGCGGCGAGCCACGAGAAAATTCTTTTTTTGTCGCGCCGGTTTTTTAGCAGCAGGACCGTTGTGTTGAGCCCGTCGGAAATTTTGTGGAAGATGACGGCCGATCCTATGGCAATTCCAAAAGCTTGACTGACTTGGAATCCCGCGCCGATAACCAAACCATCCAGAAAACTATGAATCGCGATTCCCATGGTTCCCCAGTCCCCTGTTGATTGATGCTCTTCAACGGGGCAATCTTTTTCGCGGCAAGCGTGAATGATGAAAAACTTTTCAAAAAGATGAAAAAATAAAAATCCCGCGGCCGCCAATATCATCAAGTTGCCGAAAGAGAAGCCAAAATCGCGCCCCAATTGTTCAATCTCGGGCAAAAGCTCAAAAAAGACAAGCGACATCAAAAGCCCGGCCGAAAAAGCCATCAATAAATCAAGTTTGGATTTGAATTTGAGCGCGAAAAAACCGCCCAAAAAGGTGGCGAAAATAACGAGAATGGCAAAAAGATAGAGAAGCACGAATTCAAAAATTTTTAATTTTTGAATTTTTAATTTTATAAATAATTCCTTAATGCTTTAATTTTTAAACATTGAGAAATTAAAAATTATTTAAAAATTACCTGTCCTCCGAAGCTCCAAGGGAGCGCAGGGGGACAAAATTAAAAATTAGAAAATTATTTGTCCGATAAATAATAAATCTCCCGCGACCAGAAACAAAATAGTAAGCCAGCCCAAAACGACGCTCAAATAATGGCATCGGTATCGGCCCATTATTTTTTTACTGGAGGCGATGCGGGTGATGAAATAAATCGAAATCGGCGCCAATAATCCCACCAAAATTTGAGAATAAAATATCAGTTTTACCGGCATTACATCGAGAGCCAAAGCCAAAAGGCAGATGATAAAACCAAGGGTTATCACGGAATAAAATCCTTTCGCCCTGCTTGGTTTTTTATTCAAGCCGTCCGGCCAATTGAAATATTCAGCCACGGCGTAGGCGGAAGTGGAAATTAAAATTGGAATGGAAAGAATTCCCGAACCGATAAGCCCGACCGCGAAAAGAACCGAGGCCCAGCCGCCGGCCAAAGGGGCCAGGGCGTTGGAGATTTGTTCCATCGTTAGATTGTTGATTTCTCCGGAAGCGATTGTTGAGGCGGAAGTCAAAATTATGAAAAAAGTTATTATGCCGCTGTAAATAAATCCAAAAATAACCGAACGGTTTGATTGGTTCAGATTTTTAACGTTATGATGTTCTTCTATTTCTTCCCGGGTTTGCCAAAAAAACGTATAGGGCGTAAAAACGGCTCCCAATAAAGCTATCGCCGCCGAAATATAAGCCAGATTGAATTTTATGTCCGGAAAAACAACAGATCCGAAAACTTCTCCCCAATTCGGATTTGATAAAAATCCGGAAATGACATAGCAAGCCAGAATCGCCGAAAACCAGAAAAAATATTTTGAAATTTGTTTGTATTTTTCAAACACCATCAAAAACCAAATGATGATTATTACGGGGATGATGAAATAGATATAATTGCTGCCGGTCAGAAGCTCAAATCCTGCCGCCATCCCCACGATATTGGCAAAAAGCAAAAGAAGGTTGGCTAAAACCAAAGCCGCCAAAAAAAAGAAAGCGGTTTTTTTGCCGAAATTTTCTTTGATGAGAGTCATCAGCCCTTTTTTAGTGACGTCTCCAATCATCGCCGAAAGGCGGTGGACAACAATCAGCAAAGGAGTGCTTATAAAAATCAACCAAAGAGCCGAAAGGCCGGTTGTCGCGCCGATGATGGAAAAAGTGGAAATGGAAGACGGATCTTCATCCGCTCCGGCTGTGACGATTCCCGGCAGATATGATTTTCTGAATTTTTGGACCGGTTTGAGAAAATGGCGAAACATAAATATAATTCCAATCTACAAATTTTATTCAAATACTACGAATTTATTTGCATGCTATTTGTGGCATTTGCGCGCCATTTGTAAATTGGCATTACGTTTATTATACCTCCAAATTGAATTCCAGAGCCAGATATTGACATAGATATATTTATATGATATACTTATATATTGGTTCTTAAGATTAAAAATAGTTTGATTTCACGCATAAAAGGAGGTTACCACGAGATTAAGGGCTTTTGAAGCGCCAAAGGGCACGCAGAATCCTTTCGCCGCCATAATGGGAAAAGTTTTGGAGTCCGTTGATTTGGTTCCGGGACCAGAAATGGTCACCTTGGAAGTAATCAAAAATTTCAAGACCGGGGAGCCGATGTTCAAGCCGCAGTATCCCCTGCACGATAAATTCGCGTTTGGGAATCCTTCGGAAAGGTTTTTTAACCAGGTTGAAGGAAAAGAAAAAGAGCTGAAGGTTGGTCAAATGTGGCTGGCGAGAATTGAAAAAGCTCGTCCGTGTCTCAAGACCAACAAGAAGGGTTTGCGCGTAGTTCAAGCGGATGTCCTTCTTGACGAATCGCTTTCAGCGGAGGCATAGTGGAAAATCTTTCTATTCTTATCGCGATCGGGATCATGATTTGGGGATGCATGCGGGCGGTTAAAGGCGTTTCGCCCCGCGCGCATAGCATTCTCCAAAAACAGGGCAAAAAAGCTCTCCGCGCGTCCGGCAAGGGTGCGTGGAAAGCGGCAAAATCAATCTTTCGGCGGATTGTTCCATAATCTCGCCGGCAACAAAAACCGAAAGCAGGGTCAATCCCCTGCTTTTTTTCTTTCTGATATGTTGGGGGTAAAACCACGATCGTGGAAACACCCCTGCTATGAATTTAAAAGAGCGAAGAATTTTTCTCCGCTCTTTTTGTTTACTCTTTTTTGATTTCTTTGGCCAGCAGCCAACCTTTGTATCCTTCGGGTTCGGCGGCGGATCTGACAATAACCGCGATTTGGAAATTATCAATCGCTGTCTTTTTTAAAGTATCGGAAAGCCAGCGTTCTACTCTATTAACGGCAAATTCGGTCATTTCCATTCCGCAAAAATCTTTCGGCTCTTCAACGAAATTGGTTATTTCTTTATAGCCGTTTGCCGCGAAAGCTTTGGCCAAACCTTCGGCTTTCACTCCTGCTGTTTCTTGGTTTGATATCTCAATCACTTGGACGTTGTTAAATCGCGCTTTTTCCAAAAACTTTGCGATCTGTTCTATCTGCGCGTCGGCCGACGCGACCATTCTTCTTCCTTCGGCGATTCTTTCCTCGTTTTGGCGCCGAAATTCTTCCATTTGCTTTTCATTTTCCCGGCGCGCGACTTCCATTTCATGATCTTTTTCCTGCTTGAACGCGTTAAGCCGGGATTGAAGATTTTTTATGCTTCTGCCCCGTCTCCAATAGGAAGAAATCATCACGAGCATAATTGCCAAAGACGCGAAGGCTAAAAAAATCAGTATCGCATCCAAATTAGTCATTTGCCGCCTCTCTTTCTATTTCTATGAAAAGAACATTTTTTCCGCTTGAGATTTTGATTAAGTTGAGCCGGAATTTATATCTTTCACGATTTTCAATTTCGGCTTATAAGCTCGCTTGATTCTTTTTTTTGGTTTGGCGAAATTGAACCAAGTTTTTGTTTCAAAAGAATATATCTTTTGCCTGTATTTCATTGCCGCAATAACCGCGGCAACGAGCGCCGCCAGACCGATAATCACCGGCCAAGCGATCACGAGAAAAATGTTTGACGCCAGATCGTTTTGGGAACCGCCGGCCGAAGCCAACGCGACTTGCGCTTTGAAAATTCCGAAAAGCGATTTGCCGTTCCATTTCCAACTGAAAGTTTTTTCGCTTTGAGGAAAAACAAAAAGATTGTTCAATTTTTGCTTGGTGATGATTTTTCCGCGCCAATCCGCGATGGTCAGTTCTCCGTTAAGGGAAGCGTTGTAATTGGTTGAATTTCCGACTTTTAAAGCCAAACCGACCGGAAAAGAACCATTTATCTTGTTTGACGCTAATTCGATGATTCGCGGATTTATTTCTTTGGCCGATTCGGCTGAAGTTAAAATGTTGGCCAGAATCAGGACGCCGAAGCTGTTTTTAGGACCGACGTCTTTATCGCTGGCCGCTTCAAAAAGAATCGCGCCCAAATAACCTCCGGGTTCGGTTTGCGCCGGAATGCCGAGAGTGAAATCAACATCTTTTTTTTCTCCCGCCGCCAAATCCAAAGTTTGCGCCGAAGGTTTTAACCATTGGCAAACGCTTTGTTCATCGCTCCAAAAAAATTCCAAACCGCCCTGTTCTTTTTGGCGAAAATTTTTAGTGACAACTTTCATTTTTACGGATAATTCTCCCTGATTGAAAACAGCGAATTTTCCGCTTAAGGTTTCTCCGGCCAGCCCCGACATTTCCATTGAATCGGGCAAGGCGAGGAGGGGTTTGTTTTGCGCTTGGCAAAGCGCGGGAAAAATTATCAAAAAAAGTAAAAATAACGAGAATAAGCGCGGAGTTTTTTTAGGCATGATTATAATTTTATTTCTTTTTCATTAATTGCCGCGGCGGCCGTTTCGCCGCTGACCGCCAAACTGTAAACAATGACGCCGGCGATGATTATAAGAGTCATTATCATCCAAACGGCGTCAATTTTATTTTTTGCGTTTGAATTTTGAACGGCCAAAACGGATTGATTTCGCGATTCATCTTGGGTTTGGACGGTTTCCGCGCCGGGTTCTTGAGAAGGGTTTAAATTTGTTATCGATTGAGGATTGATTTTTTGGTTTGACAATGGCGATAAAGAAGGTTTTGGGGTTTTTATGGCTGCTTGGGCGGCGGCGGATGCTTGCGGAGGCGGACTCTGAACAATGGTTTGAGGCGACGGAGAAGGATAATTTTCTTTAAAGTCGAAATCGATGCTTGATGCCTGCCCGTCAAACAAATTTTGGCCGGCGCCCAATACCAAAGAATCGGCGCCGATTGAAATCGTTCCTTGGCCCGCTTTTTCAACCGTGAAATCTATGTAGCCGAAAGGGCCGGATTGATTGATTCCGCTGGGAATTCCGGCGCCAAAAGTAAAATCGCCGGTTTCATTGTTAAAATCATTTCCCGGAGCGGAAATCGTGAAATTGGTGTTTTTGTAAAAACTTTGGATTTTTAAGAATTGAGCCGGATATTTGAGATTCACTCTCACGGTATCCGCGTTTTGTCCGTTTGGGTCCAGAAAAATTACCAGTTTTAATTTTTCTCCCACTTTATATTCGGTTCCGCCCGAAATCAGGGAAAGCGAAGCGCCCGAAGCCCTGGAATTTCGCGCCATGACGGGCAAAAAAACCAGGGTGATCGCGAGCAAAAATAAAATTTTGTTTTTCATGGTTTTTATTTTGAAATATTCCAATTGGCGATTAAGAGCGAGAAATCGTAATCGTCAACTTTGTTATCCTTGTTGATATCGGCTGATTTGTTGGTGAATCTTTTTCCCCAATTTGAAATCAGAATTGAAAAATCATAATCGTCAACTTTGCCGTTTTGATTTAAATCTCCTTTTATGAAATTCAGCGGCGAGGCCGATGCTCCGCTTGAACCGGTTCCGGATTCGCCGGAATATCGGGAAGAATCGTATGAAGAGGAATTTGAAGATTGGCCGGAGGAAAGATTGTTGCTTGGAGACGGATTTCCGCTTTGTTCCGGGCTTTGGCTTGGGGCCGGAGTCGGAGACGGAGTTGCCGATTCGTTATTTTGGTTTTGATTTTCTTCGTTCTCCCCGGGAATACTCAAGTCGTTTCGCAGATCGCCAAGCGTCAAAACATTTTCATTGTTTTCGTTGTATAACCGGAGGAAAGTTGACGCCCAATCCGTATCCACCACTCCCGCGCCGGTGTTGTAATCGGAAGAATTTAAGCCGGTTATTTTTTCAACATAAAGATTGTTTTGAGTGTCGGAATCATTGTCATTTGAAATATCGGTTTGATCGGTTTGGGCGCTCGAAGCGTTGTTTTGGCTGTCTTGGCCGGTGATTGAGTTTGACGGGGTTGAAGAAGAATTATTGCCCGTTTGGCCGATCGCGGTTTGATTGGCGTTGGATTGATTGCCGATTGAACTTGAAGTGTCGGACTGGCCGGTGGTCACTATTCCGGAGCCGGTATTATAACTGGCTGAATTTTGTCCGCTCAAAGAAGCGGCGCCGGTATTGTTGATTGTTTGGCTGTTATTATTGTTTTGAATATCGGTTTGGTTTGAATTGTCGGAGCTCGCGTTATTTTGAGATGAAGCTCCGGCAGTTGAGTTGGAAGAATTGTTATTATAATCCGATTGTCCGTTAAAAGCGGCTTGATTTTCATCCTCATTTCCAAAAATCAGATTTCCCGTCCAATCGCCAAAAACATTAACCACGGCAATCAAACAATCGGCGGCCGTGATATTGGAATTGGCGAAATTAATGACATTGGTGGCGGCTTTGATATTTCCTGTTTCAACATAACCGTGGCCGGTGTTATATTGGACTTCATTTTCTCCGCTGATTGCTTCCAGTTTTATGTCGTTGGAAATATCCGATTCGTTTGAATTTTGCAAGTCGGTTGAATGATTTATTCGGACGCCGGCGCCGTTGTTTGACTCCGCTCCGGTGGAACTGTTAATTGCTTCAATTCCGCTTTGAGCCGAAGAAAAAATGGAAGTATTGGCCGAAGATTTCGTTTCCATATCGAGCGGAGAGCCGATGGTTGTTCCCTGCCACGAGCCGAATTTATTAATGACAATCATCCACCAAGGCTTGCCTGTTATATTCAGATTGGCCGCGTTGAGTTCATTGGTTTCGGCTTGGGCATAGCCGAATTTCACCACTCCAGAATTAGCGTTATAAGAAGTTTTATTTTCTCCCGTGCCGGTTTTAATGTTTATTTTATTTTCTATTTTGGCGTCGTTGAAATTTTCGATCGCGACGGAAGTGGACGCGGTTTGGGAAGTTTCGTTTGTCGATTCATATCCGGTTTGGTTGTTGGCGTCCAAAACTTCGCTCGAAGAAGTTGAAGTCTGGGCCGCTTTGAGCTTTGGCAGAATCAAATTTCCCTGCCAGTTGCCGAAAACATTGAATGATTTGAGCCAAAAATTTGAAGCGGTGATATTGGTATTGAGAAAATTAACCGCATTGATCGCCGATCGGATATCTCCGGAAACCACGGAACCCGTGCCAGTGTTGGCGTTTGATTTGTTTCGTCCGCTGATAACTTGAGCGGAAATTTCATTATTCAATTTTCCTTCGTTTTGATTGCGAATGACTAACTCGTCATTGACAATGATTGCCGCCTGATTTCGGGAATTAAATCCGGTTTGCTTGTTGGCGGCTTGCAAAATCAGCGAAGAAAGCCGGCTGGAAACGGCTGTTTCCCGGCCCAAATCGACATTGCCGGCAAAATTGCCGTAGATATTTTGCCAATCGGCGTAGAACTTTTGGTTGCCGGTTATATTGGTATTGGCGATGGTGAAAAAATTGGCGCCCAAATTCGCGTTTCCCGAAAGAATGATTCCGTGGTTCGTGTTGAAACTCGCCGAATTGTTTCCGGAATTGACGAAAGCTTCAAGTCTGTTGAGGGTGTTGGCGCTGTTGATATTTTTGACCGTGAGTTTTTCATTCAAATTAACGGATGATTCATTGTTAGAAAGCGCTCCGGTCTGCGAGTTTCGCGCTTGCGCGTTTGCTTCTTCCCCGGGATAAATAATCGTGTTATTGAAATTAAGAGAGTTTATTATTTCTCCTTTGCCGTTGGCGTCGCGGGTGGTGATCACTCCCGAGCCGGTATTATAATCGGTTAAATTGGAACCCGTTTCGGCTTTGATTTGCGAATAATTTATGGCGAGAGCGCTGTTTTGGTTGGCGATATTCGTTTCGTTCGATTCATTCGTTTGGGCCGAATTTTCAGAATTATATCCGGTTATTTGATTGTTCGCGGATTCGGCCTGCGAAGGAGTCGTGGAAGAAACAGCCGGAGTCGAGGAAGCATTTTCTTGCGCCAATCGCGAAATTAAAATTTCATCCGCTAAATCCGAAGAAGTGGAATTTGTTTTATTTTGAACAGCGGATAAGTCAATCAGTAAAATAAAATCTTCCGAATCCGCCGGAGCGGCGGTTGATGCGGTTTCGCCCGAAATTTCCTGCGCCTGGAACGGCGAAGAGGCGGATTCTTTGATGATATTTTCTTCTTGAATCGGCTGTTCTTGCGCGTTGAGCGGAGCGCCAAAATTAAAGAAAAGAAAATTCAGAACCAGCAGCAAAGAAATTATTTTTTTGATTGATTGTTTTTTCATTTTTTTATTTTTATGAATTTGATTGATCCGCCAGTGCGAAAATCATGATTTTCGCACTGGCGGATTCCCGAGAACGCGATAGGACTCGGGAATCCGCGCGAAAGAACTAAAAAGAACGAATCGCGAAAAAAGAACTGAAAATTATTCAACCTTTACCACATTCTTGTTGGATTGGTTGGTAATAATCAAAGACGCGCCCGAATCAGCTCCGTTGTCTTGGGTTGCGGCGCGCGAATAATCCGATGAATTATTGCCCGTATTTGAAGCTACAACTACGTAATTTGAAACTTCGGCAAAATTCTTATTAACCGCCTCAATTGAATTTTTAACCTCCGTTTGGGAATTGTTTTCGGATTTGGCGCCGGTCATTGTGTTTGCCGCGGAGACATCGCCTCCGAGATCGACGCTGATTTCCGTTTCATTCATATTGAGTTGGTTTGTGATTTGAACGCTTGAAGTCGCGTCGCCCGAAGATGAATTTCCGTCGTAGCAGCCGCGGCATCCTTTATTTTTGCCGTTTTTGTCTTCGCCCGAGTTGGCCGAGTTTTTCACATAATTGTGTATTTCGGCGAAATTTTCATTTTTGACTTCAATTTCGTTTTTTACCTCGACTTCGGCGTTATTGTAGGACTCGCAGCCGGTTTGGGTGTTGGAAGCGATTATATCGCCGCCAAAATCCGCGCTAATCGCGGTTTTATTGGAATTGGCGTAATTATTTATTTCGGTTTCGGCCGAAGCATCGCCGGCTGATTGCGAATTGCCGCTCCAGGATTTGCGGCCTGAATCGCTGTTTCCCGAATTGGCTTCATTTTTAACTTCGTTGGTTATGAAAGCCATGTTATAATTTTCAACATCGATTTCATTTTCCAATTCAGCTTCGGCGATATTGGAAGAGCCGTAACCCGTGTTGGCGTTATAGGCGGCAACCATAGCCGGTTCAAAATCAATTTCGATATTTGTTTCGTTTGAATTGGCCATATTTGTCACTTCAACATTGCTTTGGGCGTCGCCGGCGGATTCATCGGGAGTTGAAGTCGCGGTTGGCGAATGAGAGGGGCAGGTTGTCGGACAGGGAGAATTTGTGGGGCAAGGACATTGCTTTTGGCAGGAATAAGACGAATAATGAGAACCGCAATTTTTATTTTCGCCGGTTTTGGCCGAGGCTTCTATTTTATTGGCAATATCGGCGAAATTGTAATTTTCAACATCGATTTCATTTTCCAATTCGGCTTCGGCTTTGTTCTTGGAATGAGCTCCGGTATTGGAATTGGAAGCCAAAACCGCTCCATTGAGAGAAGACGCGATATCCGTCATATTGGCATTGGCTGAATTTTTGACGGAAACATCAACTTTCGCCGCGCCGGCGGAGCTGCCGCCGCCTTTGTTTTTGCCGCCGGAAGCTTTAAGTTTTAAAAGATTCATAATCCAGGCCAGATTTGAATTTTCAACATCGATTTCATTTTCCAATTCGGCTTCGGCTTTGTTGCAGGATTTGCAGCCGGTGTTGGAATTGGAAGCGCTTGCGGCGCCTTCCGCCGCCATATCGGCGTCGTAATTTACTTCGGTGAAGTTAAGCTCATTTTGAAGCTGGCCGGCGATGGAAGCTCGGTCGTTTGAACCGGCATTGACTGCGCCAAGCATCTCGTTATAAACCATCTCTTGATTGAAGCTGTCGCTTTGGAATTTATTGCCGATCTTTTCCGTTTGGCTGCCGCTTGACGCGTAGCCGGTTTGAGTTGCCGCGGCCGCGAGAGCGAATGGGCTCATAGAAAACACAGCCGCGAGGGAAAGAACTAAGAAAGAATATATTTTTTTTCTGTTCATGGTTTTATTTTTAATTTATTGATTAAGGTTTGACTTTGATTGTTGCCAGTTGGCCTTGGCGGGCTCGACCTTTGCGAAATAATTCGACCCCGCTTTGCGTGAACGGTAGAATTGCCCGTTTTTCTGCCGTTCACGAAAAGAAGGGCCGATGATTAAAACATATCTTTTGATCTTTTTTCGCTCGGATCGCGAAATCACGCTCCAAAATTTTAAAAGTCCGGCATTCGTGTTTGGCGAAAAATGATTTTCCGATTTTCCGGACAAACAAAAAAGCGGAGTAGGTTTTATATTGCGCAAAACCGCCCCCGCTTTTTTAGTCGAAATTTGTTTGAGTGTCTGATCTTTGGAATTCATTAAACTGCTGGCTTTCGGGCTGAAGTCCAGAACTCAAATTGAATTGAGTTTAAAAAAAACAAGTCTGACAAGAATCCAGTCTATTCGATCATCGAATTCTTGTCAAGCGCCAAGCTCAAAGATAATTAACGAAAATTAAAAAATGGCTTTGTTGAGCCATTTTTTAATCAAGGAAACAGAGTTATCCACAGCCTCAATTATTGGGAGTTGCCGGCGGGCGGTTGAATATTTTTCTTTCTTCTTTTAATGATAGCGGAAACGATCAATGCTATGACGCCAATGGCCGCCATGATTATTATAATTCCCAGAACGTTATTTCCCGTGCCCAGCGTGATAATATTGCCAATGCCCGCGAAGTTTTTTTCTTCGGTAATCGGATTTGTTTGAATCGAAGCGAAATCAGGTTTTTCGGAATTGATTTCCGAATCAATTGATTCCGATGAAGAAGCGGAAGGAGTTAAGGTTGCTGTGCCGGCAATCGGAGAAATTTCCGGAGTTTTTAATTTTGGTTTTTGGCTTGGAGACAGAGAAGGCGCCGGAACGGCCGGTTTTGAAATTAAAAAAGAAATTTGGGAAAATCCGGATAAATTATTTTGGCTGTCGGCATTAAGAGCCATGCTTGAATCACCTGTTTTTATGATTCCGCTTCCTTCTTTTTTGGCCGAGAATGTTATTGTTCCGAAATTGGCGGCGCCGGCAATTCCGCCCGCGTAGCCGGCGGTTTTAATCAAGATGCCGTTCGCGTTATCCGTCAAATCGTATTCGGTTTGGGAGAGAGGCATCCAGCCGGGGCCAAAACTGAAAGATTCGGTTTTTAATAAATCGGCCGGAAAATTTATTTCAACTTTCGCGGTATAGATTTTTACGCCTTGGGGATCAATGGAAACGTTCAAATTGAAATTTTGGCCGGTTTTAGCGCTGATCTCGCCGGGAGAAAAGGAAAAATTCGCGGCCGCTTGAACATCAAAAGAAAAAGAGGCCAAAACTATTATTGAGATAATCAATAAAATTATTTTTTTCATTTTTTTAGAACGCCCAATTAATCATTAGCATATTGAAGTCCAATATATCCACTTTGTTGTCGGCGTTGAAATCGGCGCTTATTTTTTCTCCTTCTTCTCCCCAATGAACCATCAACGCGTTAAAATCCAAAGCGTCGATTTTGTCGTCTTTATTGGCATCAACTTTTTGCTGGGCGGAAGTGAGCGGTTGAGAAGACGGATTTGGTGAAGGACTTGGAGTTAAAATGGCGCCTCCTCCCCCGCCGCCTCCAGAAGGCGGATTGGGCGCCGGAGTCGGATCAGCTTCGATAATCAGATTGAAATTTATCAGAGGCGTTGTTGCCACATTGGCGCATTGGCGCTGATTATTGCTTTTGGCGATTCCATTGATTTTAAAACTCACCGTTTTTCCGATATTGGCCGAGCCGTTCGGAATCTCAATGAAATACTTCCCGGCAATCGCCAATTGGGTCGAAGCGACTTGAGTTCCATTAATCTCGGCCGAAATTTGAGCGCCAACCGGAGCGGGATGGCCGAATATCGTCGCATTGCCGAAGAAAAACACCGGCAATGAAGGAGGCGCTATGGCTTTGGCTTGCGGCGTTTGAACGAAAAGCAGACTCAAACAAGACAAAATCGTTAAAATTATCTTTTTTTTCATATTTTTCCGTTACTCGTTAAATGTGACTATATCTCCTTCTCTATTCATCCAGAGCCAATAACCTTCTCCGCTTGCCATATAACCGTCATTTTTGTTTATATTGCTCTTATCCATCAAAATATACCCTGTTCCGGCAAGGCTTTGCAGATAATCTAAAGCAAGCATTCTGGCTGAAACTGATTTAAAACCGATCAAATTCCATCCGGGATAAACATGGTAAATCGGCGACATAGCCGGCGGTTCTTCCATTTCCGTTCCAGCGACATTCAATGTTGCCGGCGAATTCATAAAAATCCAATATCCTTTTCCGTCTTCCATGGAAGTCAAATCTCCCCCTCCGGCCGGGGAGTAAGTTTTCCAAAGATCCGCTTCGTTCCAATCGTAATATTTAACAAGATTAATTTCATCGTAAATTTCAGACAGAACGCTTTCAATATCCGTGTTTGTTATAATTACCGGCAATGATATCAGATTCCAACCGGCAGACATGGCAATGTCGCAGGACCAAATTCCCGATCCGCTATTAGAACAAATCGGTTGAGGAATAAATGGCGGCGGAACAATCCGAAAAATATTATTGCTTAAATCCGAACCGGCGTTGCCGAATAGGTCAATGGCGGTTATTTTTACCAAAACTTCGTCGCTTTCCGTTCCTTCCGGAATATTCCAAACATAAACTCCGTCGTTTTCGGTTGATTCTTCAATGAAATCCCAACCGGCGCTGCCGTCGAGCGAATATTCCAGCTTGATTCCGATATTATTTGAAGAAGTCAAATTATCGGTTGCCGTCCATATTATGACATGAGAAGATCCGGCCAGCCATTCTTCGCCTCCGTTGGGAATGTTAAGAGTAACGGTCGGCGCGGTTAAATCTGCGATCTCGGAATAAATTATGGAAAAAACGGAACTTGGCGCTTGAGAATAATTTTCCGCCAAATCAGCGGCTGTTATTCTGATTTTGCAATTGGAACTGTTTACCGTCGGGACAGTCCAGGAATAAGAGCCATCGTTTTCGGTTTCAGAAATGGCTGCTATCCAGCTCATTTCGTTATTTAACGTATATTCGATTTTTATGGGCAAAGGTTTTTGATTGGAATCCGACGAAACCCAACTGATCGGATAAATTTGCCCGCCGTTCACAGTTTGATTGGTAAAAAGGCTGTTAAGCATTAATTCGGGATTTGTGTTATCGGTATTCATTCGGCCGATTAATTGCGTGCGGCTGTTTCCCGCAATATCAACCGCTTTGGCGCAAAGGAAATCGGTGTGATCGCCGGCGACAAAGAAATCCGTCTCCGAAACAAAACTTATCCATTCGGCGACATCCGAACAGGCTTCGTTGGAACTGAAACCATATTCGCTTGTGTCCGGATTTATTTCAGCAACGGCGATATTTATCGTATCTGTTTTTACAGGTTGGGCGCTTACGGGATCAACCACGGTAAAACTTGGAGCAACGGTGTCTTTTAGAACGGAATCAACGGCTGATTCTCCCTCATTTCCCGCCGCGTCAACCAAATAAACATTCAAATTCAACATTCCGTCTTGAAGAGAAGAAACATCAACAGCTTCTATCGTTTGATCGTTTGCCGTTATAATTCCGTTTCCTTCGATTGGAGATCCCGGCGTTGAGTCGTCAATGGAATAATGATAAGTTGTTCCTGTCTCCGCGCCGGCGAAGGCGAAAGATAAAGCGTTTTGATTTTCCTCGTTGATGTATTCTTGGCCGATCGCGGCGCTGTAGCCGGCAGGCGCGGCATTGTCATAATAAATTTCCAAAATATTGGATTGTTCGTTATAATTGCCCGATTCGTCCCATATTGCGCCGGCATTAACCTGAATGGTTATATTTCCCGCGTTTTCCGGATCGATATTCAGCGAATAATTGCTTCCCGAGCCGCTTAACAAACTTTTTGTTCCGTTGGTTGCAATTATATCGTTGACGATAAAATCATACGCCGGTTCCGTAAAATTAATACTGATCGGAATACTTGCCAAATTGGTCGGCGATAAAACAGCCGAACTGATGATTATTGACGGACTGCCGAAATCGACGGCGTATGTCAAATCATCGCTTATTCTCCAAGGGCGGTAATCAACCTCGCCGTCTATTTTTGAATCAATCGCCGCGCCGTCGGTTGTTCCCCACCAATTTTTTTCGGCGTTAATTTCCGAATCGTCAAAATTGTTAATTGCCTGCCCCGCGCTTAGAAATTTATTATCGTTTACAATCACTCCGTTTACGGTTCCGGTTCCCACTTTTCCTATTCGCAACGCCCTCGAACCCCAATTGCTGAAAGTATTTCCCGAAATGCTGATATTCGCGATTGATGTTGCGGGCGAATCGGCAAACGGTCCGTCTTCTCTGAAATCGGTGCCGATCGCCACTTCGCTGCCTGTCGAACCGCTGATCAGATTATTATTAAACACTAAATTGGAAAGATTCGATAATTCGCTGAACCACATGACATTGGAAGCGTTTACGGGCGCGGTTATGGTTAGCGTATTGCCGCTCACTTCCGAATCGGAAACATCATACATTTCCAAGGGATTGCTGCTGACGGCCGTTATCACATTTGATTTTATTTCCCAACCCGTTTGAGCGGCAGTTCCGCCTTCGGCATAAATGCCGGTGGCTTCGTTATTTATGACGATATTGTTTCCGATGATTTTCAGATTATGGGAATTGTCATAACCGATTCCGCCGATCCAAATGCCCATAGCCTTGTTTCCCGTCGTAGTTATCGCGTTATCGTTAATTTCAATGTTGTTGGCCCCTTCAATCCGAATGGCGATATTCGGGTTAAGGCCGCTGTTTGAAGTTAAAATTTGCAGATCTTTTATTATCGCGTTATCGGCCGTTACAATAATGCCGTCGTTATTGCTTTCGGGCTGAATAATCGCAATATTGCCGGCGGCGCCGTCCAAAATGAGGGATTTATCCAGATTTAAGGTTTCTTCGTATATTCCCGCCGCGATATCAATCAAGTCTCCGTCTATTGCCGCGTTGATCGCGCTTTGAATATCATTGAAATCGTAAATTTCACCCGAGCCGACTGTCAGGATGCCGTCATTATTGGCGATAAAATCAATTGCGTCAAAGGCTTCGTTCCCCGCGTTGTCGCGGCCGTAAAAAGTCAAAGTTTGGCGGCCTTCCAAATCCGAAATCGGAATAATCGCAGTGTCGCAATCAATGGAAGTTTCGGTCGCGCCTTCGTCAAATGAATAAGCGCAGAAATCTGCTCCGGTCACGCCGGATATGTCTATATTCAAATTTCCGACAACTACGCTGTTTTCTTGAGCGGAAGAAATATTAACCACAGGATCAGCCGTATCAACAGTTATAGTGAATGGCAAAACTATATTTCCCGCATCGTTTCCGGCTAAATCAACAATGTGTGTTCTTATATTATATATTCCGTCATGCGAAGGAGTTCCGTCGGGAGTTAGGCCGCCATCCCAATCAAATGAAGTTGTTTGTGTTCCGTCTCCGGCGGGATATTTTTCTTTGTAATAAACAATCGGATCGTCGGAAATATAAATTCTTGCCGATAACCAATCAACCGGTTCGTTGGCTTCGGTGATTATATTCGCCAATCCCGGATTAAATGACAAATCAGCGGCTATTCCATTCAGAGTTGTCGCCGTGATAGCCGGAAGAGTATTATCGATCGTTCTTGTATTATTCGTTGCGGGATTATTTTGATTTCCCGCCGGATCGGAAGCGGAAATTGTTATTACGGCCTGGCCGTCGCCTTCCGGAACATTCCAAGAATAAGTCCAATTCATCTCCGAACCGGACATATCAGCATTTTCAACATCGGCCGTTGGAGTATCAATGGAAATTTTCGGAGTACCGCCGAGATTTTCGGTGAATGAAGCGGTAATGACAACCGTGTCTGAATCTTTTACCGGTTTGTCGGGATCATAAGTTAAATTCACGGAAGGAGAAATAAAATCGGTATTTATGTTTGCCGCGCCGGTTCCGATATTGCCGGTCGGATCAATGCCGGAAATCAAGATCGCCGCCGGCGATCCTTCGGTTCCGTCCAATTCCAGTTCGTAAATATAGTCTGGCGTTCCCTGGGTTTGACCGGCCGTTCTTCTGCCGATGGTCACAATCGGGTTTTCCGCCAAAACTTCGCCGGCGGTGAAACTAATTGAGACAAACGTTCCGATTTTAACCAAATCCGGAATAACGGATGAAATTGAGAATGTCGGGTTGGTTTTGTCGAAAGTGACGTTGGTTGCTGGTTCGGTTGTCGCCGAAACCGGATTGCCGGCATTTTCAGCCAAGTCTTTGTAATCTATGGAAAAGACAATGATGCCTTCCGCGTCGCTTTCGGACATTGCATACGAAGCCGTCCATAAATTATTTTGACCGTCAATAATAATAGAATCGCCGTGGCCGGCAATTGAAACGACCGGAGTTTGAATGTTCTCATTGGCGGTAATCGACAAAGTTATAATATCGCCCGCCTTGGCTTTTGACGGGTTATTATTATTGGATGAAATGGAAACCGCCGATAAAGCCGGAGCGGTATTGTCAACTTCAAATATTTCTTCTTTTGTTTGTGAAACGGAATTAATCGCCGAATCGTTTGAATCGGCGTAATTTATCGCGACTTTTGCGTCGGCGACTCCTTCGGTTGCTTCTGGGGTTGCCGTAATTGTCCATGTCAGAGCAACATTTGTTTCGCCGTCTATTTCATCGATTGAATCGGTTTCCAAAATTGTTAGGCCCAAAAAAGATATTTCAGGGTCGCTGAAAATCTCCAACGATTTTTGATTAAGAATGGCCGTTGCTTGACCTTCGTTTTCTATGATTGCCGAGATAATAGTGATATTTTTGGCGCCTGTTTGATTGGAAATGGCGGGAAATTCAGAAGTTATTTCAACGGCGTCAATCGTCAAACTCGCCGGAGTCTGGATTGCTATTTGCGCCGGATCGGAAATAATGGATTTTATCATACCCAAAGAGCCTTTGATTTGCAGGGAGATGTCTTGAAAACCGGGCGCGGCGGGAGCTTGGGCATCGGCGAAAATTATATTAATAGATTCTCCGGGAGTCAAGGAACCGCCGGTAAGAGCGAATGCGTTATCGGCAACAGCGCATGTCCAGCCGTCGGACGAACAGCTGTTTATCGCGATCTCGCCGAAATTTCCGGTGATTTGATCTATAATGTCCGCGTATTCGGGAAGATCTCCGGCCGGATTGGTTATGTTCAGCGTTATATTTTTGATTTGTTCCGTATTTATGCTCGCGGGCGAAACTTGAGCCGCGGCATTCAAAGTTTTTACATTCACCGGAACATTTTTGTTTTCATTTTGATCATCGGCATTGATAGCGCTCACTGAAAAATTCTTTTCGCTCGCCAAAGCAGGAGCGGTCATTCCATTTAGAATGACACTCGCGGAAGGAAGGCCGATTTCCGAAGGATCCATGCATACATAACCGTTTAAAATTGGAGGCAAAGGAGGAACAATGTTCCAGCCGGAAGGACAAGTAACGCTTGCGGGATTGCCAAAGCCTGTTCCTTTTTCGCTGATGGCGATAGTTTTAATATTAGGTCCGCCGTCGGAAGATATATCAAAAGAAATTATTGACGCATTTTCCGAGTTTACCGCTTCGGGAGAAGCGGTAACCGAAAAAATATGATCCGCCAAAACAAAATCGGCGATAAAAAAACCGCTAACAATGATTGTCGCGGCGGCAAACAAATAGATTCCCTTTTTGGAAATCATTCTTCTTCTTAAAGAAGAGAACGAGCTCATGATTCGCTCAAACATTTTTTTGAAATTGTACCAAAACCAGTGTCCAAAAATATTAGACGCTTGTTCGCGGGCAATTTTTATAAAAACTATTTCATGAATTTATTTTCAAACAGCAAAAAAAGCTGTTTGATAGCCCTCCTTTGCTAAAAAAACTAATTTCAATTTCAGTATACATCCGGATATTTGCCTGTCAAGTATTTATTTTTTGTTTTGACAATCGCCGCGATTGATAATAAATCCGGAATGAAAATTTGTTCTTTTGACTCGTTCAATCAAAAAATCAAAAACCGCTCTTATATTTGAGCGATTTTTTTATTCGTATCTCAACGCTTCCATCGGGCTTTTTTTGGCGGCTTGGCGCGCGGGATAAAGTCCGAAAACAAGTCCCACTCCGGCCGAAACTCCAAGTCCCAGAAGCGCCGCGGAAATGGGGAAAATAAATTTCCAGTCAAGTCCGGCGAATCGGCTCAAAGCCAAAGCGGTTAAAAACGAGAAAAAGGCGCCCAGAGTTATGCCGATGATCCCGCCCAAAACCGTGAGAGTTATCGATTCAAGCAAAAATTGCCAGAGAATTTCGGCGCTTTTGGCGCCCAGCGCTTTTCGGAGCCCTATTTCGCGCGTGCGTTCGGTAACTGAAACCAGCATAATATTCATAATTCCCACCCCGCCCACTAAAAGCGAGATGGCAGCCACGGCGGCCAAAAACAAAGTGAGAATATTGGTGATCGTGCTCACTTGTTCCATCGCGCCGGCTTGGGTTTCCACGAAAAAATCATCTTTTTCGGGATCGGTTATATCATGCGAGTTTCTCAAAGTGGCCACTATGTCATCGGCGGTTTGATCGACATTCTTTTCTGAATCCGCTTCCACCACCAGGCGATGATAAAATTTTATGCCGAAAATATATTGCTGGGCGGTGGTGTAGGGAATGATCAACGCGTCATCAAAATTCACGAAAGCGCTTTGGCCTTTTTTGGGCAGAACGCCGATCACTCGGAAATTTTTTCCTTTGATTTTTATTTTTTCATTAAGGGCGTCCGAATCCCCGAATAATTTGTCTTTCACTTTATATCCCAAAACCGCCACGTCGCTTTTGCTTTTGACTTCCTCGTCTTCAAAAATTCTGCCCTGTTGGGGCTGGATATTATATATTCCGGCAAAATCGGGCGAGACGCCGTAAACAGTGGCCCGATAGCTTTCATTGCCGTAAATGACGCTTTCGCTGCCAAAAACAATCGGAATGATTTTTTCGGCGTAAGGAACATTCGTTTTTTTGCCCAGTACTTCCAAATCTTTTTCTTTCAGAGAATCTGCAAACAGAGACATAACATCCGAAAATCCGGTGGGATGCCGGCCGGGAGAAACGCCGATGGTTTTTGAACCGATGCTTTGCACTTCGCTTAAAATCAAATTTTGCGCTCCTTCGCCCAAAGACATCACCAAAATTATCGCCGTAATGCCGATCACAATGCCCAGAATCGTGAGAATCGATCTGGATTTATTGGTTTTGAGCCCGATGATGGCGGTTTTAAAAGAATGGGAGATGTTCATAATTAATTTTCAATTTTCAATAATCCAATTTTCAACCTCGGAAAATTTCCGTCATTGCGAGGAGCGACCCGAGAGCGACGAAGCAATCCCGCAATACCGGCGCAGCTCATGAAAGAATAGGCAACAGCTGCGATATAACGGGATTGCTTCGCCCCGCTGCTGCGGGACTCGCAATGACTGGTGTGTCCGAGTTTGGATATTCATTAAAAATTGGATTATTGAAAATTATTTCTCAAAATCCTCGCTTGCTTTTCTTATTTTTTTCACTTCGTAATCTTTGTCTATCTCTCCGTCAAGAATATGAATAATCCGTTGCGCGTGTTCAGCGGTGTAGGTTTCGTGGGTGACCAGAATTATTGTCCGTTTTTCATCTTCGTTGAGGCGTTGGAGAATTTCCATAATGATTTTTCCCGATTTAGAATCGAGGTTTCCGGTGGGCTCATCGGCAAAAATAACTTTTGGATTATTAACCAGAGCCCTGGCGATGGCCACCCTTTGTTTTTCCCCTCCCGAAAGCTGGGCCGGTTCGTGATCTTGGCGATGCGACAATCCGACCGCGTCAATCGCTTCTAAAGCGATATCCTCCCATTTTGATTTTGGAACGCTTGAGTATAGAAGCGGCAATTTTACGTTTTCCAAAACCGAAGTTCTGGGTAAAAGATTGAAAGCTTGAAAAATAAAACCGACTTTTTCGTTGCGGATATCCGCCAATTCATTTTCCGAATATTCTTTGGTATTTTTCCCTTCAAACAAATATTCACCTTCTTCATACTTGTCAAGAAACCCCAAAACATGAAGCAAGGTTGATTTGCCCGATCCGGAAGGTCCCATAATCGCCACAAACTCGCCTTTGTCTATGGAAAGGTCAATGTCTTTGAGAGCGGGGGTTTCCACCAAATCGTCGCGGTAAACTTTGTTGAGTTTTCTTGTTTCAATCAGCGGAATAGCCAAAATTTTAATCTTTATTTTTAATCGCGAGTTTTTCTCCCTCTTTGAGTCCCGAAATCACTTCGGTGCTGCCGTCCGAACCTTTGAGCCCGATTTCAATGACGCGTTCTTCTATTTCGCCGGGCGCCTTTTCAATTAAAATTATTGAATTGCCGCTTCTTTGGGCGATTAATCTTTGGGGAGCCAGAAGAACATTTGTTCTTTTGTCTGTTTCAATATCTATATTTGCCGTCATGCCGGGTTTAATGCCCGTCTCGTCATCCGTAAATTGCAGTTTTACTTTATAGGTGGCGACTCCTTCGATTAAACTTTCTCCGGGATCGATTGAAACGACAATCGCGTTGAATATCACGCCGCTGCCGAAAGTGTCCAGAGTTATTTTCGCCGGATTATTGATTTTTATTTTAGCGATATCAACTTCGGGCACATTTGATTCGATTTCGAATTTTTGGCTGCTGACTACGGAAATAAGCGGAGAATTGGCGGATACTATTTCTCCTTTTTTTGCGTCTTGTTTTGTGGTTGTGCCTTTGATTGGCGAACGGATTATCGTTTTTTCCAGTTGCGCTTTGGCATTTTGAACGTTGGCCAGGGCATATCTCACTTGAGCTTCCTGGGCGGCGATCTGTTCGGCGGAAGAGCCGGCTATTTTTAAAGCTAATTCGTCTTGGCTTGTCGCCAAAGTATTTTTAGCCGCGCTTAGAGCTGTTTGGGCGGTTGTGGCGTTGCTGTTATTGGCCGCTTTTTGAGTTGCGATCGCTTGCTGTTGATTGGTTATATCGGTTAGAGCCGCGTTCACGTTGGTTCTGGCGGTATTAACCGAGGTTCGATAACTGCTGGCAACGGCTTGAGTAAGATTGCCCGAATAATTAATGGCTTTAATCAGAGTGGTGAACAGATTTTGAATTGTTTCCAAATGGCTTCTGGCCAGTATCAGTTCCGGGTCGATGCCCGATGGCGTATTCTGCAGGCTGTTGATTTCATTTTCAAAAGTCTCCAATTCCACGCCGGCTTTCCATCTTTGCTCTTCGGCGTTGTTTTTGGATTGGGTGCTGGTGTAAAAAGTGAGCGCCGGACTGGTTGTATTGTCATTGCTGAAAAGTTCATCTATTTGTTCGCTTAGCGCGTCTTCGCTTTTGGCAAAGGCGTCCCGCAAAATATTAATCGAATCGTCATAGAGATTAGCCAAATCGACTTCGGCTTTTGCTTTGACGTCGGTTAAATTTTTTTGGGCGTCGGCGAGCGATCTTTGGGCGTTTTCAACTTTTGTGCGATAGATTTGCAAATCTTCCGCCCGAGCGCCGATTTTGAGTTCATTGAGTTTTATTTGTTCTTTTTGCAGGGAGGCTTCGGCTTGGGAAACTTGGCTTGCCAATTCCCCATTTTCCAAAAAAGCCAAAATTTGGCCGGCAACCGCTTTTCCGCCTACCTGAATATTCACCGTCGAAATTTTGCCGCTTCTTTCAAAAGCCAAGTTCACTTCTTGGGCCGGCTTTACTCGACCGGTGACGCTCACTTCTCTCACAATGTTGCCGGTTTTCACTGTTTCCGTGAAATAATTTTCCTTCTGATTGGGATCAAAAAAAGCCCAAACTCCCCAACCGGCAAAAAGAATGGCGATGATGAGAATTATTCCCAAGGGTCTTAAGAAAAAGTTTCTTTTATTTTTGAGTAATTTTGTTTCCGGCATGATTTTTTGTAATTTTATGTTGCGCTTATTTTATCACAAATAACCCAAAGTGTCAAAATATATGTGTCTAAAACACGATCTTTCTTATTTTATTCATACTGAGGGTTATTCCACGATCGTGGTAATACCCCCGTTATAGATTTAGATAGGATAAAAAAATTGTTTATTGTCTTATTAATTTTTCAAATATTCTTTTCAAATGCAACTCATTATCTATGGAATCCAAAGTGCCATAACGAACAAACTTTCTTATATTGAAAAACTCAATAATAAATTCCATC
>LCEC01000006.1 GCA_000997475.1 Parcubacteria group bacterium GW2011_GWB1_42_6
GGAGTGGAAGTGCCGATGCCGACGAAACCGGAGCTCAAAACATTGAATTTTGAATTTATGTCAAATAAAGAAGAAGGCGCTGCCGTCCCGATGCCCACGTTTCCGTTCGCAAGCACAGTCATCAAGGTTGAAGTTGAAGTTCCGGCTGTAGTTGAAGCAATCGTAAAGAGAGGCGTATTAACAATGGTTGAAGCGGAATTTGAAATAGATAATAAAGAGTATGGAGAAGTTGTGCCGATGCCGACGTTGCCATTAAAATAAATATCCGATGAATTGGTAAACCATTGCGAATATAAATTGGTTGAACCTTGAGCGAGAGCGTCGGTGGTTGTCCCGTTAAAATAAGTATAAAAGTAATTTCCAAAACTCGTGGTCGGGAAATATCCCGCCAAGGCGTGGTTGCCCCAGCCATAAGCCAAATCGTGTTCAACAAGCCTCGTTGAGGTTGGAATCTCATAACCTGAAGTCAAAGTCAGAGCCAGCGTTCCCGCCGCCGTTATCGGGTTGTCTGAAATGGAGAGTCCCACGGGCACACTCATATCAACTGAAGTAACGGTGCCGCCGCTTCCCGAGACGCAAACCCCATTAATCGCGAAGCAACCTGTCGCGATATCTATCCCTCCGCCAAAGGTTGAAGTGGCGGTGGAGGTGGAAACCAAATACGGGAGAACGAGAGTTGAATAAAGAGTCGAAGTGGGAGAAGAGAAATTGGCGACTTGGTTGATTGAGAGAATGGAACCCGGAGTGGAAGTGCCGATGCCGACGAAACCGGAGCTCAAAACATTGAATTTTGAATTTATGTCAAATAAAGAAGAAGGCGCTGCCGTCCCGATGCCCACGTCCCGAAGAAATTGTCGCCCAATAATAATTGCCGCTGCCATTCGTTGCCAAAACCTGGCCGCTCGTTCCTCTGTCCGAAGGCCAAAGCATGCCGCTCACCGTAAATGATCCGTTAACCGTTATATTGCTCAAATTGTCTATTTTCTGCGTTGGCGCCCAGTTGTATATGTTTTGAGTTACATAATTGGCGCTTTGCTGAACAGCTTGTTTTTCTCCGTTGTTTATCAGAGTTAAAAGTTTTGATTCCAAAGCCGAGAGATCGCCGGGAGTGGCATAGAAAGATTGGGAATCGGGGGCATAACCAGAACCGATCGTCACCGTTTTTTCAACTTCTTTTTCCCTGATTATCTCTTTTATAACCGTTTCTTTTTGCTGATAAACGATTGACTGGGAAGATTTAGCGGCCGTCTTTGCGTTTTCCTCGGCCAAATTTTTGGCCGGAGCGATGGCTCCGCCATAATCCATCAACTGGCCGAAATGAGTCATGCGTGGAGAAATTTCAAAAACCGTTTTAAACATCCCAAGATCGCGATTTTGAAACAACCGGATCGCTCAACTTGATAATCGATCGGCGCGCATCGAATTTAAGGCCAAGGAATTTCCGCAAAGAGTTGTTTTCATTTCCAATTTGCCCTGGAATGGCGGCGATTCTTTCCATTTTTGAATTAAAGCCGCGGCCGGCCAAAGCAAATTCCACTGAAATATTCCGCCCGGCCTGATCGTATAAGTCGTAAGCCGAAGAGAATAAAAATGCCAATGAATTCAAATCAAGAGTTTTATTCGCCAATTTAAATCCGCCCTCAAGCAAAATTGATGCCGTATGGCCAAGCCATAATTTGGCCCCTTCGTTTTTATTATCCAAAAAGTCGTAAAAACTCCGCGTTTGGGACGGTAAATTTAAAACCAAATCGGATAAAGGCCTCCAAAGCTCTCCGGGCTCCGCGTTTTTTTTCTCTGATATTTTGATGGTTTTTTTCGAACCCGAAACGCCATTCGCGAAAAATGCCCTTCTTTCCGTTTCAAATTTAATTTTCAATTCATTTTTGATCTTGGATATTAAATCGTTTTGACCGATATCCGCGATATTATTTCCCTCCGTTTTTTTATCGCCCCGAATGATTTCTTTGCTATTTTCTTCGCCTGATATCTCTTTTTTATCCACACTATTGTCCCAAACGCGCCCAATTCCATTTTGGGCGACTTCTTTCCGAAAAGATTCAAAAACATCCATTTTTTGTTCAGCCGTTGCCCGGAAACTTTCTTCGATAAGAGCCAAGGAACCATAATTGGCGTTTGCCCAGATGCCGGCAACCAACAAGATTGAAACCGGCACTAAATATTTGACCGACCCCCCGATTGATGATTTCCAGAAATATTTTTCGCAAATTTCCGATTCCAACGCCAATTTCGCGCGCCGATAGGCCAAATTCTCAAAAATATCGGCCGATAAAGATTCTATCTCTTGGCCCGCGAATTTCAAAGCGCTTCGCATTTTTAAGACCGCGCCCAATAATGAAAAACGGGCTATTGAAGATTTGCCTTTTCCAAATTTTTCCAAAACACGAGAGATTTTCTTATTCAGCAAAATCCGAGACTCTTTCATTTTTTCGTCTAAAAACACCGGAAGATCTATGAATTGCTTTATCTCTTCTTGAGCTTGCTTAAGACCAAAAACACGATCGGTTTTTTGCTTTATCCGGCCAAATTCATGGCTTACGGTTTCTATTTTTTTTGAAAGTTCCGAAAGTTCTTTTATGTTAACTTCCTGTTTTTCCTGGTTTATTTTTTTTTCCGTTATATGATCGAATTTCAAGAAAGAAGAAATCCATTTTGTCTGAATCGGTCTTTCTTCGGCAACCAAAAAATCTTTTTTGCTTTCGTCAATCGCATAATTTTGAATTTCGCTTTGGTGATAAATTTTTAAATAAGAATTCAGCCATTGTTTGGTAGTTGACCAATTCCGTCCGATTTTTTTTGCTCTTAACTTCCCTTGCCTCGCGCGCAAACTCAAATACTCCTGAGAGTAATCGCACATCTCAGAAGCTTTTTGAAGAGAAATATATTTTATTTTTTTCTGCATTCCCTCCGAGGAATCCATTGCACTATTTTTATTTTTCTATTTTAATTTTAACCTCGGCAAAACATGCGGTCAATGTGGATAAGTCGTATCGGATAAATATCGGCTGCGAATTCCATTTTTATCTGAAATTTAAATTTTTTTTAAAAAATCATGCTGTCCGGCAAGATACTTCATCCGATATTCTCTTGAATAAAAAATCAAGCGGCGCCAAAACCAATTACTCATAAAAATCAACCGTTGTTTTTTACATTCCGGTTGTATTTTTACAATTAAAGCAATTAATCATGTAAAATTCTTAATTACTTTGAATTACGAAACTCGCTTATTGTCATTCCGGCCTGCCAGCAGGCAGAGCCGGAATCCAGATTTTATCTTAATTTTCTGGATTCCCGCTTGGGTAATTTTCTGGATTCCCGCTTGGGGCGGGAATGACAAATCGGGTGTTTCGCAATTCAAGGTAATTATGGTCTTAATTGGGGTACTTATAAGCCCAATAACATCAATCATCGCCATTGCTTTTATCAATAAGCGAAAAGAGCTCATAAATCCAATATTCATCGCCACACCGGGATTTTCATTTTTCTCTTTTTTTCTGGAACAACATTGATAAACATTGATATAATCACTCCAAAATACCCGCAAACATTAATAATGATAAGACAAATAATTTCACCTAATGCTTAAAAAACATTAATAGACAGATATGCTTCTAAGCGCAATTATTCGGTTTATAACAGACTCAACGTATGAAATTAACTTTTTACCGCAAATATAAAATATGCCTTTCAGTTCCATTTAACAGCGAAGAAACAAGATTCCGCTTTCTGTATATTTACCAGAGAACAAGCAAGATGAATCAACATTAAAAAACATAAATAAAGTTATTGTTTATTATTAATAAAGGATACAAAGATTCGCTAAATTGTTATTTATATTTTTAATAAAAAGACGATGAAAAGACAATGGACGAACTTCTTGACTTGTGATAAAATGCAATAAGAGAAAAATAATTTAACAATCATGCAAAAATATCTGACAATTCATGAAGCAGCAAGAATTCTTCATGTCACTCCCCTCACTCTTAGGAATTGGGATAAAAACGGCAAACTTAGAGCCTATCGCCATCCGGTCAATAATTACAGAGTCTATCGCCTTGATCAAATAGAACTTTTTTTAAGACAACTTGAAACAAGCAAAGCAAAAAAAGCAACAAGGAAAATAGATGTTTTTTGATTCTTAAAAATCATTGAGTTGGCGATCTATCAAGAATATCGCGTTTACTCCGGATTAAGGTTTCCGGATTCAGGATGTTTTTAATGAACAATTTTCTCGCTCGCCTATATATAGGATTACTCTCCCAAATAAGGCTTTTCCGTTAAAAAATTCATCATCCGCAAGCAATCTATTTTTAATTTTTTCATATCGGATACGATATCGGATGAATTTCCATAAATCCTTTATTTGAGACATTTTTTACAAAAAAGTGCCCAAAATAATCAATAATATTCAAAAGTGGCTGCTGGAAATTTTCTTTCCAACCTTCTGCGCCGGCTGCGGCAAAGAAGGACAGCTTTTATGCCCTGATTGTTTAAATAAAATACCCATCAGATCAGGTATAAATTGCTTTTACTGCGGCAAAAGATTGGCCGGGGAAACGCTGTCCTGCTCCAAATGCAAAAACAAGTTTCATTCAAGTCTGGAAGCCGTGTTTATCGTTTCAGAATGGGAAAGCGAGCTTATAAAAAAATCTATTTATAACCTTAAATACCTATTCATAAAGGATTACTCAAAGGTATTGGCTCAAATAACGCTCATTTTTCTTCAAAAAACAGCCCTGATTGAGGCGATCAAGACTGATTCATTGCTTATTCCCGTTCCCCTTCACCCAAGACGCCTGGCCTGGCGAGGATTTAACCAGGCCGAGGAGATCGCCAAGATCATCGGCCAAGAACTGGATATTCCGGTTTTAAATATTCTGGAAAGAAATAAATACACACTTCCTCAAGCCGAGATAAGGGATAAAAAAGACAGGAGAAAAAATATCGCATCCGCTTTCAGGCCCGATAAGCTATCTCCCGGCCTTTTGGAAACATTTAAAAATAAAAATATCATTTTGATTGACGATGTTTCCACCACCGGCTACACGCTTAATGAGTGCGCTAAAGCGATAAAACCGCTAGGATTCAAAAAAATCTTCGGATTGGTAATTGCTCGAGGATAAATCCCAAATTGACTAAAGCGATCAAAATTGATACAATTTTTTTAGAAAAGAACTCCCCGGAGGCGTGCGTGAGCGGTTGAAACGGACGGTCTTGAAAACCGTTATGCCAGCAATGGCATCAGAGGTTCGAATCCTCTCGCCTCCGCCTTCGCCTCGCAGTAGCTCGGCTTCGGCGTGACGCAGTCCGCCAGAAGACGAGCGAAGGCGGGTTTTATCAAGGCTCATTTCAAAATTAGTCAGTCATGGAGAGGTGGTTGAGCGGCTGAAAACAGCACCCTGCTAAGGTGTTAGGCCTTAACAGGCCTCGAGGGTTCGAATCCCTCCCTCTCCGCCAGATGTCCAAGTTTGAACCGAGATAAAATAAGGATTTCTTAGGTTAAATTTTGGAATTTTGATAGAATATAAATATGTCTAAAGAAAAACACACCCATCCATTTGAAAAAGTTTTGAGCGTATCAAAAGAGAACATCGCTCTAGAATTACGCGATTTTCCAGATCTACCCTGGACTGACTTTTTACTTAACCCTCGGCGTTTACGTGGAAGCGATTTTCTAATGCGCTGGTCACAAGGGGTATGGAGTGAAAATCGTCTTATTGAAGCTGTAAATCAAACTGAGAAATATTTTGCTATTCCCTACGGCCCAAGTGGAACCGCTCCAACAGATGATGTCCGGGCATTCGAGCTTTATTTTGAGCGATTGGAAGAGGCTGGACTGGGCAAAATCAAACGACCCGATCTATTAGTTTTTAAGAAATCAGATGAGCCAGAAGTAAAGAAACTACTAGAAAGTGTTGGTGGTATACAGGAGTTACCTTTTACCCTAGAAGAAAAGCTTAAGCCTCTACTTGGAAAAGCTGTTATTGCAGTTGAGTGCGAGAATAGTCTATGGAAATCAAAAAAGATGCCAGATTATGCCACTGAGTTTAGTCCGCAAAAGCGACTTGGTGGAAAACTGGGGCTGAAAAAAGTGGCCGTTCTCCCAACAATAATAATCAAAGAAGAAGATCGTCTACCTCTAAAAGGTTGGCAAGAACAGAATGGTGTAAAAATTCATTTATGGCATGTATTTTATGATCAAGCATTTGGCATTTCTTTTGATGAAGCAGAGCGACTCATCGCTGAAGGACTAATACAGCCAACGATTCAAACTTTCCAAGCACCCGGTGGCGCGACAACTAAAAAAGCCATTTATAAAACTTACTATCGTTACGCGTATCCGTTGGGCGATGCGGTTGAGGAACCCACACTGGTATCAGATTCTGTCGAGGATAGAAATGGTCACATTCTTCCTTATGTAAAATTTCATGGAGGAAAATTAGTATTGAATAAAGAAGCAATTAAAGTTTTAGATTCTATTACATGAAAACAGCCATACATCAGAAACTCCCAACAAATTGGGACCAAAGAGAAAAACTACGAGATAAGGGACAATTTTGGACTCCCGCTTGGGTTGCTGATGCTATGGTTGCTTATGTGGCACAAGGAGCAGATCTAGTTTTTGATCCAGGCGTTGGTAAAGGTGCGTTTTATGATTCTTTAAAGAAGCTAGATCGAAAAACAAAATTCTACGGAACAGACATTGATCCTACAATAATTGACGAGGCTAAATCAGAAGGAATTTTTGATGATAACTCTAAAGTTGAAGTAAGAGACTTTATTCTTAATCCTCCGCAAAAATTATTTAAGGCAATCGTAGCTAATCCGCCATATATTCGTCATCATCGACTCTCGCTAGAGCAAAAAAATCAGTTTCGTAAAATAAGCTTGGTGAATCTTGGTAGTACTCTTGATGGACGGGCAGGACTCCATATTTATTTCTTAATACAGGCATTAACGTTATTAGATAAAGGCGGACGACTCGCATTTATTATGCCAGCGGATACTTGTGAGGGTGTGTTTTCTAAAAAACTTTGGAGCTGGATTTCAAAAAAATATTGCATTGATGGCGTAATAACTTTTGAGCATAAAGCGACGCCATTTCCAGGCGTTGATACAAACGCAGTTATCTTTTTGGTAAAAAATGAAAAGCCAAAAGAAAAGATAACGTGGGCAAAATGCCTTAGCCCACAAGACAAAGGACTGTTTGAATTTTTGAAAAACGATTTAGTTGGTAAGAGCTATAAGGATATTGATATTTATGAACGAGATTTAATGGAAGCATTGTCGGTAGGGCTTTCAAGAGCACCGAGAACAGATCACGACTATGAGTTTACTCTAACTGATTTCGCCCGCGTTGTACGTGGTATTGCAACAGGCGCTAATGAGTTTTTTTTCCTCACGCGAGAGAAAGCAAAAGAAGCCGGTATTCCTGATAAGTATTTTATTCCTGCCGTAGGAAGAACGAGAGATGCGGAAGGATCATATCTCACAAAAGACTCCCTTCTAAAACTCGAAGGGAAAGGTCGCCCAACTCTTCTTTTTTTTCCGAACGGATCACGTTGGGATGATATGCCAGAAACAGTCAAAACCTACATTCTTAATGGGGAGAAAGCAGGACTTTCAAAACGCGCGCTCATCTCCACAAGACAACCTTGGTATAAAATGGAAGTAAGAGAAATACCTATATTTTTATTTTCCTATCTCGGTCGTCGTAACGCACGTTTTATTAAAAACGAAGCAGGCATTGTTCCGCTGACTGGATTTCTTTGTGTCTATCCTCGATCTAATGACGCGGAATACATCAAAAAATTATGGACAATTTTACAAGATCCAAATACAATCGCAAATTTACAACTGGTCGGAAAATCATATGGCTCAGGTGCGATTAAGGTTGAGCCAAGATCACTTGAACGGTTGCCCATCAGTTCTAATCTCGTTCACGAACTTGGGCTAAAGCCGATCAGATCAGAGTTATCTTTATTCTCTTAATTTTATGTCGAAACAAAAAAGGCAAAAAGTTGAGTGGCAAATTAAAGATAATGGGTGTTGCTGAAGTAAAAGAGAAATTTTTTAGGAAATAGTGTATGTCAGTTCGTTTTTGCCTTTGTTAGATTTAGGCTTAGGCGTTTCAAACCATTCTGGGTAAACTTTGAAGATACGTCTTAATTCCTGTATACTTTTATCAATATCCTCGAATTTGAGCCACTTTCTTGGTTCAAAGTTCCGGAGATCATGCCCGCCTTCGCCTCGCAGTAGCTCGGCTTCGGCGTGACGCAGTCCGCCCCAGAAGACGAGCGAAGGCGGGAAGATAAAATATATGTATTATGTGCATAGCTTAAAATGCAAAGATGGTTTCTATGTCGGCTGTACTGATAATATTCAGGAAAGGATAGAGAAACATCGGAAAGGTCAAGCGCCAGCGACGGTCAATCGACTACCCATAAGCTTAGAATTCTACTTTGCCCTCGATGATAAATACAAAGCATTTAAATTCGAAAAATATTTAAAATTAGGTTCCGGCAGAGCATTTTTAAAAAAACATTTCTAAAATCCAATCCCCCATGGATCAAAATTCTCAAATCATTCATTCCTGGACAAGCCCGGAATTTATTAAAAAAGAAAGAGGCCGAGCATGGTTTTGGATTATAGGCGCGGCGGGACTTTTATTTTTGATCGCCGCCCTCTGGATGAAAAACTATGTTTTCGCGATAATCATTCCTTTGTTTGTTTTTGTTATTTTTTCTCAAGCGTTCAAAGAACCCGAAGAAATAGAATTATTGATTTCCAACGAAGGAATGGGACACGGCGAAAATTTCACGCCGTTTAAAGAAATGAAATCTTTCTGGGTATTCAGAGAAAAAGATTTGCCTTATGTTTCAATCAAAATGGGAAAAAATCTCAAGCCGAATCTTTTTATTCCGATTCAAAACGAGGATCCGGAAAAAATTCAGGAAATATTGATAAAATTTATCCCACTGGAAGAGCAAGAAGAATCCATGATGGATAATCTGGCCGAAAGATTAAAAATTTAAAATCATTCGAGCCCTCGCGATTCAACGGATAGAACGCGAGATCGCGGAGCTCGCGATAGAGGCGCGCCCCCGCACTTTAATGTCCCTATAGCTCAACGGATAGAGCGCAAGCTTGCGGAGCTTGAAATTAGGGTTCGATTCCCTATGGGGACACCAAAGTGCGGGGGTGAAATTCCTCGCGAGCTCACACAACAAAAATTTAAAATGTAAACCTCAAAGTTGAAAATGATCACCGCCTTGGCGGGATCCCGCGATAATAATAAATTAAAGGCGGCGGGACAATGTAAATTCTAAAAAATATAAATCTGTCGCGAAGCGACACATTAATTTTACATTTTGAGATTTAAATTTTACATTATTTTGTATTCTCTCTCTTCCCCCATCCAATCCGTCTCCCGCGTTGCGCCCGCTTACCAAAAGCGGCTTTTAAAATTGGGGATAAAGAATGTCCGAGATCTTCTTTATCATTTTCCTTTTCGTTATGACGATTTTTCGAAAATAATTTCAATCGTTGATCTCAAGCTCAATGAAACCGCCACCATTCAGGGCGAAGTGACGGAAATAGAAAACATAAAAACTTGGAAAAAAAAGATGACGGTCACCCAGGCTTTTGTCTGCGACAAAACAGGAATGATAAAAGCCGTCTGGTTCAATCAACCCTATCTTATTGATCAAATAAAAGAAGGCTCTCGAATCAGTCTTTCGGGAAAAATCGCTTTTGACGGCGTTCTCTTTATTTCCAATCCGGCCTATGAACGTTTGCCGCCCGCCGCTGATCGCCAAACGATGGATAATGAATCAAGGACGACAAGCGATAAGCGATTCGCGATTCGCGATTTGCGCCACACGGGCCGCATAGTGCCGATTTATCCGGAAACCTCGGGCATAACTTCCAGATATTTAAGATATATCATTCAAATAATTCTCTCTTCTTGCTTTATTGAAGACTGGCTGCCCCAAGAAATAAAAAAATCCAAAAATCTGCCGGATCTTAATGAAGCGATAAAAAAAATTCATTTTCCCGACTCGTTTCAAGAAATCAGCCGAGCAAAAAGACGGCTGGGATTTGACGAGCTTTTTTCAATTCAACTCGTCTCGGTCCGGCAAAAATTCCAATGGCAGAAACAAAGGGCGCCAGGAATTGAATTTAACCAGCCCTTGATAAAAAATTTCGTGGATGGCCTTCCTTTCAAACTCACCGACGCTCAAAGAACCGCCGCCTGGGAAATTTTAAACGATATTTCAAAAACCGTCCCAATGAACCGCCTTTTGGAAGGAGACGTGGGATCGGGCAAAACCGTTGTGGCGGCAATCGCGGCTTTACAAACCGCCTTTGACGGCAAACAAGCCGCCTTTATGGCGCCCACGGAAATTTTGGCGCGCCAACACTTTGAAACAATAAAACATTTTTTTTCAAACCAAGACTTGCCGATTGCGTTTCTGGCCGGAAGCGATTGCCAAACAAATCTGCCGCGCCATTTCGGCAAAAAAGAAATAATCGAAAAAATAAAAAAAGGCGAAATAAAAATTATCGCCGGAACCCAAGCATTGATTCAAAAAAAAGTGGAATTTAAAAATCTCGCCCTGGCGATTGTTGACGAACAGCATCGCTTTGGAGTCGCCCAGCGCGCCTCTTTGCAAAATAATATTTCCCGAATCAAAGATGATTCGCCCAAAGAAATTCCCCATCTCCTTTCAATGACCGCCACTCCCATTCCCCGCACTCTCGCTTTGGCCATCTATGGCGATCTGGATATCTCCCGCTTGAATCAAGTTCCCAAAGACCGCAAAGAAATAATCACTAAAATCGTCAAACCGGCCGAAAGACAAAAATCCTACGAGTTCATCCGCCAACAAATCAAGCAAAGCCGGCAAGCCTTCGTGATTTGTCCGCGCATTGAAAACGAATCAAATAAAGAAACCGGCGCGCAAATTTTTTCAGACAAAAGGAAAACGGCGTGGTTGGAAACAAAAGCGGCCGAAGAAGAATATAAAAAGCTTTCAAAAGAAATTTTTCCCGATCTGAAAATAGGATTGCTTCATGGCCGCCTCAAGCCCGCTCAAAAACAAAAAATAATGAAAGAATTTTCTGCCGGATCGATAGATATCCTTGTTTCCACTTCGGTGATTGAAATCGGCATCGATGTTCCCAATGCCAGCGTTATGATGATTGAAGGCGCCGACCGTTTCGGCTTGGCGCAGCTTCATCAATTCAGGGGCCGAGTCGGCCGAGGCAAACACCAATCATATTGCCTGCTTTTTTCGCAGTCAAATTCCAAAGACTCCGCCTTGAGGCTCCGGGCATTGCTTGAAACAAAAACCGGTTTTGATTTGGCGGAAAAAGATCTCCTGCTTCGCGGACCCGGAGATTTCATCGGCACGCGCCAATCAGGCTTGCCCGACCTTTCAATGGCTTCGTTGACCGATTTTGAACTTGTCAGGCAAGCAAAAAATGAAGCAACAGCGATTCTTTCCAAAGATCCCGAATTAAAAAAATATCCGCTTTTGGCGGAAAAACTTTCAAAATTCAAAGAGATAATACATTTGGAATAAACGCGGATCTAACCGGAAACAACCGTTGCTTCCAATTTTCTGTTTTTGGGCGTCACCCAAAAACCCATATATTTTCCCAGCATCAATCTCGTTTGAGCGTCCAAGCCGGGAAAAGTGCCAAAGACGATTATCGTCAAAGGCAGCAAGGCCCATTGAATAATCATCAATAAATAAACCGCGAAACTTTTATTTTTGGGTTTTGGAGGAAGAAGCATCGCGCCATAGATCGCCGAAGAAACCAAGCCAATCATCGCCAAAGTCATAATCACTCGAGTGACCTGCGGCAAATTGTAAGAAAGAACGGTAACGTTGAAAATCTGCCCGCCGAAAAATAAAGGCAGCCAGCCCAGAAGAAAAATTATCAAAGCATTGGTCGCCCAAGACCAGAAACCTTCTATGTGATTGAATGACCATTTGAATTTTGTCATAAAATCTATTTTTTCATTTTGCCAAAAACCATAAAGCAAATACGGAATATTTTCAGCCCCCCAGCCCCAACGCCGCTGCTGCTTAAAAACATTGATTGAAGTCTTTAAAACATTTTGAGCCAGATTGGCATCCATTGAAACAGGATAAAAAAGCGGAACAACTTTGTAGGCTCCGTCGTAGAAAAGAAGGGCTTGCCAGAAAATTCTTGAGTCTTCGGAAACATTTTTGGTCGCCCAAAAATCCATTTCCGCCAATGTTTTGAAATTCATCGCGTGGGAAGAAAAGGTGGAAAGACGCTCCGGCCGCCCTTGCTGCATCAAATGCCAAAAAGTTCCGCTTTGCGCCACCACTCGCGAAAAAGAAGGCGTATCCCAAATATTATTGTTAAAAACCGGCACCGGCTGAAAACTGGAATGGATCCGATCTTCGGTTCGCAAAAAAACATAAGTCAGACGGGAAAAATATTGGTCAAAAATAACCGTATCCACGTCAAAAACCGAAACCAAAATATTTTCATAGGGCAAACCTATCTTATCTATAATTTCTTCTTTAACCCGCCGCCCCGCCCAAGTTTCATTGGAACCTTTGCCGGAAATTTCGCCCTCGATGCCAGCCGGATGAACCGTTTTTAAAAAACGAAAAAAGGAAGAACCGAATTCCCGTTCGATTTTTTCGGCCACGATTTTTCCTTCATCCCCGGCTCTTTCTTCCGCGGCCAAAACCACGATCAGCTTGTCTTTGGGATATTTTGATTTTTGCAACGAACGAAAAGTTTGCGAAACAACTTCGTGCGATTCTTTATACATCGGCAAAATCACCAAGTGGTACACCCGGCTCCAATCCAAATCATCGGCGATTTTTTCGTTTTGAAGCTTAGACAGCCAATCCGCCGCTGAAACCTTTTTCATTTCCAAAAAGCTTGTTCTTAAATGGATGGAAAGAAAAACGGTTTTAAGCAGCCAGTAAATATCAAACGCGATAATGAAAAAAGCGATAAAAACCGGCGAAGCCCAAGACATAAAGATGACAAAAAGAAGAGTTCCCCAAGCCAAAAAACCCGGCAACATTTCAAAAAAGCGATACAACCGCTTTTGCGCCGGATCGTTTATGTCGTTTGCGTTGCCGATTTTTATGTAATCCGATTTGGTCATGTTGGCATTTTAACATGTTAACATTTTAGCATTTGAATTTTGTTAATATCTTTGAATTACGAAACTCGCTTATTGTCATTCCGGCCTGCCAACAGGCAGAGCCGGAATCCAGATTTTATCTTAATTTTCTGGATTCCCGCTTGAGGCGGGAATGACAAATCGGGTGTTTCGCAATTCAAGGCAATATGGCAATATGAGTTCTACCTCGCCGACTCCATTGTTATGTCAAAAACGTTTGATTGCTCGGGATAGTCGATTATGAATTTCAAAACCAAAGCCATTTCTTGAGGCGTCATAAATTTTTCCCGAGGCGCTTCGCGTTTTCCCCAATAATTAGTATCCACTCCCCCGGGACGGACAAGGCTCACTCTGATATTTTTCTTTTCTTCCTTGACTTGCATCCGCAAACCTTGAGTGTAGCCCTCCAAAGCGAATTTTGAAGCGCAATAAATCGGAGCGACGGGATTGGCCTGAACGCCGGCCGGAGAAGAAACATTAATGATATGGCCGGAATCATTTTTCTTCATTTGCTTTAGAATTTCCCGAGTCAAAAAGACAAGTCCCTTCACGTTGGTGTCCATAATGTCATCGTACTCTTTCTCTTTGATTTCATCCAGGCGAGTGGGAAAACCGACTCCGGCGTTATTCACCAACACATCGATTTGAGGGAATTTTTTGGTTATGATTTTTGCCGTTTGCGCAACCGCTTTTGCGTCGCGGAGATCGCAAGGAAAAGCCGCGCAGTTTTGATTTTTCTTTGCGAGCGCTTCAAGCGTTTTTTTATTTCTGGACAACATTAAAATCCGATGGCCGTCTTTGGACATCAATTCAACCGCCGCTTTGCCTATGCCGGAGCTGGATCCCGTGATAATGATGGTTTTGGACATGAATTTTTGAATTAGAATTAATATGATATTATCTAACGATTCTAACCGAATTAGAACGTTTTAGCAACTCTTGAGCTTGGTTTTTGAAATACGGAAAAATCCATTTGCAAAATAGTTAAATTTCTGTTATGTTATTTAAAGCATCCGAATTCCGGCCCTATCGTCTAATGGTCAGGACGCCACGCTTTCCACCCTGCGGGTGACCACCCGAAGGGGTGGCAATGTTATGTTTTATGTTTATCTACTAAAAAGCAAAGCAGTCGATTGGAAATATATCGGTAGTTGCGCCGATTTAAGAAAAAGGTTCTTTGAGCATAACAATAGCAAAGTGAGATCGACAAAAAATAGAAAGCCTTATGATCTGGTTTATTACGAAGCTTATCCTGATAAAACATCCGCGCTAAAGAGAGAAAAAGAACTTAAAAATAACAGCAGCAAAAAAGAAGAACTTTACAAAAGATTATTTTGATTTTGGCCCTATCGTCTAATGGTCAGGACGCCACGCTTTCAATGTGGCAATAGGGGTTCGATTCCCCTTAGGGCTACCAATATTCATTTTTCAGATAAAACGCGACCACGCTTTTCACCCTGCGGGTGACCACCCGAAGGGGTGGCAATGTGGCAATAGGGGTTTGGCCAGCAGGCCACCACCCGAAGGGGTGGCGATTCCCCTTAGGGCTACTCTTCTTTTGTAAATTCACGCTTTTGCGCGTGAGTTTTTTTGTTAATATGTTAAAATGCTAATATGCTAAGATAATTTTTATGCGCGTACTTGCCATTGAGACATCCTGCGATGATACGGGAATAGCTATAATAGAAACCGGCCAGAAAAATCAGCCCGAAATTCTGGCTGATTTGGTTTCTTCTCAAATAAAAACGCACGCTCCCTTTGGAGGCGTGGTTCCGACTCTGGCCAAAAGAGAACACCAAAAAAACCTCATTCCCCTGCTGGAACAAGCCCTCGGCCAAGCGAATTTCCTCAAACCAAAGAAATTCTTTTCCCGCTTTAAAAATATCCCCTCGGACAAAGAAAAAATTTTAAAAGAAATTCTTGATCGTGAAAAAAATCTCAAAAAAACATTCATAAAGTTTGCTAAAAAATATCAAATTCCCCAAATTGATTACATTGCCGCGACAATCGGACCGGGGCTGGAACCCGCCCTTTGGGTGGGAGTCAACGCGGCCAGAGCGCTTTCTTTTTTTTGGAATAAACCCATAATCCCGATCAATCATATAGAAGGGCACATTACCGCCAATTTTATTTTTAATAAAATCGGCGGAATTTCCAATTTCCAATTTCCAATTTCCAAAGAAATTTTCCCATCCGTTTGTCTTGTTGTTTCGGGCGGACATACGCAGCTGATCCTTATAAAAGATATCGGCCGATACGAAATTTTGGGAGAAACCCGCGATGACGCGGCCGGCGAAGCTTTTGATAAAGTGGCCAAGATGCTTAATTTGGGTTATCCGGGAGGACCCGCCATTTCCCGCGAAGCGGAAAAGCGGAATGCGTCTTTCTCCCAAACAAAAACTTATCCGCCCCTTCCCCGGCCAATGATGGATTCCAAAGATTTTGACTTTTCTTTTTCCGGACTCAAAACCGCCGTTCTTTATTCCTTGCAAAAGATTGATAAAAAAGAAATAAAAAAACTGATTCCGGCGATTTCGGCCGAATTTCAAAAGGCGGTCGTTGATGTTTTGTCTTATAAAACTTTCAAAGCCGCGAAAGAATTTTCCGCCCGGTCGGTTATGCTCTCGGGAGGCGTGGCGGCCAACAAAGAGTTAAGAAACAGATTCATGGAAGAAACGAATAAAATTACAGGATTGAAACTCTTGCTGCCGGCCGCGAATTTTTGCACCGATAACGGCGCGATGATCGCCATGGCCGCCCATTATCACTTGAGAAAAAACCTCCCCCTCGCCAATTGGCAAAATCTCTCCGCCAAAGCGAACTTAAGAATATGATATATTGAAAAGATTTGATATAATTACGGCAGATCGCAAATCTAAAAAATGGATTTTAAAGCAGCGTTTTCTTTCATTCCCTATGCCATTCTTGGTGTTTTGCCAAGCCTCATCTGGTTGGTTTTTTATTTGCAAAAAGACCGCCGCCCCGAACCCAAAGCAATGATACTCAAAGTTTTCTTCTGGGGAATGATGATGGGGCCCTTGGCCTTGATATTTCAATTGACAATGAGATGGCTTTGCGATCCGACGGCCGAATGGTCTATTTTTTTCGCGTCGTTGGGCAGAAATGATTATCTTTTTTTGCTTAATGTTTTGGCTTTCGCTCCCATCACGGAAGAATTCGTCAAATATTTGGTTGTCCGCCAAACGGTTTTAAAAGATCCCGCCTTTGACGAACCCGTGGACACGATGATTTATATGATTGTGAGCGCCTTGGGATTTGCCGCCATAGAAAATATCGTCAATCTTATTCCCAACGGACAAATGACATTGGAAACGGCTTCTTATCAAATGATCGCCAGATTTTTGAGCGCGACTTTTTTGCATACTTTGTCCTCGGCCGTTCTCGGATATTTTCTGGCCATTTCGATGCTTGATTTTAAAAAAAGAAAAGTCATTTTCATCACCGGTTTCGCTCTGGCGGCGGCAATGCACAGTTTTTACAATTATCTTATCTTGCTTTTTGACAAAGCCGATTTTATGCCCAAAGCCATCGCTGTTTTTCTTCTCTTTATGGCCACCATCGTTTTTTGGCAATTCAAGAGATTAAAGAAACTGATGGCTGTCTGCCGACTACCCTACTAAATTACTAATCCTTACAAATATTACTAATAAAAAATCGGATAAAATTATTGAATTGGTTTACCCAGAACTAAGCTACAAGATAATTGGATCAATCTTTGAAGTTTTTAATAATCTCGGATATGGTTATCAGGAGAAATATTACCAAAAAGCAATAGCAAAAGAATTAAAAAGATTAGAAATTCCCTTTAAAGAACAAGCGCCGTTTGAAATAAATTTCAAAGGAGAAATTATTGGAAAATATTTTCTTGATTTTTTAGTAGAAGATAAAATCATTTTAGAAATTAAAAAAGAAACAAACTTTAGAAAGCATAATATAGAACAAATTTTCGGATATCTCAAAAAATCAGGCCTAAAGTTAGGTATCCTCGTAAATTTCACAAAAGACGGCGTGAAATTTAAAAGGATATTAAATTTGCATTAATTAGTATATTTGTACTATTAGTAATAAATTCGTAATTTAGTAGGGTTCCAGTTATTCACAACCGCAGGACTTGAGATTTTCGGCTCAAGTGATATTATATAAATAGAAAAAGTATCGGTTTGCGAATTTCAGAGAAACTTCCATGGAAATTCTTTGGAACGACTCGGGAGGGTTCGCGAACAAAAAAATGACAAAGAGACCTTCTTTTTTGGAAAGGCTCACCGGCATGATAGAAGAAGACGAGCAAAATAACATAAGCGTAAATTCATCAGATAATAACATGGAAGAAGAAAAAGAAATGCCGGAAAAAATTAAAAACAATCCCAAAAAATCCAAAAAGATTTTTTTGCCGGCCGAAACCGAAATGAAAGAAACGCAGCAAGACTGGATGCCCGATTCGGAGGGACAGCTTACGATTGACGTTTATCAAAACGCCAGCGAGATAATCATCAAGTCAACCATCGCCGGAGTCAGCCCGGAAGATTTGGATATCACGATCACAAACGATATGGTGACGATCAAGGGTAAAAGAGAAAAAGATGAAGAAATTCAAACCGACGATTATTATTATCAAGAATGTTATTGGGGCGCTTTTTCGCGATCAGTCATACTCCCTGTTGACGTGGAAGCCGACAAGGCGCAGGCCGGAATGAAGAATGGCATTCTCACTATCCGCCTGCCAAAGATTGAAAAAATCAAAACAAGAAAAATAAAGGTAAACGGATAAAAAGATTTCCATCCCTGACGCAAAATTATTCAAAACAGCTCTCGGGCTGTTTTTAGTTTTGCTATTGTTCAAATATTCTTTTTGTGTTATTCTTTTAATATATTATGAATAAGATGCGAAAAACAATTTTAATCGCTTTAATAAGTCTGGCAGTTTTAGCTGCCGGATTTTTAAGTTTGGCTCTGGCTAATTCCGGAAATATTGTTTTGGGAGTAAAAACAGCGGGAGTGATTTTGGGCGGAAAAAATCAGGAAGAAGCCCAAGCGATTCTGCGCGAAAAAGCAGCTAATTTCCAAAATCAGAAAATTGTTTTTCTGTTTGAAGGCGAAAGGATTGAAATAACGCCAAACAGTCTGGGTTTTTCAATTAACGCGGATCAAACAATCAAAGAAGCGGCGGCTTTCGGGAAAAATAAAAATCCGGCTATAGCTTCAATTAATCAAATATATTCTTTGATTTTCGGGCAAAAAGTTCCTCTTGATTACAGCTTGGATAATAAAAAATTCAATGAAGCCCTGAAAACGATTCTTTCGGGCGAGACACCGGCTGTGAACGCCCGATTTTTATTCAATTCACAAAATCAGGATTTTGAAATAATTTCGGAACGCTCCGGGCAAGTCATCAACCGGCAAAAACTCACCCAAGACATTTTTGAAAATATTGACCGATTTTCAAACTCCCCCATTGTTTTGGCGCTTGTTCAAGACAATCCCCGAATCACCCGCAAAATATTGGAAAGCAAAAAAGAAGAAGCCAAAAAATTAGCGGATCGCGCTCCGATAACCTTGAGAGCCGAGAATTTGAGCTGGCAAATAGAAAGACAGCAACTTGCCGATTGGATCGCCGTTGAAAAAAACGCGCTCGGAATGAGTTCTTTGACGCTCCGAGAAGATGAAATAAAAGATTTGCTTTCTTCGCTGGTTCCGGCCGTCAATCACGAACCCGTTAACGCCAAACTCGCATGGAATCAAGAAAAAATCGAAGCGTTCGTCCCGTCCCAAGACGGCAAAAAGCTGGATATTGAAAAGAGCGCGCAGGAAATCAAAAAGGAAATACTCGACGAAAAAACCGAAATTTATTTGCGCATTGATTCCATGCCGGCGGAAATAAACGATGAAAATATCGAAACGCTCGGACTCAATTCTCTCCTGGGCAGAGGCGAATCCGATTTTGCCGGATCTTCCTACAACCGCTCCCAAAACATAAAAGTGGGCGCGACAAAACTTAACGGAGTTTTGTTGAAACCCGGGCAGGAATTTTCTTTCGGAGACGCGATCGGCGAAATCAGCCAACAAACCGGTTATCTGACTGAAATCGTAATCAAAAAAAATCAGTTGATTCCCGAATACGGCGGCGGCATTTGCCAGGTTTCCACCACGGTTTTCCGCGCGGCCGTGAATTCCGGAATGAAAATAACTCAACGCCATCCGCACGCTTTTGTGGTGAGCTATTACAACCCGATCGGTTTTGACGCCACGGTTTATCCGCCCAATCCCGATTTGAAATTCATTAACGACACGCCCGGCCATCTATTGATTCAATCGAAAATCGAGGGCACAAAAATAACTTTTGAATTTTACGGCACCGCGGACGGCCGAGAAACCAAAGTGATCGGCCCCAAGATTTTGGAATCCAAACCGGACGGTTCGATGAAAACCGTGATCACCCAGGAAATTTGGCGCGACGGCGTTTTGGAAAGAAAAAATCCTTTTTATTCCAATTACAAATCGCCTTCGCTCTACGCAAAACCATCGGCTTCCCCCACGCCAACGCCAAGTCCATCTGTTCCGCCGACAACAACTCAATAATAGAAAAAAATCCATTCTTATTCTATCGTTTCCTTCTTCCTGTTATCCTTTATCTCTCTTCTGTCATCCCTGCCCCCTATTGTCATTCCCGCGCAAGCGGGAATCCAGACCCAATGTATGCAAAATATTATTATATCTATATCCTAGCCAGCAAGCGCAATGGAACTCTATATATTGGAGTTACTTCCGATTTAAAGAAAAGAATATATGAGCACAAAAATGATTTGATTGAAGGATTTACCAAAAAATACAAAGTCCATATTCTCGTTTATTATGAACAAACTCAAGATACAGAGTCGGCCATCAGAAGAGAAAAACAATTAAAGAAATGGGATCGCCAATGGAAATTAAGATTAATCGAAGAAAATAATACTGAATGGAAAGATTTATACGATGATTTATAAGTCTAAAAATTAGTCTGGATTCCCGCCGGAGTTTATCCCGTATTTATTACGGGACGGGAATGACAAAATTTTATGTCGGAGTGGCGGAATTGGCAGACGCGCCAGCCTTAGGAGCTGGTGAGGCAACTCGTGGGAGTTCAACTCTCCCCTCCGACACCCTCCTGCGCTAAAGCTTCGGAAGGGCAAGTTTTGCTCTTTATAAACTTTAGCGATTATTCAGAAGGTCTTCCGCAGCCTTGGCGAAGGAGACCCCTCCGACACCATCATAAAAACGCCCATTTTCGGGCGTTTTTGTTTTATCTTCTTGCCCTTGACAAATACACATATTTTGGATTATAATTCTAAATCAGAAAAGGATAGTTATTTGATAACAAAATAAAGTCAAAAAACAAAAAAACAGGAGGCTTGCCATGGCGGATAACCGCAGAAATGATCGCCAAGACGATCAAAGAAATAATCGCGGCCAAAACAACCGGCCGAGAGAAGACACAAGAACGACAATCCAGCTGGAAATCGGCGAAATAACCAGAAACGGAGATTTTTTCCGTGTTCCGGTGAGCGCCTTTGCCCGGCAAGGAAACCGGCTAATCGCCGACAAGCCCCTCATCGTCTCCCATGAATATGGCGAGATGTACGAAGAATTCTCTTACACGCCGGACGCGAACACCGGCCGAATCAGAGCGCTTGCTAGAGTTCCGATCGGCCAGAAAAAAGTTTATGTTTGCGTCCAGCTTTCCGGAACGCCTTTCTTTTCCGAAAGAAAAGAAATCACACTTCCGGAAATCACCCCGAATCAAGAAAAAGAAACCGACTTTGAACTGGACGTCTCGGTTCTTCCAGGCGGCGTGAATCAAATTATTGTTTCAGTGATTCCGCCCAAAGAAGGAATAAAATTTCTTGCCATAAGCAGATATTTGCCGAATGGACAAAAGAAATTCCCCTCTGATGAAGACGGGATCGCAAGAACCAGAATAAAGATTCCGGCCGGAGAAAAAGAAAGTGTAGTCATTCGGCAACTGGGAACCAACAAGGATACGGAAATAACCTTGAGGGGACCCGAAAAAAAGATCCCGAAGTGCAATATCACCGAATGCCCGGCTTCCAATCCTTTCGCAAGTTTTTTTGCGGGATTAAGAAAAGGGGCTAAAAAGTGAAAAATCACTATTATTTGTCGATAATCGACAAATTTAAAAGAATCATTGCCGAATTCAAATTGAATAAATCGTATTTTTGGGATT
>LCEC01000007.1 GCA_000997475.1 Parcubacteria group bacterium GW2011_GWB1_42_6
TATTAAGGATTGGATATTTTATTGGAAATTGTAATTTGTAATTTTGAAATTATCATCAATCGCGCATCCGCGCGTATTTGTAATTTATAAATCGACATGGCAAACCCCCGCAAGATTCTAGAAAAATATAATCTTTCTCCCAACCATCTCTTGGGCCAAAATTTTTTAGTTGATGAAAATATTTTGAAAAAACTAATCGAAGCGGCGGATTTAAAAAAAGAAGATATCGTTTTAGAAGTGGGGCCGGGGCTTGGCATTTTGACTTTTGAGCTTGCCAAACGCGCCAAAAAAGTGATCGCGGTGGAAAAAGACAAGCGACTGGCCGAGATACTGGAAAACATCGCGCGGGAAAATAAAATAGAAAATCTGGAAATTATCCAAGGCGATATTTTAAAAATATTCCCTTCTGCCACATCCACATCTTCTTCTGTCATCCCCGCGCCGCGCCCTTCCGTAGCCTTGCGCGAAGGAGGGAAGGCGGAGATCCAGGTCGATTCCAAATTTACGGGTCTAGATTCCCGCTTTCGCGGGAATGACAAATACAAGATAGTGGCGAACATTCCTTATTATTTAACTTCTCACCTAATCAGAACCTTTTTGGAATCGGAGAGTAAGCCCCAAACAATGATTCTAATGATTCAAAAAGAAGTGGCCGAGCGCCTCTGCGCCAAGCCTCCAAAAATGTCTTTGCTCGCGGCCTCGGCGCAATTTTACGCCCAACCGAAAATCGCGAGCTCCGTTTCCAAAAAATCTTTTTGGCCTTCTCCCAAAGTCGATTCGGCGATAATTGAAATCAAACCAAAAAAAGAAATTCCCGGCGAACCGGAGAAATTTTTCAAAGTCCTCAAGGCCGGCTTTTTGGCCCCGCGAAAACAATTGGCCGGAAATCTTGAAAGGGGATTAAAAAAATCCAAGCAAGAAATCTTGGAAGTTTTGCAAAGCCTCAATATCGATCCCAAACGCCGGGCCGAAACGCTGGAGGTGGAAGAGTGGGTGGAGATAGGAAATAGGCTTAATTAAGTAAATAATTTAATCAGCGAAATTAATTTCCAAATCCCAAATTACAATTTCCAATTAAGGTGTCCCGCAGCTGCGGGACTGATTTATAAATTCAGAAATTGAATATTTTGTTGGAAATTACCGCGTCCTTCCGTAGCCCCGAGTTTATCGAGGGGCGAAGGAGGAGAAATTGGGAATTAGAAATTTTACACCATCTCCTTCCTTAATCCCGTATTTCTGGGCCAACCCCGCGTTTATTTCCAAAACATATTTTGAACCCCCGCCCGAATTGATCGCCGGGCACGGATCGTTTTCGCACGGAAGAACATCGGAAAAAACCGAAACCACTTTTTTATCCGCGCCGATAAAAATCACATCCAACGGAATTAGAGTGTCCTTCATCCAAAAAGAACGCGCAGCCTCGTCTTTGAATATAAAAAGCATTCCGGAATCTTCCGGCAATTTTTTCCTAAACATCAAGCCTCGGGCGCGGTCATAATCGCTTGCGGCCAATTCGGCCTTAAAACAAACCTTATCAAAACAAACCCGCTCTTTTGCCGGCCCGATCGCGGCCAAAATTGTCAAAACCAACGCGATTGCCCCCAAAATCAAGATAAAAATATTTTTTTTCATCATTATGAACCCCTGCCTCCTCTCCTTTTTAAGGAGAGGATTGAGGTGAGGTAATTAATTTAGAATCAAAGAATTACCCCATCGCCCTTCGGGCACTTCCCCTTGAAAAGGGGAAGAGGCAAGAAGAAAGATTTATTTTCGCAGTTCGTCCCATATTGCAAAGTTAGCATTAATTTCGCAGGTTCGCATTATGATTTTTATGTGGATAACCGCCAAAATTTTCTTTTGCGGCTTTACATTAATTATTGTATAATTAAAACAAAATATGGCAAGCGAAAAGAGAAACCGAAAGTTAAGCATTGCGACGGCGATTTTTATATTATTCGCCGGAGTTTTTCTTGGCGGCTATTTGGTTTTAAAAAGCGGCCGGGGGTCAGCCGGCAAACTGGATGATATTTTGAACGGCAAATCAATCATCGCCGGAGTTTGCCAGCCGGATGCCTCAAACGCGCAAAAAGATTCCGATGACGACAGCTTGAAAGATTGGGAAGAAATCCAAATCCATAAAACCGATCCCTGCAAGCCGGATTCGGACGGCGATGGATATTTGGACGGAGAAGAGATTGCTTCGGGCTACGACCCGACCAAAAAAGCGCCCGGAGACGAACTGCCCGGAACGAATCCCAAAACCCCGCGTCCCTTGCCGCAAAATCTAACCGAAGCCCTGCGGCAACGGTTAGCCGACCAAATTAAGAACAATGAAATCCGGCCGTTCAATGAAAAAGGGGAATTGCTTTCCCAAGAACAAATTGCCGCTTACCCCGGTCTTCAAAATTCCATTTCGGAAATAATTTCCAATGGCTCCCGCTATTTCGCTCCGGAGGAAATCAATGAATCTCAAATTAAAATTTCCAGCGATAACAGCAGAGAATCGATAAAAAAATATGCCGCGGCCGCCTTTGCGGCTTTCCCGGAATCGCCACGAACAAATTATGAATCCGAAAGCGAATTATTTTTAAATGCCATCTATTCAAACGATTTATCCACGCTGGAAGAATACAGAAAGGCCTATGAAAAAGCCTACGACAATCTGAAAGAACTGGCCGTGCCAAGCGAAATATTTTCCTTGCACACCCGCCAAATGGAAATAATTTCCTCCCTCATAAAAATATATGATGGAATAAAAAGCATAAATTCCGATCCGCTGAAAGCCAATTTGGCCATACAAGCTTCGGAAAAAATTTCAAGCGATATAAAAAATTGGCTTTCCGATCTGTCTCTGTTCATTGACCAACATTAAAAAATGAAAAATCCGGCAATTAAAAATAGTGCTTTTAAAAAAACCGCGGCCTCTTGGCTTTTGGCCATTTTGCTTTTTAATCTGATTTTCGCGGGACTGGCCATTCCCCAAAAAAAAGCGCAAGCCTGGGGAGGGGATTGGGCGAATTATTTCCTGAACGCCGCCAAATGGACTTGGGATAAGGTAACTTGGGCATACGAAAAAGCCAGCGATGCCATAACCTCCGGAGTTGCCGCATGGGAAAAAAGCCACGCTTGGTATGTGGAAGCAATTAAAGCCGCGTGGAATGTCTTGCGCAAAAAAATGCTGGATGTTCTCGTTGATGATATAGTGGATTGGATTAATGGGACAGATGGCAAGAGTCTTTATATCCACAATTGGGAAAAATATATGAATAAGGTGGTTGACGATGCCGCGGGAAACTTTATTAGAGATTACTTGCACTTGGATTTATGCGAAACTTTCAAACCCAGTCTTTCTCTCCTTCTTGAAGCCACAAAAACAACATTTGATCAAAATGTCGCTTGCACGCTTGAAGGAGTGGAAAAAAATCTTTCCGATTTCTATAAGGATTTCGGCGACGACGGATGGAAGACTTGGGCGAAGATTTCGCAAGGCCAAAATAATCTCTATGGCGCCTATTTTTTTGGAGTTGATCAATTATCCGGACAAACGCAAAAAGCCCTGAACAACGCGACGCAAAAAGCCATTTCTTCCGCCGGATTTTTGGGAGACGAGGTATGCGTAGAAAGAACTTGCACCAGCGGAAGTGGTAAAACAATATGGACGGAAGAAGCGCCGACAGGAGGATGGAAAAATGGAAAAGAAACGGAAGTCGACGAGACAAAATACGCCGGCGCCACTTGCAAATGTTCTGAAACCCAAACCCGCACTCCCGGTAAAATTGTCGCTGACACAACGGCAAAAACCGCCGGACTTGATATCGACTGGCTGATTTCGGCTGACGAATTCAATGAATATTTGGGAGCCATCGTAGACGCGGGAATCAGCCGAATAACGAGAAACGGAATTTTAGGCCTGGGATCGATCATAAAAGGCGATGATGATGAAAAAAATAGCATCAGAAATAGCGCGCCATCGGTCAATGTTAACCCCGAAATGTACGCGGACACCCAAGAAAATCAAAATCTCACCATAGCATTTGTCAAAGAACTGAATCGCATCAATCAAAATTTGGCAGTGCTCCAAAAACAAGGCCGGGCCAATTTAAAATTTATGGAAGAGAATTTAAAGAGACAGCAATTGGTTCTCGATTCTTTTGGCTGGGTTGTGAGCCATGGCTGCAATGGAGCCGTCGATGAACTTTTGAGATATGAATTGGAAGAAAGAGAAATTGACGCTTTCAGAATGACGGATATTTCCAATCCTTCAAAAATTTCAACCCTTCATGATTTTCCAAAATGCGGAGTCGTAAATCCGGCCACAAACGCCATAACCACCAAAGTTAAAATAGAATTCGACAGAATCGGCCAAATAATTTTTTTGCTAAATCCCGATCCTTCGTCCTGCGCAATTTCAGTGGAGTCAAAACAGCCTCAAATCCTCAATCTGCAAAATGATTATCTGCAGGATCTTAGATATAGATTCTCGCCCAATGAAACAACCGGCCAAGACAGAATTGATGAACAGATAGCAAAAACTCAAATGGCTTTAGCTTCAATAGAAAATTTCAGAACATCTGAAGAAAATTATTATAAAGCCAAAGAAGACTATTTAAAAATGGGAAATATTGACCCAATAACGGGCCAGCTGGATATGCCCGGTTTGCCTCCGGAGTTAGCCCAAGACACGCCTCAGGCAATAGCCGCCGCAACGGCAAAAGAGATAATGGATAAAAATTTATCGGATGCGATAGAAAAAACAAAAATAGTTATAGCCGCTTTGGCCCAAAAAGATTCCAAAGGAAATTTTATGTCCGTCTCCATAAACGATTCAAAAAACACCAATCTGCCGCAACTTCACCGGGAAATCCAAGAAATATCTTCGGAAATAGCCGACCAGGCCGGAAACGCAGAAACTTTAAGAGGAATCTCGCAGACCGACCCGATAAGGCCTTCTCCCAAATGTACCGAAGAACAAAGAACCGGCAACACACTCACAAGCGATCTATGTTATATCACCGACATAGAAAAAGATCTTCTGGCGCATTTCTTCGGATCTCTGCCCAAATCGGTTGTCAAAAATATTAATTTGGCCGCTCCCGAAGCCAGAGAAATTTATGCCAAATTTGGACAAACAATACCCAGCCATATGGTGAGCGTATTACAAAATGAAGACTGGTGGATATGCCACACTGAATAATGAAAAATAGAATTCCCAAAAAACTGATCCTTGGAATATTATTTTCAGTCCTTATCGCGGGAGGGATTTTTGTTTTCGCGGAAAACGCAAAAGCGCAAATGGGCGCAAATCCTGTTGGCCCCGCTATTCAGGGCCAATTTGATGCAATAAAAGACCAGGCCAAAGATCAAGGGGCAACTGATGCCGAAGCCAATGCCGCAGCGGCTAAATCTGTCTCTTCAAGCCAAACTTCAACAAGTGAAATGCGGATTCCGTTTCTATTCACGGCTATCGGCGGAATCTTGTGGCTGATAATGAAACTGCTAAGCGTCCTGATCCAATTCGCCGGTTATCTGGTTGATACGGCTCTGACGATCGGATCTTTCACCCACGCTTCAATCGTCCAAATCGGCTGGAGCATCACGCGCGATCTTTGCAATCTGGCTTTCGCGATTATTTTACTCTTTATGGCTTTCGGCACCGTTTTGCAAGTGGGAAACGTCAATCACAAGCTTCTGCCAAAACTTATCGGCGTTGCTCTGCTTATCAATTTCAGCTTGGTTTTTGCCGGAATCATAATCGATTTTTCCCAAATTCTCACTCACTATTTCGTTGAAGCCGCCAGCGGCGACAAAGGAATGTCTTCCCAGCTGATGAATGCCCTTCAGATTGCCAGAATTTATGACACAAGCGATCTGCAAGCCAATAATAATATTTTTCAAAAAGCGATAAATATCGCGCTGGGCCCGACTTTGCTTATGATAACCGAGCAATTATTCGCCGTGATACTATTTGCGATCGCCACGTTCCTTTTTTTGATCTTCGCCTTGCTTCTGGTCGGCCGGATAGTCATCATCTGGATTCAGCTTATCTTTCTTCCTTTGGCCTTGGTCTCTTTGATTGTCAAAATTCCGGGAGGAGAAATGCTTTCTTGGGGAAAATGGAAAGACGAATTTTTTAAATGGGTTTTCTTCGCGCCGGTTTACACTTTTTTCATTTATTTGGCCTTAACAATAGCCCAAAACAAAACATTTGAAGGACTTACCAAAGCCAATCCTTACAAAGAAAATATCCAAGGAGTGATGGCTTCGGGATTCTACAAAGAGCCATGGATCATTTTTCAATATATCGCGATCGTAATGATAATGCTGGCCGGGCTTGAACCGGCTAAAAAACTCGGCGGACACGCCGGCAAACTCACAGGCCAAATGACCGGTTGGGCAAACAAAAAGGTTAAAGATTGGAGCAAGCGTCCGGGACAGTTTGCTTATGATAAATACGCGCCGGGAATTACCAAAACGGCAGGAGCCGCTCTCGCCGGAATAGGACTGACAAGATTTGGAAACAGAATGCAATCCAAAGCCGTGCAAATCCAAGAAAAAGCGGAAGATCGCTCGCAACACAAAGCCTATCGAGCATCAATCAAAAATATGTCTCCCGAAGCCATGGCTTATGAGATGAATCATGCCATGGGAGTGCGAAAATTAATAGCCGCGGAAGAAATCAAGGCCCGAGGCATGAAGAAATTGAGTGTTGAAGACGCAAGAGCAGCAATGGATACATTCCAAGGATTTAATAGGAGAAAAGATCTTGAAGAAGCGGAAGAACTTCGCCCTGAAGTGATTCAAGACGAAGAAAGGCAGAAGAAAGCCATCCAACGAGCCATTGAGGGCAGTAAAATTTCCCAATGGGCGCTAGGAGCATATGCTTCGCTTAATCCGAATAATAAAAATCTGGTCGCAACAGACGCAAATAGCAATCCGATTCCAAATCAACCCGGCGCGAATCAAACATTTACTCTTGGCGCAGAAGCATTGAGACAGGTAATAAAAAATCTCGGAGATACCGATTTTTCTGATGTCTTTAAGGGACTACCCAGACAGATGAAACTTGCTTGGGAAGCCTCTATGATGGAGCTGGTTAAAAATCCAAATAGCACAATTCCCGCAGCCGAATTGGAAAATATAAGAAAAAATTTCGCTAATAATGTGGGAAAAATAAGACAAGCTTTCACCAATGCAAATGGAAGCGTTGATGAAGCAGCCGCCAAGGCGCACACCCAAGCAATGAGCCCCGAAGTTATGGCAAACGTCAGAAGTCCGATCGATCTTGATTTTATTGGGCAAAACATTTTGCTAAGCCAATTGCAAGCAATCAGAGGGGAATTGAACGGATTGCAAAAAGAAACAATAATGCAAGGAATCAAGCACAGCGGAGATCAGGCCAATATTGATTTTATTAGCAACGATCAATTCTGGGCAGGAAGCAGAAAAAAACAAAGAGGCGGAGGAAGAGGACAAAGGGGAGCGCAGAACCCACCGCCACCTCCGGGCGGAACAACCGGAGGACAGCAACAGAATCAGCCCGGCGGAGGAGCGCCTCCGGGAGGACAACCTAATCCCCCTGGAACACCATAAATTTAGCTAATCATGAATAATTCAAACGATAATTTACAATTTAAAAAAGATTTTTTCGCAAACCCGGAAAGAGAAACAGAAACCCCGCCTCAATTGGATGAATGGCAAATTAAATTCAATAAACTCTCTCCTGAAGTTCAGAACTGGATGGCTTCCCAAGAATCAGCTACGGCTAATCGAGAAATTGCAGAGAAGTTCAATCTAAAAGGAGATGAAAATTCGATTCTTGCCGAAGTCACAAGCTGGATTACTCTTAAAGATTATCCCATTTCCAGCCTGCCGGAACTCCTGGAAAGAGAATTGAGCATTCCCGAAGAACAAGCCGAGGAAATCGCTTTGGAAGTCGTCAAAAAACAGTTTTTGCCTTTGCGCCAATATATGCCCGAGGTGGAAGAGTATTTAAACCAAATCGGCGAGATCCGGCCAAAACCAACGCAATCAACCGAATCATCTTTGGCGACGGCAAAAGAACAAAAGCCGCCCCAGATGCCGGAACAAAATATTCAACTTCCCCAAAAATCCCTTCGCGAAGCGGCCAAAACAAACGAAAGTGTTCTGGACCAATTCATAACTTTTGAGCCAATTATAATAAAATCCGCCGAAACGGGAGAAGAAAAAAAAGTAAGCCCCACAATCCGCAATTGGTTGCGCGATTATGTGATCGTTAAGGGATCAAACGCCCACACGGAAGTTGACCGGAGCGATTATCTTTTCAACAGCCCCAACGCTTCAAGACTTTCCGGCGAAGAAAGAAACTTGATTTCGGAATTTTTAAAATCGTTTGACAGCCCTTCTTACGCAATTCCTTTTTCTCCCCGAACAAAACTTTTCGCGATTGAAAAACTAATGAAGAAACAAACGGGGGAGGAGAGGAAAATATTTGGAAATCAAGGGATGGTTGAACCTCAAACGCAAAAACCCGAGCCGATCCTATTCCGCCCGCAAGCAATGTCCGCTTCGATTGCAAACGGAACAGACAAATACTTGGAGCCGATAGAAAAAGACAGCACACCCCAAAATACAGCCCAATCCCCAAAACCGCCGGCAAGCAAAGATCAGGGAAATCAAGGAAGAGTAATTAATTTAAAAGATCTTTCTTAACCCTACGGAATTACGAATTATTACGGATAATACAGATAAAAACAATGGATTTGTTATATAAAGAACTGTCATATAAAATTATAGGAGTTCTTTACGATGTATTTAATGAATTAGGTTATGGCTATCAAGAAAAGTATTATCAAAAAGCAATCGCGTTAGCTCTAAAAGAAAAAGAAATTAAATTTAAAGAACAAGTTTATATACCGTTGAAATTCAAGGACAATATTATTGGAAAATATTTTTTAGATTTTTTAATAGAAGATAAATTGATTTTAGAAATAAAGAAAGGTGATAAATTTCACAAAAGCACGATCACTCAGATTTTTGCCTATCTTAAATCATTCAATATAAAACTTGGAGTAATCGCAAACTTCACTAAAAACGGAATCAAGATAAAACGAATAATTAACCTACATCCGTAATATCCGTATTTATCCGTAATTCCGTAGGGTTATATGCAGTTCAATCTCCCTCAATTCGTCGATGTTGAAGATAAGATCTTGGGGCCCTTGACGCTCAAACAATTTTTTCTCGTGGTGGGCGTGGGGCTTCTTTTGGCTTTGGCCTGGTACAAGCTGAAACTTTGGATTTTTATCATCATCGGCGGACCGGTTATCGCGTTTGTCTTGGCGATATTGTTTTTAAAAATAAACGGCCGGCCGTTTTCCAGCTTTATGATTTCCTGGTTTAATTTTTGGACAAAACCCAAAACATACGTGTGGAAGAAAAAATAGCCCTACGAAATTACGAAAATTCTACGAAAATACGAAATGGGAACAAAAACACAATTAAAAAGAGAAGATATTATTTATCCTGAGTTAAGTTATGAAATAATCGGCGTCTTATTCGAAGTTTATAGGGAATTGGGGAGTGGTTATAGGGAAAAATATTATCAAAATGCGGTTGCCATTCAACTTAAAAAACAAAAAATCAAATTCCAGGAGCAGTTATTTGTGCCTTTATATTTTAAAAATGAAAAAATTGGAAATTTATTTATGGATTTCCTGATAGAAAACAAAATAGTATTAGAGCTAAAAAAAGATGAAAAGTTTTCTAGCAAGCATATTGAACAAGTTTATTCTTATTTAAAAGCAAAAAAAATAAAACTTGGAATAATCGCAAACTTCGCCAAAGATGGCGTGAAATACAAAAGAATACTAAACCTTGAGTAATTCGTATTTTCGTAATAAATTCGTAATTTCGTAGGGATATATGCCTTTTGCCCCGATTCAGCAAAAAATAGATATCGAAGAAATTAAAGACGGGATTATTTATCTCAAAAACGGCGGAATGAGAGCGATTCTTTTGACATCTTCGATTAATTTCGCCCTGAAATCCAGCGATGAACAAGACGCCTTGATTTTCAAATACCAAAGCCTTTTAAATTCCCTTGATTTTCCTTTGCAAATATCGGTTATTTCCAGAAGAATCGACCTTTCATCCTACTTGGCCGTCCTTGAGCAGAAAAAAAGAGAACAGCCCAACGAACTTTTGAAAATCCAGATAGACGAATATATGGATTTCATAAAAAATCTGGTTCAAATAAGCAATATCATCAGCCAATCATTTCTTGTGGTTATTCCTCTCTCGCCGATGGAAAACAAAGAGCAAAACATCATGGAAAAAATAGGACTGACAAAAAAGAAAAGCGATTTTCAGGAAAAAACAAGGGAAGAGCTGAAAGATCAGATTTGGCAAAGGGCGGACTTTGTGATTTCGGGGCTGGCCGGCATCGGCATCAAAGCCGCGCCGCTCAACGACCAGGAAATAATCGAAATTTTGTATAAAATTTATAATACCGGCTCGCAAGAAAAGTTAAAGATGGAAGAGATAAATTAATCAATTATTATGCGGAATATGCGAAACTTATGCCGACCTACGGAAATGCGAAAAGCGAAAGCAAACTTATTTACGAGGAATTATCTTATAAAATAAATGGAATTCTGTTTTCTGCCAGAAGGGAACTCGGAGGTTATTGCAACGAGAAACAGTATTGCGACGCAATTGAAGAAAAATTTAAAAAAGCGGGCATCGGATATGAAAGAGAAAAAATACTCCCCGCTTCTTTCGAAGGAGAAAGAAACAGAAACAGAGTAGACTTCTTAATAGAAGGTAAAATGGTTTTAGAAGTTAAAGCAAAACGATTTATAAGCAAAGAAGAATATTACCAGCTAAAAAGATATCTTTCGGTATTAAACAAAAAACTCGGGATTTTGGTAAATTTCCGGCAAAAGTTCGTACACCCTAAAAGAGTTTTAAACGCATCAGCCGACGAATGACTTTTGTCCGCATGTCCGCAGTCGGCATAAGTTCCGTAGGTCCGCATAATAATCTCTCATATGCCATTCAACTTTTTCTCAAAAAAACCCAACACCGAAGATTCCAACGAAACCGACATTCTTTCCCCGGAATCCCAGAATCTTTCCGTGAAAGACTTGATCGCGCCGCCGGGAATGAAAATCGGCTCTAATGAAATTGAAATCGGCAAAAAGCTTGCCCGAACTCTTTTCATTTTCACTTATCCCAGATACCTGCACACCCATTGGCTTTCGCCGATTCTGAATCTTGACGAAGAAATCAATGTTTCAATGTTTATTCATCCGGTGGACACCGCCTGGGTGATGGGCCAGTTCCGCAAAAAAGCGGCGCAAGTGCAATCGCAAATTTCAGAACAACAAGAAAAAGGTTTGGTGAGGGACCCGATGCTTGAAACGGCTCTCCAAGACATCGAAACATTGCGAGATAATCTTCAGCAGGGAACGGAAAAATTTTTCAAATTCGGGGTGTATGTCACAATCTTTGCCAATGACCAAAAAAAGTTGGATGAAACCGAAAATCAAATAAGAGCCCAGCTTGAAGGGGGGATGGTATATATGAAATCCGCTTCTTTCCAGCAAGAAGAAGGATTCTCTTCAACTCTGCCTCTTTGCCAAGACAAGCTTTCAATCCACACATCAATGAACACCGGGCCGGTTTCAAGCGCCTTCCCGTTTGTTTCCACGACTCTTTCGAGCGACAAGGGGATTCTTTACGGCATCAACCGGCATAACAACTCTCTGATAATTTTCGACCGTTTCAGTTTGGAAAACGCCAACACCTGCGTTTTCGCCAAATCGGGTTCGGGCAAAAGCTACACGGTAAAGCTCGAGATTTTGCGATCCCTCATGATGGGCACCGACGTGATCATTATTGATCCGGAAAACGAATATGAATATCTAACCGAAACCGTGGGCGGATCGTTCGTGAAAATTTCTTTAAATTCCCCTCATCATTTGAATCCTTTTGATCTGCCGGCCCCGCCGCAAGGAGAAAACCCCGGAGATATTTTAAGGACAACCATCATAAATCTCGTGGGGCTTATGAGAATAATGCTTGGCGGCCTCACGCCCGAAGAAGACGCGATTCTTGACCGCGCGATCACCGAAACCTACGCCAGCTGCGACATCACTCCCGAATCTGATTTCACCAAAATTTCTCCGCCGCTTTTAACCGATCTTTACAACATTTTGCGCAATATGATCGGAGCGGAATCCTTGGCCAACCGCCTTGAAAAATATGTTTCGGGATCCTACGCCGGATTTTTCAACCAGCAAACCAATGTCCAATTGAACGCTTCCCTTGTGGCTTTTTCAATCCGCGATATGGAAGAAGAAATGCGTCCGATCGCCATGTATATAATTTTGCATCACATCTGGAACATCATCCGTTCGGAATTGAAAAAGAGAATTCTCGTGGTGGATGAAGCCTGGGTGATGATGAAACATCCCGACGCCGCCTCGTTCCTTTTTGGCATCGCCAAACGCTGCCGCAAATATTATCTGGGGCTCACCACCATAACCCAAGACGTGGCGGATTTTATGACTTCGCCCTACGGCAAACCAATCGTTTCCAATTCTTCTTTGCAAATACTTTTGCGCCAATCTCCGGCCACAATCGAAGTAATCAAAGAAACTTTCAATTTAACGGACCAAGAAAAATATTTGCTCTTGGAATGCAGCGTGGGGGAGGGAATCTTTTTTGCAGGAAGCCAGCACGTGGCCATCAAAGTGATCGCTTCCTACACCGAAGACCAAATCATCACTTCCGATCCGCGCCAAATTCTTGAAATGGAAAGAGAAAAAGAAGAGAGGGAAAAGATGGTATAATGGATATGCATTCCCCCTCTTATGTAAGAGGGGGCAAGGGGGAGTTAATTCCTTAGAAAAAATAAATGTGAATTTAAATTTTTATTCATAACTCTCCCTAACCCTCCCTTATCTTAAGGGAAGGAAGCTTATAAACCCGAATTACAAAGAAGCAATCCATGCCCGAACTTGAAGAAAACCAAATAGATTCGGAAAATGAAAATTCCGGCGAAGGCGGGAGCGAAGAAATTTCTTTTCCCTGGATGATGTTTGCCTTGGCGGCCTTGTTTGATTTGGCGGGGCTTGTGCCGATATTAAATATTGTCACGGAAATCGCGGCCGGATTTATTTTTGGCTTGTGGCAAAAAGGTTATTCTCCAAAAACCGATCCTTTCCTCACTTTTATGATGGCAAAAATGGTTGATTTCGCCTCATTGGGAATTTTGCCGAGCAATATCGGGATTGTTGTTTACGCTTATATGAGAAAGAAAGCCGCGAGCGCGGTTCAATCAAACATAGTTGGGCTCCCGCAAGGCCAGCCATCCAAATTCAAGCAAACAGCGTAGACAATTAAAAAAGAGATGTCATTGCGAGCCCGCAGCAGCGGGGCGAAGCAATCCCGAATTATAACCGCCATTTTCAGAAAAATAATCTATGGCTGTTAAAGAACGAGATTGCTTGGTCGCTCTCGGATCACTCCTCGCAATGACAACTGTTTTCCATTTTGATTTTTCAATTTTAAATTAAATGTTTATAAAAATATCCAAAATTCTAATAATTCCTCTAATCTTTATTCTGTTCCAAGCAGGATCGGTTTTTGCCGCTTCAAGCGATTTTTCGCTTTACTGGAGTTCGGATTCTTTTATTCCTTTTGAATACGAAGGCAAAGCGCTGCCCAGCCAAGGCAGCAAAATTACGGTTTATGTCGCTCCGGCGCAAAAAACGGCCGTGGACCCCGATTCGCTTTATTATGTCTGGCTGTTGGACGACGATCCGATGGGTTGGGCCAACGGCGCGGGAAAATCATCTTTTTCTTTCACCTCGACAAAAAGAGCGGGCTCCTACCATCAGATAGAATCGCAAATTTACGATCAAAAAGGCGGCGAGCTTTTGTGGAGAAAGTTTTTAAGCGTAAAAATTTCCGAGCCCGAAATTTTAGTTCATCGAGAAAAAGAAACCTATTCAAACTTATCCGTTTTTGCACGAACCGATGAGGAAATAAAGCTAGAAACTCATCCATTATTTTTTAATATAACCGGTTTAAAAAATCTGGGATTTTCTTGGGAAATAGACGATAAAGAAACATTCACCAGCTTGCAAACTGAACCGAATAAGTTAAATTTAAAAATCCCAAAAGCCGATATTTCCGAACCTATCCAAAAAAAGATAATAATTTCTTCATGGCCAACCGATAACCGTCTCTTTCGCGTCTGGACAGAATTAATAATAGATATCAGATAAATTTACTTCAGAGTTGAAACTTTAAATAATTCACCATGGAAATGTCTTTTCGAAAAATTTTCTTTATTCTTTTCTTTTCTGTTTCTTTGTTTTATCCGAGTTTTTCGTTTTTGGCTCTAGCTCAAGAACCAGTTACCAATGAAAAATCAAAAACTCTCGAAATTAAAATTCCTCTTGAAGTTAAAATTCCCGGGCTCAACCAAACAGACGTTACCAAAATTACTCCGGGAGAATATGTGCGCAACCTCTTTATTTTTGGCTTTTCGTTCATTGGATTTCTGGCTGTGGCTGTGATAATTTACGGAGGAATTCTATATGCTATTCCCGGACAAATTAGCAAGGGAAAAAGCTATATACAAGGAGCAATTATAGGCATCATAATCCTTTTTAGCTCCTATCTGATCCTTTATATTATTAATCCGGATTTGACCGATTTAAAAATGGGTGATCTTAAAGAAGTAAATATTCCCGAACCGCCGACACCCGGAAATTCATCCGATGAGTTCTTCAATACAGATCCTAATGTCTATATCAGGGCTGGCGCTTCTTCGGAAACAGGACAGGCAATCTACGGTAAAGGACAAAAAATCGCTGCTGATTTACAAAGCCCCCAATTTGCCCGAATTACCAGTATATTAAAATCTTCATCCTTGGATTCCAGTATTATAGTCACAGAAACCAATGGCAGCCATGGATGTATTTCGGGCGATTCCTGTGTGAGCGGCGCTTCGTGCGGCAAGTCCGCTCATTGCCAAAATCGGGCAGTGGACATAAATATTTGGACACTGACAAAAGACCAGATAGAACAATTAACAAAAGACTTAAGCGGCGACCCATGTGTTGATGATCTTTTTTATAACGGTTTTCCCCAATACTGCCGAAACGAAGGCAAGGCATATACCGGCAAAGCCTGTTCAGATCATGACGATCACATCCATTTCAGCATTAAATCATCCTGCAAATAGATATGAAAAAAATATTCATCGCCTCAATAATCCTGCTTATCATCGCGCTTGTTTCTTTTTTGGTCTATAATTTCTTCTTCAAGGAAACTCCCGGCGGCGCGGATACCGATCCAAACGGAGCTTTGCCCTCTTCTCCGGCGGATATAAGCGGAAACGGGTCGGGAAGTAAAAATCCATCTTCTTCCAACGCGCCGCAAACCCGCGGTTCTTTGCGCGCCTTGAGTCAAGAAAAGGTTATGGCCGCCGCGATTCATGAAGACGGCAAAACCGTTAAATATTATTCCAAAGAAAACGGCAATGTTTGGAAATCCGGCTTTGAAGGCGAAAATTTGCAAAGAATTTCTTCCGTAACAATCGGCGGATTAGTTAAAGTCCTCTGGTCGCCGGACAAAGAAAAAGTCATCAGCTTTTTGGCCGATGGCAGCGTTCTCAAAAAATATTTGTTCAATTACAAAACCAACCAATCTTCGCCGCTTAACGACGGCATCAAATCAATCGCCTGGTCGCCCAACGGCAAAAACATCGCCTACCAATACACCGACGCTTCAACGGGTTTGAGTAATATCAGCGTGGCGGATCCCGATGGCGGCAATTGGCGCAATGTTTTTAAAACCAGAATTGATGATTTGATGGTTGAATGGCCAAGCGACCAAAAAATTTCAATTCGCAGCCGCGTGAGCGGCCTGGCCCAAGGCCTGGTTTATACCATCAATCCGCAAACGGGGGATTTTCAAAAAATAATCAGCGATCAATTCGGCTTGAGCATAAAATGGTCGCCCAAAACCGATAAGATCCTGGCTTCTTTAACGGACAGCAACGGCCGCAACCCAAAGATTATATTATTTAATGAAAACGGAACTCAAAGCAAAGATTTAAACCTCAAAGGAATCGTTGATAAATGCGCCTGGAGCAAAGATAATCTGACAATTTTTTGCGCCTTGCCTTATTCCGAATTTTCCAATTATGACGTTTGGCCCGATGATTATTACAAAGGCACAATCATCGTGAACGACGCGATTTACAAGATCAATTTGGAAACCAACGAAAAAACGATGCTGGCCGGCTCGCTCGAACAAATCGGCATCGACGCGCAGGATATGTTTTTATCGCCCAAAGAAGATTATCTCTTTTTCACCAATCGAAAGAATGGACTATTGTATGGATTGAAGTTATAGATCGATAAAAAACAAAATTGTTGCAACATATTGCGTCCTTCCGTAGCTTTATGCGAAGGAGGAAGGGGGATTTTACAGATAGCTTTATCCTTATCGCTCCTCCTCTTAGATAAGAGGAGGTTAGGCTCGCCTTGCCGGAGCCTTCGGCGTAGCGCAGGAGGAGTTGTAGAAATAATTCACCCATTTATTCTGTTTGTTAATCACCCTGCGAGTCCTTCGGACATCGCAGGGCGTAATTGCCCTTCAAAGTTCGAAGAGTCTTAGTTGATTGATGTTCCTTCCTTGTTTTTC
>LCEC01000008.1 GCA_000997475.1 Parcubacteria group bacterium GW2011_GWB1_42_6
AAAACATTATCCAAACAACTTAAGCTGTTTAAGCTTTAATCAACCGACTAAACTCGGCTGCTGATACCCCGCAGCTCTGCTGCGGTTGGGTAATTCATTATATTTGGGAGTACCCGTTTTTTTGTTAATTTTTATTATTAGTTTTAAGGATTGGGTTTTCCTTTTTATGGAAGTACTGAGTAAAATTATTAATTATTTAAATAAACTTCTTAAGGGTAACTGAGGTAAATAGTTTTTTTTCAAACAGAACCGTTCAAATTAGATCAAGGGAAGTTGATGTTAAGGTCTGGTAAATGTTCCGGATTATAATTTTCCAGCTGTCCCGATAATCTGTACCAAACTTGACAAACATTATATCTTGTGATATACTGTTTTTAGTTCTTAAGATAGAGATTAATGCGAATTTTACCCATAAATCTTTGGAGGGAATATGCCTCAAGAAAATGGAGTTGCTTTTTCCTTGGAAGATCAGGAAACGCTAGCAAAATTAGTGCTGGCCGCTTACCAAAGAAGAAATGAATTCACCGCGTCATTCGGCGGATTCGATAACTTTGCCGAAGTTTGGCAATATGTTGATGATAACAGAGCTACTTATGATCTTCTGGAACAAGCTGGAAAAAAGGCTTGGGAAAATTTTGATCGGAATGTTCCCGATAAGCTGGTATTGGTTGAACATATTGCCGGCAAGGGAGATTTTGATTTGGCCGAAAGTGTTGCCCGAATATCCGGGCTGAAATGGACTCGGCCCAAACCGAAGAAGAAAAAAAGATTCTTAATTTTTTAAGAAACCGAAGCCGGTTCAAACACGAACCGGCTTCTTTTATTTACGGAAGAAATGGGTTATATTCTAAAGAGAAGCGCAAGAAATAAAACAACGAGCATGAATCTTATAAATTATTTAATTCTAACCGCGGTCTTTTCGGTTTTTTGCCTGGGCGGGTTTTCTTTGCTTTATTGGTTCAATCGAAAAAGAAAAAAATTCACTTGGGGAATATACGGGGCGATGCTGGCTTTTCCTTTGGCTTGTGTTATTTATTCCGCTTATTTGTTCGGCAATCAAATTCTAATTCTTTTTCTTTTGAGTTCCGTGATCGGTTTTTCTTTGGAATATTTGCTTGGATTTTTTTATTATAAAATTCTTCACCAAAAACTTTGGATCTACGGGCATTACAAAATGGGCGACTACACGAGCTTTTTGACTCTGCCGATGTGGGGAGCGGCGGGGCTGGTTTTTTACATAATCAGCAAAATCGCGGGATTGTAAACATTATTGACGCCCATCGGATCGGTAGTATTATAAAAGCGTATGAATAAGAAAATAAGCCAGAAAAATCAGCCGATAACAAAAGGTTATCTGGATAAATCGCTCAAAGAATATACCGAAACCATCATTGAAGTGATGGATTTTGGGTTTGAAAAGAACAAAAAAGAACATGAAGAAATGAGAAAAATCAATTCTAATCTAGAAAAGAAAATTGATGATACTAAAACCCTTCTTGATGGTTACGTGAATGCGCAAGAAGGTTTTAAACAGGAATTTGAAATAGTAAAATACCGCCAATCAAAAGTTGAAAAAGTCATTAAATCAAAACTGGGGGTTGAAATCGAATAGAGTTGAAATCGAATAGAAATATACATTTATTCTTTTCTGAGGAATAAATCCACCCTGGCCCTCCTTTAGAAGGAGGGAAATAAATTCAAAGATGAAGAAAATCCCCGTAATTTTTGTTTTGATTCTTCTCGCCGCGAGCGGCGTGTTTTTGTATGCGCAAAGATGCAAGGTTTGGGCGTGCAATGACGAAATAAAATATTCGGCGCCAACACCAAGCCCGAGCAAAATCAAATCACCCCTGCAAAATCCGCCGGCGCTTCCCGAAAGCGAAGCGGGCTACTCCATTCCGGATTTGAATAAAACGATAAAATTCCCTGTTTTTAATTACCATCATTTGGGCCCGATGCCCGAAAACGCGGATATCAACCGCCGGGTTTTCACCGTAACGCCGGAGCTTTTCGAGGAGCACTTGAAATATTTCCGTGATAACGGCTACCAAGTTGTTTTGGTTGATGAATTGATTAAATATTTTAAAATCGGAAAATCTTTGCCCGAAAAAGCCGTAGCGATCACATTTGACGACGGCTATTTGGAGCATTACCAAAATGCTTTTCCTCTGCTCAAAAAATATAATGTCAAAGCGACATTTTTTATTCCAACGGGCTGGGTGGGCACAAGCACGCGCGGGGATATGATGAGTTGGGCGCAAATCAAAGAAATGAGCGACGCGGGAATGATAATCGGCAGCCACGCAATGACGCATCCGAATTTAATGAATCTTTCCGATGAAGATTTAAAGAAGGAACTTGAAGAAAGCAAAAAAATCATTGAAGGAAGGATCGGCAAGGTTTGCGATTTGTTGGCTTATCCGGGCGGCAATCACGACGCGCGGGTGATTGAAGCGGTTGCCAACGCGGGCTACAAAGGGGCGTTGAGCGTTTACAAAATCATCCAGCAGGCGCCGCGATATATTTACAGCATTCGGCGCTTCCACGCCGATGACAATATGAGTTCTATAGTTGATAAGTTGGTGGATTATTAATGCTCTAAACTCGGATCTTATCTGTCATTGCGAGAAGTCCCCGCAGCAGCGGGGCGACGAAGCAATCTCGTGGAATACCACTGTCAATTATTCTTCCTTGAGTGGCTGTTGCAGGACGGGATTGCTTCGTCTCTCTCCCGATTGCTATCGGGATCGCTCCTCGCAATGACGGAAATTTTCCAAGATTGAAAATTAATCTCATGCCTTACTTCTCTCTCCATCATCTCCAACTTGGTTCAATCACCATCTATACTTGGGGCCTGTTCGTGGGCTTGGGTTTTTGCGCCGGATATTTTTTGACTCTTTGGCGGGCGAAAAAGAAAAATATCAATCCGAATCAAATCGCCGCGCTTTCAATTGCGGTGTTTTTAGGCGCGGTTTTGGGCAGCCGGCTGGGATTTTTGTTGCAATATCCGCAAAGATTTTTTAATGATATTTCTTTGTTTTGGAATTTGGGCGAAGGCGGCCTGACAATTTGGGGAGGGATTTTAGGGGCGATTGCGGGAGGATGGATTGCAATAGTCCTCCTCTCCTCTTTGAGGAGAGGAGTTAGAGGTGAGGTAATTAATTTGGAATTCGGGGTTACCTCCCCTAACCCCTCCTTGATCAAGGAGGGGAGGAAAGCCAACTTTCTCTTTCTCGCCGACCTCTTCGCTCCCGGCGCGGCTTTGGGCATTGTTATCGGCCGAGTCGGTTGTCTTTTGATAAACGACCACGCAGGGGCGATAACAAAAATGCCCTGGGCGATTGTTTGGCCCGATGGAGTTTTACGCCATCCGGTAATTTTATACGAAATTTTGTTTTGCTTGGCCGTTTTTTTCTTGCTTCTTTGGCTTGAAAAATACCAAAAATTCCAGGGGCAATTATTTTTGAATTTCTTGGCGCTTTACGCGGCCGGCCGTTTCGTTCTGGATTTCTTTCGCGAATCTTCAGGATCTTTGGCGGATCCAAGAATGGCAAATCTCACGGCCAGCCAATGGATTTCTTTTTGGGCGCTTTTGGGCGTTGTTGCTCTTTATTTTTCGGCAAAAAAGTTTGCAATTGAGCAAAAATCTCAAACTCTTGAATAAAAAATAAGGATATGATGCAATATAGATAACCGTGCGGAAAATCAATCTCACTTTTTTTGGAGGCGATTATGGACACAAGAAAGTTTCTTTATATCATATTTGCGATTCTGGCGGTTCTGGCTTTCGCCAAAAGCGCCCAACCCCAAGACGATGGCATTCTCATTCGTGGAGTCATCTCGGAAGTTGTTTGGGATTGTGAATTTGAGTTCTGCCAAGCCCAGGGCGATTCATTGCTCGCGGTTTGGAGCAAGAGCGAAAATCTTCCGGCGGCCTGGAAAGACCATAGAAAATTTTTCTTTCCTTTGCCGAGCGTCAAAATAACGATTCTTGAGAAAATTTTTCCCGATTCGGAGAATCGCTATAAAATCGCGATTCATGATGAGAAAATAGATCCGGAAAAGATTTCTCCAAAAATTTTCTTTGTCTTTTCGCAAGAGAAGATAAGCGAAATGGAGAAGCTTATCTCGGTTGATCGGACCAGGATCAGTGTCAAATAAAAAATGTAATCCCCGCCAAATAAGCCAAAGCGGGGATTTTATTATTTCTAAAACTTGCCGGAGAACACATTTTTAGCAAAAAAGAAGAAAATCTGCTCGATCTTGACAAGCGCAATCAAAGAGTGTATACTTATATATCAAGGATAGTAGCTTAAAAACGGCTTAAATCGGGCCAAAATATCAAACCAGTTTTACAAGGAGAAGGAAAATGAAATCCACCATCGGGATTATTTTGGGAGCGTTCGTGCTGATTATGTCTTTTCTTTTGGTGCTATCTCCCAGCGCCGAAAGCAAATGGAAAATTATGAAAATGTACCGCGGCAATTATACTGTTCCCCGCTTTACGGATACTTCCGGCGGCCGTTATTATGAGGCCGAAATAAAGGATATGGAGTGCGCTGGAACTTTCAGATGGAGCAATAAGAGGTTTCAGATCATGGTTGCTTTGAAATCGGCGGAGATATCCGGCGATCCAGTTCTGGATCCGTTTTGCTTTACGACATATAATTTCAATAACCATGGCTTCAAGGAATTTTATATCTATCCGGCTTCCGTAGGCAATAATAACTACTGGATGACCTACGAAATTCATACAGACAAATGGTTGGGCAAAAAGGGAAAGAAACTTTCATCCGACCAGATAAAAGAGGTAAAGAGATTGAAGCTGATGGCAGAGGAAGCCGTCAGAAAATTTCGTAAGGACATTTATATTGTTCCGAGATAGTTTTTCCGGAAAATTAAAAATAATCATCCCGCCAGACTGTAAAAGGTTTGGCGGTTTTTTTATTTCTCTTGCTAATTACGAATGAAACTCGCATTTATTTTTTTTATTGAAATAACTCCCCCTAACCCCCTCTTATATAAGAGGGGAGACCGCTAAGTGAATTTTGAGGGATTCCATTCGTAATTGGCTCTAAATTCGTAATCAGCGAGGAGAATTTGTAGGTTGGAAGTAGAATGTGCTATTCTTAATTTGTTATGCAAAATACTCTCCTTATTATTTTAACAATCGCAATTGTCGCGGTGGGAATCCAGGTTTTTTTGGCGAGTCGCAAGAAACCCGAGGAAAAGCCCAAAGAAGACAATTCGGCGATTTTGATGATGCAGGAGCAATTGAAAGAAATGCGCCAAACCATGCAGAGTTTCGGCTCGCAAGTGGATTCCAAAATGGGTGACTCGGCGCGGATGTTCCAGCAGCAGTTTTCCCAAAGCGCCAAAATGATCCAACAGGTCACGGAGCGCTTAACCAAACTTGATGAGACTAATAGGCAAGTGGTGAATTTCGCCGATCAGTTGCAAAGTCTGGAGGATGTTCTCAAAAATCCCAAGCATCGCGGAGTTTTGGGCGAATATTATTTGGAGAATGTTTTAAAAAATGTTTTGCCGCCCAAAAATTACCAGATGCAATACGCGTTTAAAAACGGCGAAATCGTGGACGCGGCGGTATTTGTTAAAGAAAAAATCATTCCGATCGATTCCAAATTTTCGCTGGAAAATTACAATCGCATTTTGCAGGAGCGCGACCCCGAACGCAAAGAAGAACTGGAAAAGCAATTCAAGGCGGATCTCAAAATCAGAATCGATGAAACTTCAAAATATATCCGGCCGGCAGAGGGCACCATGGATTTCGCTTTTATGTTTATTCCCGCCGAGGGAATCTATTACGATCTTTTAATAAATCAGGTTGGCGCGGTGAAAGTGAACACGCGCGATTTGATTGAATATGCTTTTAAGGAAAAACACGTGATTATTGTTTCGCCAACCTCGTTTTTCGCTTATTTGCAAACCGTGATGCAGGGCTTGCGGGCGTTGCAGATTGAAGAATCGGCCAAAGAGATCAAAAAGTATGTGGAGGCCTTGCAGAAGCATTTATTGAGCTATGATGAATTTTTAAAAAAGTTGGGCAATAATTTAGGCACAACGGTCAATATGTATAACAAGGCATATAAGGAGTTTTGCAAGATAGACAAAGATGTTTACAAAATAACCGGCAGCGCCACGGAGATTGATTCCTTGCAAATTGACGGCCCGGCGAAAGAAGAAGATGTTTAAAAATTTCTAATTTCCAATTCCCAATTTCTAATAAAATGTCTAATTCCTAAATGGCTAATATCCGAATAAAACTTTCTTTGAATTTAGTCATGGGATATTTGAAATTTCATTAGAAATTAGAAGTTGTAATTTGGAAATTAGCTATGTTTCTTTTCATTCAAGTCGAGTTGACAATTATCACCTCTTCTGATAGAATGTTAGAACAGTATTATTAATGAACTACAATGATTGCAGTAATCAAAACTGGCGGAAAACAGTATAAAATTTCCCCAAATCAAGAAATAGAAGTTGAAAAGCTTTCTGCTAACGAAGGAGATAAAATCGTTTTTGACGAAGTGCTTTTGATCTCGGATGACAAAGGCGTGAAAATCGGCGCTCCGGTAATTGCCGGCGCCAAAGTTGAAGGCGTTATTCTCAAGCAAGACAGAGCCGAAAAGGTGATTGTGCAAAAATACAAATCCAAAAAGCGTTATCATGTTAAACGCGGTCATCGCCAGCATTTTTCGCTGGTTAAAATCGAGGCGATAAAATAATTGTAAATTTTGTAAATAAAATCCGCCTATAAGGCGGATTTTATTGTTTTGGAACATTACCATTGACAGATTAATATTATAGGTATATAGTTATATTATGGTCAGAGTATTTCTGGCAACCTGTCCGCGAGGCGCAGCGGAAGACTAGTTCCTTTCAAGGAGGTTGGTTATGGAAGAAAAAATGAGCAAAGAGCGCCAGGGTGAGATTGCTTTAGCCTTGGTCAGGCAAACTTTTATGAAAGAGCCTTTCCGTTTCAGCCCCGGTCGTAAGCGTCAGATTGGAGACGAGGCAAAGCTTGTAGGGTTAAAGAAAGAGGAATTGCTGGATTTTTACCAAATTATAATTTTCGAGAATTTCGACAAGATTCTTTCCATCTCTCTCCCGGGTTGCCCTCCAATGGATTCAAAAAGGATGGGTGAAATTGCCCTCCGGATGACTGAGGTCAAGTTGGCGCAGGACGATGATTTCCGTAATTATGACAAGGAATCTTTTCTCCGTAGGGTGGGAGAGATATCCAAGAAAATCAAATTTCCGGCAGACGAAGTGACTGATTTTTTCAGGATTATGATGTATAAAATAATCCTGAATTTCTTTGCCAAAGAATAAATATAGAGAATCACAAAGGCAGCAGGGTGGAGCGAATCGCTCCCCAAAAGGGTAATTGCTTTCCCCTTCGCAAGAAGGCTCAAAGCAGAACAAGAACCTATCCTCCTGTCTTATACATCTGTTTTGCCGATTTTAAGGCAAAGACAGAAGAAAAAACCAAAACAGACCGCGCTAGAATATCAGCGCGGTTTTTTCTATTTGCCCGCTCGGCGCCGGTTTGCTATAATGAATTAAGTTTAAAATGGTAAAAAACAGCCTGGTATTGTCCGCCATTGACAGCGGCGTTGTTCTGAATTTTTTTGGAGGAAAAAAATAAATTCAGGGCGGGCGGAATATTTGGCCATAAAAATCCATGGATCAAAATTCCAGAGTTTCCCTTATTTGCGGAGGCATTATCAAATGGGGCGTTTTTCTTTTTGTTTTTTTGCTGCCTTTGTTTTTTCTGCCGTTCAATTCAATCATTCTTGAATTGAACAAACAATTGCTATTGGTGGCTTTCGCGGTGATATTGTTGATTTCGTGGCTTGGCAAAATGATCGCCGAATCCCGGATTGAGATAAAAAAGAGTTTTTTGAATCTGGGGATTATTTTCTTTTTGATATTTTACCTCGCGAGCAGCCTTTTTTCGCCAAACCGGTATCAAAGCTTGGTGGGTTTTGGCGTGACAACGGGAGAATCGTTTTTCACGCTTTTGGCGTTGGCGGTGATTTTTTACGTCATAGTGAATAATTTCAAAACCAAAGAAGACATACTAAACATTGCCTCTATTTTGACCGCGAGCGGTCTTGTCGCCGGGATATTGGGCATGCTGCAACTGATGGGCAAATTCTTTCTTCCTTGGGATTTCGCCAAAGACATCGCCTTTAACACGATCGGCTCGATTAATTCCCTTGAAATATTTCTGGGTTTTCTTTTGATTGTTTCATCCGTTCTTTTTGCCGAGGCAAAGGCCGGTTTGCCGCGCCAAATCTTTTTTGGCGTCGCTTCTCTGTTTTTCCTTTTTATGGTTCTCTCCATCAATTTTACCAATGTTTGGATAATCGCTTTGATTTCAACGGTTTTGATCGTGGCTCTGGGAATTATCAATCGCGATCAAATAAGCCAATTCAGGCTTATCTTGCCGATGGTGGTGCTGGTTTTCGCGGTTTTGATGCTTTTAGTCAGATTCAATATTTTCAATCTTTTAACCGTTCCTTCCGAAGTTTCGCCCTCATTGGGCGCTTCGGTCCAAATAGACAAGGAAGCCTTAAAGGATAAACTTCTTTTCGGTTCGGGGCCGGGCAACTACAGTTATGTTTACGGGCGATACAAATCCCAGGATTTGAATCAGACCAATTTCTGGAACGTGCGTTTCAGCCATGCTTTTTCCAAAGCGCTCACATTGCCTTCAACGGTTGGCTTGGCGGGATTTCTGATCGGTTTGCTGACCGCGGCGATTTTCATTATTTACGGTTTCTGGAAACTCATAAAAAGCCGGGGCGAAAATTGGCCTTTGGCTTTGGCCATGTTTTCGGGCTGGCTGTTTCTGGCTTTGGGGCAGGCTTTATACTCCACCAATTTAACCCTTGAATTTTCTTTTTGGATAATGTTGGCGCTGGCGTTTTTAAGCTTGAGAATAATCGAGGACAAGGAAGACAAAAAAGTCGTGATGGAATTCGGACGCAGTTCGCCGATGGCTTCCATTCTTTCTTTTTCTTTCGTGGTGGCGATGGTTCTCTCAATCAGCGCGCTTTATCTGGGAGGAAGTTATTATTATTCCGATATTCTTTTCAAGCGCGGCCTCAACGCTTCGGCGCGGGAGAATAATCTGGAAAAATCTTCGGAGATGCTTTCTATGGCCGCCAGGCTGAATCCGTTTAACGATTTGTATTTAAGAACTTTGGCTCAATCGGCTTTATTGCGGGTTAATCAGGAATTCAACAAATCTCAAAGCGTTCAGCGCGATGATCAGATAAGAATTCTAACCGCGGCCGCGATCGATGTGGCGAAAGAATCAACAAATTTTGGTCCTCTGGAAGTTGAAAACTGGACGCAAAGAGCCGCGATTTACCGCGCGGTTATGACTTACACGAGCGGCGCCGAACAATGGGTGGTTGATTGCTACAAAAAGGCGATAGAATTGGAACCGAACAATCCTTTCTATCATTTGGAACTTGGACGCAGCCGCTTGCTTTCGGCCGATCTTTTGGCCGGCGCCGTCCAATCCGACGCGGCTAAAAAAGTCCAAAGAGAAAGTTATATCAAAGAAGCCCAAGAAGCTTTCAATAGGGCTATCGCTTTAAAATCCGATTATGCTCCGGCGCTGTTCCAGTTGGCGATTGTTTATGATAATCTTGGCAAAACCGATGAAGCGATCGCGAAAATGGAACAAACCAAGAATTATTATTCGCAGGACACCGGCATTGCTTTCCAATTGGGAGTTCTTCACTATAAAAAGAAAAATTGGAGCTCGGCTCAAGCGGAATTTGAAAGAGCGATCATACTTGACGAAAATTATTCCAACGCTCGGTATTTTCTCGGCTTGATTTACGATCGGAACAATGAAAAAAAGAAAGCGATCAAAGAATTTGAAAAAATAGAATCGCTTAATCCGGAAAATCAGGAAATAAAAAATATTTTGGCCAATTTGCGCGCCGGCAAAGCGGCTTTGGCCGGAATTGAAAGCAGCAGCGGTTTGCCGATAGAAGAAAAATCGCCGGAATCCGTTCCGGAAAAACCGGCGCTCTAAAATCAAAAACCCCGCGGGGTTTTTGTAAACAAAGATATTAGTGAACAAGTAAACATGTAAACAAGGAAATTCAAATTAATTCAATTGAATTCTTCCATGTTTACTTATTTACTTATTTACTTGTTTACTGATTCTAGTGCCTGAATTTCAACGCGTTCACCAGCGTTGTTTCATCGGCATATTCCAGGTCCGAGCCGGTTGAAAGGCCGCGATTGAGTTTGGTGATTTTTATGGACAAAGGAGAAAGAATTTTTTCCAAATACAAAGCCGTGGTGTCTCCCTCTGTGGTGGGATTGAAAGCGAGTATAATTTCTATTTGATTGAGAGCGGGAAATTGATTTTTCAGTTTTTTTATTCTTTCGGCGAGTTCCCGGACGCGGAGCTTGTCGGGAGTCATTCCTTCGGCGGGAGAAATCAAACCTCCCAAAATATGATAAACGCCGTTAAATTGCCGGGTGCGTTCAATCGGAATTATATCCAAAACATCTTCAACGGCGCAGATGATATTGGGCTGCCGTTTTTCATTTGAGCAGATAAGGCACTTGCCGGCTTCGCCCGTGAGATTGAAGCAATTTCGGCAGATTTTTGTTTTTTCCGGCAGGTCTTTGATCGCTTGGGCCAATTCCAAAACTTTTTGGGCCGGCTGATTCAGAAGATGAAAAGCCAGCCGAGTGGCCGAACGTTGGCCCATTCCGGGAAGCTGGGAAAGCCGGTCTATTAAATTTTTGATGGGTTCGGGAAGCATAATTTACCGCCTTCGACTTTGCTCAGGCGGTAAATTATGTCCTGAGCTTGTCGAAGGACTGCCTTATTCCATGAAGTGTTTCTCCAAATTCTTGAAGCTTGCTTGAGTATCGTTAAAGTATAGTTCCACTCGTCCGATTGGGCCGTTGCGGTGTTTGGCAATCATAATATCGGCAATATTGGGGCGGGGGGAATCTTTTTTGACTTTGTCTTCGCGGTAAATAAATAAAACGACATCGGCGTCTTGTTCTATTGAACCGGATTCGCGCAAATCCGCCAAGCGCGGCATTTGATCCGGTCTTCCTTCAACGGCGCGGGAAAGTTGGGAAAGCGCTAAAACCGGCACTTCAAGTTCTCTGGCCAATCCTTTGAGCGAGCGGGAAATTTCGCTCACTTGCTGAACAATGTTGTCGGAATTTGTGCGCGGTTGAATCAACTGCAAATAATCTATAACGATTAATCCCAGGCCTTTGTCCGTTTGCAATCTTCGTCCCATAGTTCTCATTTGCAAAACGGTGGGCGATGGCGCGTCGTCAATAAATATGGGCGCCTCCGAAAGCGAAGCCATAGCTTCCTGAATGCGGGTGAAGTCATTATCCGCTCCTTCACTCGAAAGCCGCCCCGTTCGCAATTTCCACAAATCGATTCCAGCCTCGGAAGCGATCAAACGGTCAACCACGTCATTTTTGGACATTTCCAAAGAAAAAACTCCCACCGGCACTTTGCCTTTAATGGCTACATGGCGAACCAAATCCAGAGCCAAGGAAGTTTTACCGAGCGATGGCCGGGCGGCAAGGATCACTAAATCCGATTTTTGCAGCCCTCCCAAAATTTCGTCCAGGTCGCCAAATCCGGTAGCTACGCCGCGCAAGGCGCCGTCGCCTTTGTGGAGCTTGTCGATTCTTTCAAACGCTTCTTCCAAGGCGTTTTTTACGGGCATGAATTCCTGGCTCAAAGAACGCTGGGAAATTTTAAAAATTCTTTGTTCCGCCTCGTCCAAAATCGTTTCTATGTCTTCTTTTTCGTTAAAACCCAATTGCGCGATATGTTCGGCGGCTTCTATCAGGTCGCGCAGAACTTTTTTATGATGGACTATTTTGGCATAATGCAAAACATGGGCGGCGGTGGGAACGGTGTTGACAAGACTGGTGAGATACGCCGGTCCGCCGATTACTTCCAAAATTTTTATTTCTTCAAGCCGATTGTTTAAACTCAAAAGGTCTATGGGAATATTTTTATCGTAAAGATCGAGCATTGTTTGAAATATTTGGCCGTGCGAGTGGCGGTAGAAATCTTCCGGACGCAAAAGATCGGCCACTTTAACAAGGGCGTATTTATCAAGCATCAAACAGCCAAGCACTGATTGTTCGGCTTCCACGTTTTGGGGCGGCAATTTAACGTCCGGAGTAGGCATAACATTTTCCTCACTAATTACGAATAAATTTTGCTCCAATTACGAATGAAAGCCGATTTTTTCTATTCGTAATAGGCTGAATCCATTCGTAATTGGTGAGGATTAATAAAAGAAGGCTCAATGCCTCCTTATCCAATTATATCATCGGCTGATTTTTGAGCAAGGCGGATTTTGGATAGAAAAGGGGAGGAAGAGTGGATGAAACTTGACATGGTTATATTGTTGTGATATACTATTATATATGGGTTCTTTTCACGCAAACAAGGAGAAAATTTTGGAAGGAAATAAGAAGAAAAAAATTCTTATCGTGGATGATGAAGAATCTATCAGAGAAATATTCGAAATTTTTCTGAAAAGGGAAGGCTTTGATGTCTCTCTGGCTGAAAATGGCGAAGAAGGAATCAAGGCTATGGAATCACAGAATTTCGATCTTGTGATAACTGATATCGATATGCCTGGTAAAACAAATGGCTTTGGTGTTATTGAAGCCGCATATCGTTCTGCTCCGGAGATAAAGGTAATCGGATGGAGCGGAAATATTACAGGAAAAAGAGCGGATTGGTTCAAAGAAAGAAGAATATCTTTCTTTGAGAAACCGATCTATCCTCTTTCGAAGTTGAAAGAAAAAATAGACGAGTTGTTCGTTCGTGAACTCGTCTGAAAACAAAAACCATAGAGTGCCAAAATAATGGCGCTCTTTTTTTTAATCAACGAGCTTCTCTATTCATATAACCAAATCCCCGCAGGCAAAAACGCTCGCGGGGATTTTAATTTAACTGATATATAAACAAGGAAATTCAAATTAAATTTAATTCAATTGAATTCTTCCATGTTCACTAATTTACATATTCACTTGTTTACTTCTTGGGTTTCACTGTCGTTCCTCTTGGCGTGTCTTCTAACAGCCATCCTTTATTTTCTATTTTTTGCCGCAATTCATCTGATTTGACCCAATCTTTTTCTTTTCTGGCCTTGGCTCTTTCTTTGAACATTTTTTTTACCTCTTCCGGAATCGCGATGGGTTTTATGTCTTTGAGTTTAAGGCCGAACACTCGGTCGAAATCTTCCAATAGTTTGCTTTTGAGCGAAGCCGGAATGTTCTCATCGCCGATCAATTTCCAGGCTATGCCCAAAGCTTTTGGCGTGTCCAGATCATCATTGACCGCTTCCGTGAATTCTTCTTTGTATTCGCGGAATTTTTTTAGAGTTTCTCTGGTTTTTTTGCCGGCCAGTCCGAAAGAGTCGGCCAATTTTCCCAATCCCAAATTAAAATCCGCCGTTGATTTGAATTCACGCGTTGCTTCATAAAGATTATCCAAAGCGTTTTGCGCGCCTTCCATTGATTCCCAAGTTAAATTAAGCTTTGAATGATAATGCGCGGTTAAATTCAAATAGCGAAAAGCCAGAGGATTGAATTTTTTAGAAATATTTTCAATCGTTACGATATTTGCGTCCGACTTGGCCATCTTTTTTCCGTCGATCAGCAAAAATTCGCCATGAATCCAATATTTGGCCGGAATTTCGCCGTAGGCCGCCTGCGATTGCGCGATTTCGTTGGTATGGTGAACCGGAATATGGTCGATTCCGCCGCAGTGGATATCAAATTGTGTTCCCAAATATTTTTGCGACATGGCGGAGCATTCCAGATGCCAGCCGGGAAATCCTTTGCCCCAAGGCGAATCCCATTCTTGCTGGCGTTTGACTCCCGGAGGAGTGAGTTTCCATAAAGCGAAATCGGTGGAATTTTTTTTGCCCTCAACCGTTTCCACCCGCGCGCCGGCCCTCAATCCCTCAACATCCAATTTGGCCAGGCGGCCGTATTCGGTGATTTTGGAAGTGTTAAAATATACTCCGTCGGAAATTTGATAGGTGAAGCCTTTTTTCTCAAGAATTTTCACCAAATTGATTTGTTCTTTGATGTGTTCGGTTGCTTTGCATGTGATTCGCGGTTTTTCAATATTGAGTTTTTCGATGTCTTTAAAAAAAGCTTCAGTGTAAAAATCAGCGATTTCGCGGGCGCTTTTGCCTTCTTTTCTTGCTCCTTTTTCTATTTTGTCTTCGCCTGTGTCTTCGTCGCTCGTGAGATGCCCCACATCCGTGATATTCATTACGTGTTTTACTTTGTAATCGTTGTATTCCAAAACCCGCCTCAAAATATCTTCAAAAACATAGGATCTTAAATTTCCCAAATGAGCGAACCAATAAACCGTCGGTCCGCACGCGTAAATACCGACCTGTTTGTCGCGCAGAGGCCTGAATGTTTCTTTTTTGCGGGTGAGGGTATTATAAAGTCGCAAAGGCATTTAAACTTCCCTACGAAATTACGAATTTATTACGAAAATACGAATAGAATTCTATTTCGTATTTTCGTAAAGTTTCGTAGTTCGTAGGGCTGTATCACATCCATTTTCTCGCTTTAAATATTGCCGTTATCACGATTACCGCCAAAATCATTGATCCGGCGGCAACGAACAGCCCTTCGGCTGAATTGGAATTTTCCATCGGGTGCATGCTGAAAAATCCGGCAATGAAAGTGAGCGAAAAAAGAACGATCGAGAAAAAAGTCAAAGTATGCATCACCCTGTTGATTTGGTATGATAGCAGACTTTCGTTGGTTTTTTCAATAGCCTCGATCATTTCTTTATGGTTTTCCAATGTGTTCCAAACGCGGATTTGAGAGCCGATAACTTCTTGCGATATGATATCCAAATTTTCATCGTGGAAGAAACGGCCGATTTTTTTGGCGAGGATTTCCAATACCGATCGTTGAGGCTTGATCGTGCGGCGGAAATCAATAATATCTCTTTTAACGATGGCGATTTCTTTGAGCATTTCCTGTTCTTTGCCGTCAAAAACTTTATCTTCTATATCTTCTATTTTTTCATTGATATGATCGAGCATCGGCAGGCACGAATCAATCAGTTTGTCAAGGATTGAAAAAAGCAAAAAACCCGAGCTTTTGAAATGCATTTGGCGCAATTCTTCGTTTAAGCCCATTTCTTTCCAGATTGTCGCGAGCGCCGGATTGTCATTTTGAAAGATCGTGATGATTTTTTCCCGGCTCACGATAAAATCCAATTCCGCGGAAATTGTTTGGCGGGTTTTGCGGTTAAAAACGGGGAAGTGCAAGACGATAAAAAGATAGCTTTCGTATTCTTCGATTTTTGGGCGCTTGTTAAAACCCAAAAGCTGTTTGAGCACCAAGGGGCTCACTCTTAATTCCGATCCCAAAAAATCCAGATCGTTGGTTTTTGGATTGGATAAATTTATCCAGGAAATATTGTTGTGGTTGATTTGCATGATAGTAAATGTAAAATGTAAATCTCAAAATGAAAAATGACAGTTTAAAATTTAAAATTATTTAAGCCTAAAGTCTCTTAGCGGCTCCCTCTCTTAAGATAAGAGAGGGTTGGGGTGAGTTATGAAATATGAATTCGTCCCGCATCGGCGGGACACCAAAATTTTACATTTTGATTTTTGAACTTTCCATTTTCTATTATACACCCCTTTCTATTTTTACGCATTGTGGAGAAAGCAAACGCGGCCGGCCTGATATTGACTTCGAAAACGATAAGTGATATAATATGAGATATGGTTGAATCCCGCCCGACGGGCTCAATTTGTATGGTTTGCTTTTGATTTTTTCACAGCGCTTCGGCGCTTTTTTTGTTTACGCGATTTTATGATGACCTCTAAGG
>LCEC01000009.1 GCA_000997475.1 Parcubacteria group bacterium GW2011_GWB1_42_6
TTGGGCGACGCGGTGCTGGAATTGATCGTGACCGAGAACCTCTACAAAAAATATCCCAACCCGGAAGGTGAGCTCACCAATTGGCGAGCGGCGCTCGTGAATGCCAATAAACTGGCTGAAGTGGCGGAAAAAATAGATTTGAACGATTTTGTCCTTTTGAGCCGCGGAGAAGCCAAAGATACCGGCCGCGCCCGCCATTATATTCTGGCCAATGCTTTTGAGGCGTTGATCGGTTCGATTTATCTTGATCAGGGATTCAAAGCCGCCCAGAAATTCGTGGAATCTTTTATTTTGGATGAGCTGCCCGAAATTTTGAAATTCGGCACTTATCGCGATGCCAAAAGCATTTTTCAGGAAGAATCCCAAGACAAAATCGGAGTGACGCCCGGTTATGAAGTGATAGATGAATGGGGACCGGATCACGCCAAAAATTTTAAAGTGGGAGTATTTTTGGGCGGCGAATTGATTGCCGAAGGCGAAGGAATCTCAAAACAGGAAGCGCAGCAAAAAGCCGCCGAAGCGGCATTGGAAAAAAAGGGATGGAACGGGAAATAGAGTTAATTTTCAATTATCAATTTACAATTTTCAATCAATATTCAATTTTCAATTCCGCCAAGATTCTTTGGCCAGATTCAGTTTGAAAATTGATTTATTGAAAATTCATTGGAAATTGAGAATTAAAAATTGAAAATTTTGCAATTAATGTTGACTTCGCTGAATATTTCAGTTATGCTGTATAAATATTAAAAATATTAAACCAACAAGCAGATGTTGACTATCCGACTCGCTAGAAGAGGAAAAAAAAATCAGCCCAGTTTCCGGGTTGTTTTGGCCGAGAAGGGCAGATCGGCCCAGGGAAAATTCATCGAAATTTTGGGCAATTACGATCCGATCAAAAAAACCAAATCGCTTAAAGCCGAGAGAATAACTCACTGGATTTCAAAAGGAGCGCAGCCTTCCCCGACCGTTCATAATCTTTTGGTTTCAGAAAAGATTATTGACGCCAAAAAAATCAAAGCTTGGCGGCCAAAAAAGAAAGCCGATGCCCAGAAGAAAGAATCTGTTCCGGCCGCATAATACGATCCAAAAGCTCCGCCATCCGTTGGATGGCGGAGCTTTTTCTTTTTGCATTAAATTCATCCTAAAAATTTATTGACACGTTTTATCCACAATGCTATTATAGCAATAGAAGCAGTGAGGGCATTTCAAGGTCGAACTGCTATGAACTTAACAGCTTAAATCTTCAAGAAAGACATGGCAAATAATATTGATCAGGAATTTGTCGAATATGTGATCAAAAGCATTGTTGACCATCCGGAAGATGTTAAAACCGAACGCCAAATTGATGAAATGGGAGTTCTTTTGACTCTCAAAGTCAATCCCGAAGACATGGGTCAGGTGATCGGCAGGCAAGGCGGCACTGCCCGCGCCATCAGAACTCTTTTGAGAGTTATCGCAGGGGTCGAGAGATATGGCGACGACCCGGCTGGCGCAGGATGTTGATCAGGTTGTGGACGAATTGAAACTGTAATCTATTTTATAGATTGATGTTAAAAACCGTGCTATACTTTGTGTAGCGCGGTTTTTTTGTAATTCTCCTCACTAATTACGAATTTTAAGCCTATTACGAATAGAAGAAATTTACTTTAATTCGTAATAGGTTGCATCCATTCGTAATTGGCGAGGAATTATTCGTAATTGGTGAGGAGACATGAAATTCGACATAATCACAATCTTTCCCAAAATTTTTGATTCCTATTTTGGCGAGGGAATGATTAGGCGCGCCCGAGAAAAAGAAATAATCAAAATAGAAGCTCATGATTTGCGGCAATGGACACAAGACAAGCACAAAAGCGTGGATGACAAACCTTACGGCGGAGGCCCGGGAATGGTTATGATGGCGGAGCCGATTTATAAAGCGGTGAAAAGCGTAAAAGATAATTATCAAATTGAGAGAAAAAAAACGGAAAATCAAATAAGCAGAAAGATTATTCTTTTTTCAGCCAAGGGAAAAAGATTCTCGCAAGCGGACGCGCGGCGATTTGCCAAATGCGACCAGCTGATTTTAATTTGCGGGCGTTACGAAGGCGTTGACGAACGGGTGGCCGAGCATATTGCCGACGAGGAAATTTCAATCGGCGAGTTTGTCTTAACCGGAGGCGAAATTCCTGCTATGATTATGGTGGACGCGGTGTCTCGTTTGATTCCGGGAGTTTTGGGCAAAGAAGAAAGTTTGGCCGAAGAAAGTTTTTCCCAAGAAGGATACGCGGAATATCCGCAGTACACCCGCCCCGAGGAATTTATGGGTTGGAAGGTGCCGGATGTGCTTTTGTCCGGCGATCATAAGAAGATAGAAGAGTGGAAGAAGAGAAATGCCGGCAATAATTAAAGAATTGATAATTTTATAATTTTTAATTTTGTAATTTTAAAATAATTTTTAATTTCTCAATGTTTAAAAATTAAAGCATTAAGGAATTATTTATAAAATTAAAAATTCAAAAATTAAAAATTTTATGATCTATCTCGCTTCCGATCACGCGGGCTATCCGCTTAAAGAAGAAATAAAAGAATTCCTCCTGGACAATGATTACGAGCTTGAAGATTTGAGCGGCGAAAAGCCGGATCCTCTTGATGATTATCCGGATTTCGCTTCGCTTGCCGCCCGCGGCGTTTTGGAAACGGAAAACTCCGGAGGAATTTTGATCTGCGGAACCGGCCAAGGGATGTGCGCGGCGGCCAATAAATTTCCGGGAATCCGAGCCGCTTTGATTTACGACGATTTTACCGCGCGCAGCGCGGCGGAACATTTAGACGCCAATATAATTTGTTTGGGAGGCCGAACAACCGATCCGGAGACGGCTTTAAAAATAGTGAAGATTTGGCTTGACACGAATTTTTCGGGAGAAGAAAGGCATAAAAAGAGGATTGGGAAAATCATGGAAATAGAAAAGGAAATAGTTTCGCAAAACATTTGAAATTAAAAACAAGTTTTCTAAAATAATTTTCAATAATCCAATTATCAATTTCCAATCAATATTCAATATCTAATATTTGATTTTCAAATAAATCTTTCTTGGCAGGGTTTATATATTTAAAATTAAGTATTTAATATTTATTGAAAATTGGATTATTGATAATTGAAAATTTATTCGTGCCCGAAATCATCCCCACTATTATTGCTAAGGATTTTGACGAGGTGAAACGGAAGATGATTCTCGTCGAGCCTTTTGTAAAAACCGTTCAGTTGGATGTGATGGATGGAATATTCGTGCCCAATATTACTTGGCAGAATCCCGAAGACCTGAATGATTTGCAAACAAACCTTGAATTGGAAGTTCATTTAATGGTTGAAAAACCGCAGCTCGTTTTAAATAAATGGCTGGTCAGCCCGGTAAAAAGAATCATTCTTCATTGGGAAGCGATGGAAAACATCCACGCCCACGAGCTCGTGCCTTATCAAACTTCCACCGGCATGGGTTTTCCGTTTGTCAATTTGGTTGATGAGGTGAGAAAAAAAGGCAAGCAAATCGGCATAGCTTTGAATCCCGGAAAACCGATTGACGTTTTGGAATATTTCATAACCGAAATAGATATGGTGCTTTTGATGAGCGTTGAGCCCGGGTTTGGCGGGCAGGAATTTAAAAAAGAGACATTGGGAAGAATCGCCCATTTGCGTGAAAAATTCCCAAGTGTTAAAATTGAGGTGGATGGGGGAATCAATCAAAACAACATCGGCGATTTGGTAAAAGCCGGCGCGGATATGCTTGCGGTGGGCACCGCCATATTTGATGAGGCCGATATCAAAACCGCCATTGAAAATTTAAAAAGCATAATTAACGAAGCGGCTCAAGAATAGGGAATGTATTTTTGCCTCCTCCCCTCATTGAGGGGAGGGCGGGGAGGGGTAATTCAATAAATTACCTCCCCCAACCCCTCTTTTTCAAAGAGGGGAGAAAAACGCTCCTTCTTCGCCTGCCTCTTCAAAAAAAATGGTGAAAAAAACAGGACGATTCGCCAAAGGGAGAGAGGGTTTCACCCTTATCGAACTTTTGGTGGTGATCGCCATCATCGGGCTTTTGGCCACGATAGTTTTGGTGTCTCTTAACAGCGCCCGGAGCAAGGGAGCTGACGCCAATATCAAGGCGAACATGAAAAATATTATGACGCAAGCCGAATTGGTTTATGACACCGCTGTTCCAAACTCATATGCAACGGTTTGCGCTGACGCAACGGTGGCAAAAATGTTAACTTCAATAGATGGAGCCAACGGCGGCGCGGCGGCCGATTATGTCTGCAATCCCGCGGCTGGCGCTTGGGCGGTTTCTTCTCCTATAAGAGCAGGCGGCCATTGGTGTGTTGATAGCGTAGGAAACAACAAAGCCGAAGCTGCCGCTTTGGGAGCCGGAGTCACGCTTTGTCCGTAATTACAAGTTTTGTTTTTTAATTTACCGCGGCCATCCGCTTGCTTTTCGCCCGCAAAGCGATGCCGGCGGACCCGCGGTATTTTGATAAAAATAGATTATAATGCGAATCTACGAACTTAATGCTAACTATGCGAACTGCGAAATAAAAAAGAATTTGTCATTGCGAGCCCCGCAGCTGCGGGGCGAAGCAATCCCGAGTTATTGCAGCTATCAACGGGATCGCTTCGCCTCCCGATTGCTATCGGGATTCTCGCGATGACGGATTAATTCGCAGTTCGTCCTCCTTCGCTTAAAGCTACGGAAGGACGCGGTAGGTTGGCATTAGATTCGCATTATAATTAATTTCATCTCATGTACAACATCCTCGATTCAAAGAATTTCGAAGAACTCAAAGAAAAGGAACCCCAAAGATTTCAATATTTGGCCGAGGGAGGATTTTATTTAAATCTCAAAGATTTGGAGCTTGAACCGATTGAGGGAATAGAACTTGATCGGATGGATCATTTGGCAAAAATTTTGCGCGGTTTGGCATTTGCCGCGATTGAAGGAATCAAATCGGGGCATCCGGGCGGCTCTTCTTCCAAGGTGGAACAGCTTTTAGCTTTGACTTTAAGCGGGGCGGTGGCTTTTGATCCGATGGAGCCCAAACATCCGGGCCGCGATCGAGTGGTTTGGTCGGCGGGACATTGCACGCCGCTTTTTTACGCCGTTTTGACTTTAATCTATGAATCGCTTAAGCGCGAAGGAAAAGAAATCGATAAGGAAAAATTGGGAGCGATTTTCCCAAGCTGTTTGGCCCGTTTCCGCCATTGCGACGGGCCCAGCGGCCACGTGGAATCAAAATACGCTTTTTCGGACGCCTCTACCGGTTCTTCCGGCCATGGTTTTGGCGCGGGTTTGGGATTGGCTTTGTTGCAAAAAACCAACGGATTGGATTCCAAAGTTTTCATAATTTCGGGCGATGCCGAAACCGAAGAAGGCATCAGTTATGAAAGCCGCAATGCCATCAATGCGATGGGTGTTGATAATATAATTGTTACGCTCGACAGAAATCTTTTTGGCATAGACGGCCCCACCGCGGATGTTATCAGCTCTCCATATATCAATCATTGGTTCGGTCCGGGTTGGAATATCATTGAAGTTGACGGGCACGATATCACCGAATTGGTTTACGCTTATAAAAAAGCGGATTTGGGTTTTGATAATCAAAAACCCACAGTTGTGATTTGTCATACTTGCAAGGGAAAAGAATATGGCAAGACCGCCGGCACTTGCGATTCCCACGGCATGCCCGCGCCCCACGACGAATACGTGCAAATAATGAAAAATCTTGGTTTTGAAATTCCGGGCGTTGAAGGAAAAATAGCTCAAGATATTGAAACAGTGATTTCTCAATTAACAACGGACGATGCCGAATATATGGTTGAAAGATTGGAATTGGGCAAGAAAAAAATCAAATCGGAAAAAGATTTGATAAAACAGATGGAAAAATCCCTCAAGGGACGCCCGATGGTTGATTACAAAAAAATCAAGCGTCCCGAAATCTTGCCGGCCGAGTTGGTTTTTAAAGAAGGCGAATCTGTCGCGACAAGAAAAGCGACGGAAGCTTTCTTCAAATGGCTGATGGAGCAAACCGGATTTTTCTATATTGGATCGGGCGACTTGGCCAAATCCATTCTGACAGTTGCCGCCGAGAATGTTTATGGAATAATCAATCAACAAAATCCGCTTGGCCGGGGAATCAGATTTGGCATTGCCGAACAAAATATGGCCATGATGTCAACGGCCATCACTCAAGATATATTGCCGGGAGGATTTCAGGCAATGACCGTTTTTTCCACTTACGGAGTTTTCACCAACATAATGAGCAATCCCGTGCGAATGGCTTTGATCAATAATCACATCAATCCGTCCAGAAAGGGATTTTTTATAATGCTGGCGGCGCACGACGGCCCCGAAACGGGCGAAGACGGGCCGACCCATCAAGGGCTCTATTGGATGTCGCTTTATGCCGCTTATCCGGGGATCAAAGTGTATAAACCGATGGATGCCAATGAAACAATCGAGATGCTTTTTTACGCTTTGGAAAAAGGGGAACCCGTGGCTTTGTCAATCATGCGTCCGGGGACTACGGTATTAAAAAGAGGCCCTTCGACAAGCTCAGGATTTAATTTTGAAGTTCCTCTCGCTCGCGAAGCGATTAATGGCGCTTATGTCTATAAACAATTTTCCGGAAACGGAAAACCCAAAAAAGTTTTGGCGATTTGCGGCGCGCAGGTTTTGGTGAACACTCTGGAAATTTTGCTTTCTTTGGAAGAAAATCTGGATGTAAAAATCATCGCCGTGACTTCGCCCGAACTTTACGAAGAATTGCGCGAGCGCGATCCCCAAAAAGCCCAATCGATTCTTTCCGATGAAGAGCGGCAATACGTGGTCACTTTGCACAACGGCTGGGCGGGATTCTTGAATTCTTTTATGTTGCCGGCCGGTTACGATAAAAAGGCCATCGGAATTGCGACTTATCTGAAAGCCGGTCCGCCAAAAGAAGTTTACGATCTGGCCGGTTTGAACGCGGAGGGGATTAAAGAAAAGATTTTAAAAACGATGTAGGAGAAAAATAAATTCCCATTTCTTTCCTGTCAGTCATTACCGCTTCTTTTTTGTCATTCCCGAGCAAGCGGGAATCCAGACCCGAATGTATACGAATTATTATTATGTTTATATTCTCGCAAATAAGCGCAACGGAACGTTATATATCGGAGTCACTTTGGATCTCAAGAAAAGAGTATACGAGCATAAAAATAACATAGTCGAGGGATTTATAAGCAAATATCAAGTTCATATCCTTGTTTATTATGAACAGACTCAAGATATACAGTCAGCTATTGAAAGAGAAAAACAGCTAAAGAAATGGAATCGTCAATGGAAAATTAGGCTGATTGAAGAGGATAATCCGGACTGGAAAGATTTATATTTTAATTTATAAATTTTAAATTAACCTGGATTCCCGCTTTCGCGGGAATGACAAATAATTTTTTAAACAAATTCTATGGACCAAAATATAAATATTGCACAAAAACAGAAGGGCGCCTGGAGAAAAAATTTCTTTTTTAAACAAAGAAGTAAAACGGTGGATTTGTTCTTTGGTTTATTTTTTCATTTCTTTGCGCATCTTATTTTAGTTTGCTTGTTTATAGGATTATTTTTTGGGTGGATGGCAATTTCTTTAAATAATATGGGATCCGGAGGTGCGGAAGGCGGGTGGATTATGATCTTTGGAATTCCTATAATCATCGAATTGAGTATATTTTTTTCCGTTATCATCGACCTGATTTTTGCTTTTCTTAAGAAAAGCATGATGTTTTTTGCCGGAGCACTCTTGGCACTTTTGATTCCCTTTCTTTTAAACTTTATTTTTTCAGGGCCTTTTTGGGGGCCATTTAATTGGATTTTTATGATTATTGATAAGGTTCTTCAATTTTGAATTTTATGTTCTCCAACTCTTTCGACATCATCACTTTCGGTTCCGCCACGCGCGACATATTTTTGAGGAGCAAAGATTTTAAATTGATCGATTGCGCGGATTTTGCGTGCGGCAGGATTTTTCCGAATACTGAAAACGAATAATTGATTTCTCGTAAATCGGCGAATACTTACATACTGTAAAGTATTTAAGAAATGGCCAGAATCAATTACATTAAATTGACCAAAAACGAGAAGGAAGATTTTTTCTTTCGGCTTTGTTTTGTTTTGGCTGAAACCAAAAATATCAACGAAGCGGCCGAATTGCTAAGAGATTTATTGACCGAACAGGAAGTTGAAATGATAAGCAAAAGATTGCAGATCGCCGATTTATTGATGGATGGAACAAAATATTCCGAAATTAAAATAATTCTGAAAGTTAGCGATCCGACGATTTCCAGAGTCAACGAATGGTTGCGGACAACGGGGGACGGGTTTCGCTCGGCCAAAGAGAAACTCGACCGTTGCAAGAAACAAGAAAAAGGGAAAATGGAAGATTCTTTTGATCCCTTGTCTTGGAAAAATTTAAAGAGAAGATATCCGCAATATTACTGGCCGGAGCTCATTCTGAAAGAAATTATAAGGAGTTCCAGTCAAAAACAGCTTGAAAAAATCAGGTCGGTTCTGGCGCAGATGAAAGACAAAACGGCGCTTTATAAAGATTTGAACCGTATATTGACTCGGGAATCTGTTTCAAAAACGGCAAGAAAACTCAAAAAATAGAGATATTTGTTTTTTGGCAAATATTTACATACTATAAAGTATTTAAGTATTTACCAAAAATAGAATTATGGAATTTCGGAGTCGGTGAATTCATTTGGGGAATTTGTCAGTGATGAAAAGCAGGCGGGCTTGTGGTATAATGAAGTTGTGGATTATTCGCGAATTCAAAAATCCGCGGATTTGAGTATAGATAATCAACCGCTATGTTTTTGATTAAAGAAGAAAAAATTAACAGACCAATAAAGGATTATTATGAATTCCGATTTGATGTCGCGGAAGATGGACTGTATTTAATCGAAATAGCCGCTCGCGCGAGATCCTGGAAACAGAATATTTTTAATTTTTTTGACGACGACGATTTGTATGTTAAAGTGGATGGAATATCATTTCCCAAGCTGAATGGAAAGAATGGATTTTTTAACGGCGAAGTTGCTTGGAACGGCAATAATTTGAAAAATTGCCGCAAAACGAACATTTTTATAATTCGTTTGGCGCCCGGGGCGCATAAGTTGGAATTTAAGGCCGATCAAGATCCCGTTTTGGAAGATATTTGCATATACGGAATCGATCAGGATCAAATAGAATATTTTCCAAAAACAAATAATCCGGCAGAGGATGGAGACAGAAGGCAGTGGATCACTTATGTTTTAATTGATAAACCTTTAAGTAGTATCGCAATCTCGGCAAAAACCGAGAAACGAAGCAAGAACGAAGGTGATGATATCAAGTTGATTCTTGATGGAGAAATCCAAAACAATGAGGTGAAAAATTCTCGTTCAGATTGGTACTGGCAAGGCCTATTCTCAGATGGACAGGAAAAGGAATTTAAAAAAGAACTAAATTTTCCCAAGGGCTTGCATTACATTGAGCTTTGGGCGGATAAAATGCCTTCTTTGACAAGGGTTGTTTTGAATTTGACCGTGCCAAATACAAAGAGAATTCCAACCGTTGAAAATTCTTTATGGACTGGAGATTTTAAAGACGATTCGGATGAAATCTTAGTGGCCAGGCTTTTATTCGGGGAAGCTCGAAGCGAGTCGAGAGAAGTAAAGATATGGATCGCGGGTTCAGTGTTAAATCGAGTCAACTCGAACGCATGGCCGGATTCGATTCGCGAAGTTATTTTACAAAAAGGGCAGTACGACCCTTTTAAAACCAGCGATTCCAATTACTTTAGAATAATAAACCCTTTAGGAATCGACTTGGAAAAGAATTCTTGGCAAGAATGTTATAAAATTGCCGATAAAATAATTTCAGGGGAAATTGAGAATCCGACAACTGCAACCCATTTTCACGGCAAAGGGGTTTCGGCTAAATTGTTTCAGAAAAATATTGTCCCTCAGGGAAAATTTCTTAAGAAGATAGGAGAGACTTACTTTTATTGGAGTCCGAATTAGCATGAGAAAAATAATTTTTGTTTTTCTGGCGGTTTTCTTGTTTCTTATTTTGATTTTAGCTTCTGTTTTGATGGTTAAGCCAAGTTCGGTTTTTGGTTTTAAAATCAAGCCCGAAGAACCTAAATTTTCCAGAGAAAAAGATATCGAAGTAATTTTAAAGCCATTGGGATTGACTTTTCGGCTGACTAAAACGGAAAGATACAAATCTAGCTTGCATTGGTCTCCCGATAAAAAAAGATTGGCTTTTTTTGAAGATATAGAAGATTTAACCGGGAAAATAGATTATGATAAAGCATGGGCGATCAATGTGATTGACGCGAGGACTTTGCGTTTGAAAAAGGTTTTCATTGGAGACTACCACGCGAGTTCCTATGAATGGATTTCCGATAAGATTATTCGTGTTTTTGTGAGCGCGGGATCGGGAGTGAGAATTTTCCGAGATTTGGATATTGGCGCCAAAGAACCATTTATCTTTGTCGAAAATTCATCGCCCGATCTTTGGAGTCCTGTTTTAGATAACCGATATTAATTAAAAATTGGCCGACGGATGAACGGAAGTTAATTTTTTTCATAATTTATTTTTTAAGGAAAAAATCCCTTTTAAATGTTCTCCAACTCATTTGACATCATCACTTTCGGTTCCGCAACGCGCGATATATTTTTGAGGAGCAAAGATTTTAAATTGATCGATTGCGCGGATTTTGTGAGCGGCAAGGCGATGGCTCTTGGCGCGGGATCAAAAGTCTATTTGGATGACTTGATTTTCGCTTCGGGCGGGGGCGGCACCAATGTGGCGGCGACTTTCGCTTTGCAGGGATTAAAAACCGCTTATGCCGGTTTGGTGGGCGAGGACGCGGGCGGAAAAGATATTTTGGAAGAACTAAAAAATTTAAAAATCTCAACGGATTTTGTGAAAAAGACAAGCAAGGCCAAAACACCCTATTCAATAATTCTTTCTTCGGGGCGTGAGCGCACGATTTTGGTTTATGAAGGCGCTTCGCATCTTTTAAGCGAGAGCGATATCGATTGGAATAAAATCAAAAAAACCAAATGGTTCTATGTCTCGGGCCTTTCGGGCGAATCTTCAAAATTGTTTGAAAAAATAATCAATTTCGCGGCCGATAACAAAATAAAGCTGGCGGTAAATCCCGGGCATGATCAATTGACAAACAATTTGGAAATTTTGAAAAAATGTTTGAATAAAATCGACATTTTGATCGTCAATCAGGAAGAGGCGAGCCAAATTACGGGGGTTGATTACAAAGATGAATCGGCGTTATTTAAAAAATTTGACGGACTGGTTCCCGGGATCGCCGTGATGAGCAAGGGGCCCGAGGGCGTGGCGGTTTCGGACGGCAAAAAAATATACCGCGCCGGAATTCCGCGCTCGGGCTATCTTGATCGCACGGGTTCGGGCGATGCTTTCGGTTCGGGTTTTAGCGCCGCGATTTTGCGCGGCGAAAGTATAGAGCGGGCAATTCAGCTTGGCACGGTCAACGCCACTTCAACGGTTCAGCAAATCGGCGCCAAAAACGGTTTGCTTAAAAAGGGTGAATGGGGAGAATGGGAGAGGGTAGATGTGAGCGGGGAAGATCTTGCTGTTTAATTTTCAATTTGCAATTATCAATTTTCAATCAATATTCAATATCTAATTTTCAATATCCAAACTCGGACACACCGGTCATTGCGAGTCCCGCGGCGGCGGGGCGAAGCAATCCCGTTATATCGCAGCTGTTGCCTATTCTTTTATGAGCTGCGCCGGTATCGCGGGATTGCTTCGTCGCTCTCGGGTCGCTCCTCGCAATGACGGAAATTTTCCGAGGTTGAAAATTGGATTATTGATAATTGAAAATTAAATTTATGTCCGACCAAGCAATCATCAAAGTTTCCCAGCTTCTGCGAACGCCAGTCGAGTCGCTCGCGGAAATTTTTTCCAAAATGGAAAATCTAACCGGCAAAAAGGATGTTGTCAATAAGATTTTTGAAGAAAACCGCCAAATCATCAAACAGAAAATGGATATTTTGGGCGTTTCTTTGGAAAAAGGCGATTCGCAGTTTATTCAATTTGAATTGATAAAAAAAGCGCGCGAGGCCGATGCCAGTTTCGCCAAATTTTTGGGTTATCCGGATTTTAGCCGGCAAGAGGGTTGCCAGAATTTGATAGATAAAGTTATTCAGGCGGCCAATATTGATGATGGCTATTTTTTGAAAGAAGAAAAAATGAGGGGATTTTTGGTTTTAAATCCTCCCAAAAATATTATCAGCGCTTTGGGCTATAAATCCGCCCATGAAATGCTGGAAAAAGAAGATATTTACGAAGTTTTCGCGGCTTTAAGGTTCGTGGAAAACGAACGCTGGCTTAATGAAATATTTTTCAGGCCGTTCAACGATCTCACGGCCGACAGTTTTGAATCTCGTCCGGTGAAGGTGAAAGTCCTTTCCGAAAAATGGGCGGCGATCGGCGAGAAATTCGTCGGCAAAAAGCTCCATAACATCAGTCATTTGAAAGAAATGGGATTGATTTTTATCATTCCGATGAAAAAGGAAACTTTTGAGGGGCAGAATTTGGAAACTTTCAGTTTGCTTTTGCACTATATGCACGAGATTGATTTTTATTGCCGGCTTTTCCGCAAATATTCAAGCGTTTCGGATTTTGGCACCAATATCGTGAAGCTCCTTTCGGGAACGGTTTCAACTTCCGTGATGCCCAAAAACAAAATGGTTTGGCGGATAATCCAAAGATATCTTGCCAAGAATGATCCGCAGGATCCGCGGCTTTTTGAAGCGCATGTCAATCCCGAAACCGTCCATTGGTTCAAGGCCGAATCGGAAATCGATAACTTGGCCGCGGCCAATCCCCAAATAAAGCTTGATTTTTGGCGGGGCAATGATGACTTTGCCGGCGAAATTTTTCCGGCCGGCCGCAAAGGCGAAGAAATCGTCAGTTTTGATCTTTTGGACAACATTATTTCATTGACGCATGGGGGATTGAGCAAGTATTTATATCATCAGCAGGAAGCGCTCTGGAATAAAATATTCGTTGAATTCATGGGAGAACAAAAGTTGGAGGATTTGATAGTGGAAAATATAGAAAAGGGATTTATAGAATTGTAATTTTCAATTATCAATAATCCAATTTTCAATCTCGGAAAATTTCCGTCATTGCGAGGAGCGACCCGAGAGCGACGAAGCAATCCCGTGATATCGGCATCGTTCATGAAAAAAGTAGGCAACGACTGCGATATAACGGGATTGCTTCGCCCCGCAGCTGCGGGGCTCGCAATGACTTGCGTGTCCGAGTTTAGATATTGATTGAGAATTGCAAATTGAAAATTAATTTTTTAAGCCAGTAAACAGAAGAATCAATGGATCCCAAAGAGATATTAAAAAAAGCTCAAGATGAAAAATATGCCATCGGTTCTTTCAATTTCTCAACCGCCGAGATTTTGAAGGCGATAGTGGCGGCGGCCAAAGAAACTAACTCGCCGGCGATCGTTTCCACTTCCCAAAAAGAAGCGGATTTTGTGGGCATTCGCGAAGCGGCGGCTTTGGTTGAAGCTTGGCGGCAAGCAACCAAACTGCCTTTGATTTTAAATTTGGACCACGGCAAAGATCAGGAAGAAATAAGGAAGGCCATAGCGGCGGGATATAACGCGATTCATTTTGACGGTTCTTCTTTTGATTACAAAGAGAATGTCCGCCAAACAAATAAGGTGGTAAAATATATTCGCGAGGTGGAGAAAACTTTTGATTGTTCCATTTTAGTTGAAGGGGAGCTTGGATATTTAAGAGGCAGTTCGGCCATAAATGACCATGTTTTGGAAATAAAGCCCGAAGATTTGACTTCTCCCGAACAAGCGCTGGATTTTGTTGAAAAAACCGGAATTGATTCTTTGGCGGTGGTGATCGGCAACGCGCACGGTATTTTCACCAAAAGTGAAGAAAAATTGGATCTTGAACGCTTGTCTCAAATCAAGGAAGCGGTGGGCGATCGGGTGTTTCTGGTTCTTCACGGCGGATCGGGGATTCCCGAGAACGATGTTAGAAAAGCCATAGAGTCCGGAATCGTGAAAGTCAACGTAAACACCGAATTAAGGATCGCTTACAAAGAATCAATCGAGAAAGAATTAAAAGACAAACCGAAAGAAACAACGCCGTATAAAATTCTTTCGCCGGCTTTGGACGCGGTGAAAAAAGTCGTGAAAGAAAAAATGGAGGTGTTGGGATGCGGAGGGAAAAGTATAAACTAATTTTCAATTATCAATAATCCAATTATCAATCAATATCTAATTTTCAATATTTAAGCTCTGTTAAGCGAAATCTATCTGAAAATTAATTATTAAATATTGATTGAAAATTTCAAATTGGATTATTGAAAATTAAACTCATGCCCAAAGTTTTCGTTACCCGCCGGATTCCGGAAATCGGAATCAATATGCTCAAAGAAAAAGGTTATGATGTTGAAGTGAGTGATGTTGACGGAGTTCTTCCCCGGAAAGTTTTATTGGAAAAAGTCAAGGGGGCGGACGCGGTTCTTTCTCTTTTGACCGACAAAATAAACGCGGAATTTTTGGACGCGGCGGGTCCGCAATTGAAAATAGTGGCCAATTACGCCGTGGGTTTCGACAATATCGATGTTAAAGCTCTCAATGAAAAAAATGTCATCGCGGCCAATACTCCCGGAGTTCTGAACGAATCGGTGGCGGAAATGAGCATTACTTTGCTTTTAGCTATTGCCAAAAAGGTTGTGGAAGCGGATAAATTCATGCGAGAAGGGAAATACAAAGGTTGGGGGCCGATGATGTTTTTGGGAAATGATTTGGCGGGCAAGACTTTGGGATTGATCGGCCTTGGAAGGATTGGACAGGTTGTCGCCCAAAGAATGAGCGCGGGTTTTGAAATGAAAGTTATTTATTACGATATAAAAAGAAACGAAGAAGCGGAGAAAAAATACAATTTGGAATATCGCGATTTGGAAAGTTTGCTGAAAGACTCCGACTTTGTTTCAATTCATGTTCCGATGACGCCCGAAACCAAGCATTTATTGGGAGCCGATCAATTTAAAATGATGAAAAAAACCGCTTATTTGGTAAATACGGCTCGAGGTCCCGTAATCGACGAAAACGCGCTGGTGGAAGCTTTAAAAGCCGGTTTAATCAAGGGAGTCGCTTTAGATGTTTATGAAAACGAACCGGCTATGGCCGAAGGCTTGAAAGATTTGCCAAATACCATTTTGATTCCTCATATCGCTTCGGCAACGGAAGAAACCCGCGGAGCGATGTCGGAACTGGCGGCCAAAAACATCATCGCGGCGCTTTCCGGAGAAGAGCCGATGACCCCGATTAAAATCTAGAACCCTGCTAAATTACCAATTCATTGCAAATCTTACAAATTGAATTTATTAGTAATATTTGTAAAAGATTAGTAATTTAGTAGGGTGTCCACATGAAGATAAAACACTTTCGTTCAAAATGCATCGGTTGCCGGTCTTGCGAAGCGGTATGTCCGAAGTTTTTTGAAATTGGGCAAGATGGAATGGCTGTGCTAAAAGGAGCCCGGGAAAAAGATGGGTGTTTTGAATTGGAAGTTGAAGATATTGATTGCGTTAAGGAAGCCTCCCAAGTGTGTCCGGTGCAGATTATCGTGATTGGGGAATAACTTGCGACCCTGCGAAATTACAGATAAATACGGATATTACGGATTTAATTCTATCCATATCATCTGTAAAAATCGGTAATTCCGTAGGGTGTCTTGATTTTTCTTAGCTAATCTGTTAAGATTGATGCCATACAGATGAATTGTTTAATCGAAATTTATGACCGAACTAAAAGCGGAGTCTAGGAAAATCGCGGGCAAAAAAAACAATCAGTTGCGAAGAACCGGCCAAATACCGGCTGTTTTATACGGCCACGGCATTGAATCTCAATCTGTTTCCGTTAATTCCAGGGATTTCAAAAAATCTTTATCCGAAGCAGGAGAAACCACGATTTTAATCCTTGATTTGGATGGAAAAAAACATAATGTGCTGATTCATGATTTGAGCAAAGATATTTTGACGGGAGAAACAACTCATGTTGATTTTTACGAAGTGAGGATGGACGAGAAAATCAAGACTAAAATTCCGTTGGTTTTTATCGGAGAATCTTTGGCGGTGAAATCCGAAGGGGGAGTGCTCGTCCACGCGTTGCAGGAGTTGGAAATTGAAGCTTTCCCGCAGGATTTGCCAAAAAACATCGAAGTGGATATTTCGGCCTTAAAGACTTTTGAAGACAAGATAAAAGTTGAGAGTTTGAGATTGCCGGATTCCGTTAAAATCTTGAATGGTCCGGAAGAAACAATCGTCTTGGCCGTTCCGCCCCGTTCCGAATCGGAACTGGCCGAGCTTGATACCGTGTCGGCCGAAGAACAAGTTGGCGAAATTAAAGTTGCGGGCAAAGAAGAAACGGCCGAAGAAGCTCCGGTTGAAGAAGGATCGGAAAAATAATAAAAGGCCATTTGCCGGCAAAGGCAAAAAAATAGTGAAGAATATTTTTTTAAAAAGGAAAAACGCGAGACTGCTCTCGGTCTTGTGTTTTTTGTTCGCGGCGGTTTTTTTGGGAGGCGATTCTTTAGCTTCCCCCGATGAGTTAAAGGAAAATTTAAGGCGGCAAATCGACGATTTGCAAAATCAAATCAATCAATACCGCGAAAATATTTCCGGTCTCCAAAGCCAGGGCAAATCCTTGAACAGAGAAATTTCTCTTCTGGACAGCAAGATGAAATCGACCGCCTTGGAAATAAAGAGAACCGATTTGTCAATTCAACAGGCGGAGATGGAGATTGGCAATAAAAACACGGCTCTTGAAGAGGCGGAAAAGAAACTTGGCCGCGAAAGGGAAATAATCGCCCAAAGCATCCGTCAAATCGATGAACGGGATGAGCAGGGAATTTTAGAGATGATTCTTAAANTTTAAAGGTTGATTTGGCCAACGACAAGGAAATTTTGGAAGGAAAAATAGAAGAACTGGGAGAACTGAAAAATCTTCAGCAAATTCAAAAAAAAGCTTTAGTTTCGCAGCAAGAAGAGAAAAAAAATCTCTTGGCTCAAACCAAGGGACAGGAAAGCGATTATCAAAAACTTTTGCAAAAAGCGAGCCAAGACGCGGCCGCCATCAGAAACAATCTGTATCTGCTTGAAGGCAGCGGAGTTTCAATGTCTTTGGAAAAAGCTTACAACTACGCCAAATTAGCCGGCGATCTCACGGGCGTGCGGCCGGCATTTCTGCTGGCAGTCCTTAAAAAAGAATCCAGTTGGGGCGGAAATGTGGGCACGGGAACTTGGCGCAAAGATATGCGTCCGGCGGATCGGGACGCCTTTGTGCTAATTTGCGAAAAACTCGGTTTAAATCCCGACACGACCCCGGTCTCTAAAAAGCCTTGGTATGGTTGGGGGGGAGCGATGGGTCCCTCTCAATTTATTCCTTCAACATGGGACCCGATCCTTGGGATATCGGCGACGCGTTCACGGCGGCCGGAATAATGATGTCTAAAAACGGCGCTTCGGCGCAAACCCGCGATGCCGAGTGGCGCGCGGCTCAAATCTATTTTGCCGGCGGCCGCTGGAACAATCCCACTTATTATTTTTACGGCGACCAGGTGATGGAGCTGGCCGGAGTGATTCAGGAACAGTTGAATATAATAACAAAATAATTCTTGAGAAATTTAAAAGCCCGCGTCGTTTTAGACGGGGCTTTTTTGTTGGGCCGGAATCAGTAGTTCATACCAATACCGGCGATTGGGGTTGCAGGCGGCATATCTCTGCGCATTTTTCAAGCACAAGCGCCGAATGTCCGCGACCATGACTTTTCTTGTTTTTGGCCATCAACTCTATATCATCAGGGCTGATGGTTATTTTCAATATTCTGGATAGGCGGATAATTTGATTACTCCACCCTTTCTGCACCCAACTGGGGTAAATTTTTTGAACCAGAATACGGTTCATTTTTGTCCTGAACTGATCAGGGATCTGCATATTGCAAATCCTGAATGCCACATTGTATTGGTTTTCTGACCTGCTCAAAATCCGAAGAATCCATAGCCATTTCTTTTTGGCGGATTCATCAATTTGAGCCAGAATTTCCGCTTCTCTTCCCGGATGCGCCTTAAGCGACATAGAGAATCTCGTATACTCGTCAGAGAAAGCTTCGATTATGACTCGAAGCGATTCTTCCAGATCGTTGCTTTTTAAAGCTCTGGATAGTCTTTTCTTGTGCTGCGGCTTCATTGCTTCTCTCTCTTCCCTTGTTTCTGCTGCGGTGAAAAATCCTCCCCCATGAGCCAGCAAAAAGAACTTGAATTTATTATAATTCTTGAACTCTGCATTGTCAAATAAAAAGTGGATAGCAAAAAACCCGCTAAAAGAGCGGGTTTTTTGCTTAGAATGTGGTAAATAAAAATCTGTGTCGTTTCAGCCGGTTTTATCATGTCTCTTACAAAGAAGGAACTAAAGGAACATATTTTTGCAAGTTTTGCAATTGGGCATCGGATAGATTTTGGGCATTCTGAACCGCTTCTTCCATTAAATCCCGCGAAAAGCTGATTTCCTGCCCGATTTCCATTGATTTTGGCGAGCCGGAATTTTTTTGAAGGTAATCCTCAATGTAAATCTTTTGTTCGGCTTTTAACGCGTCTTTTAATCCTTTATCTTTGATGTATTCTTTCAAAGCTCGTCTTGCCAAATGGGTGGCTCCTTCGCCTTTGCTTGCTTTTACGGCGATGGCTTGTCCGCTGACTTTGATTGTCGGTTCGTCCCGGTTGATGATTTGGGGGCTTTGCGGAATTTCATTTACAATCGCTTCGGATTTTTGCGTTTCGGGCGTAACTATGGAAATCTTATTTTTCGCGTCGGCTTGGGCGCCGGGACCGGCAACTTGCTCGGAAGCGGCGGGGGATTCGCTTGAATTGATGGCTGAATCGATTATCTGCTGGCGGTCTCTGTAATTTTTATAAAAAGAAAATATTCCTATTCCCAGAAGAATGATTATCACTCCGATAATCAAATTCTGCGAATTTTTCTGCAGCCAGCCGGTTTCATTGTTTTCCCCGTCAAATTGCGGTCCGGGCATAAGGATCGGATCTTGATTTTGCTGTTCCATTGGTTTCGCTCGGTTTCTCTATTGGAAATATTGCAGGCATTTCAAAAAAGAGAGGCCGAGTTTCTTGCTATTTTCGACCTTTATTCATATCCCTACGAAATTACGAATTTTATACGAATAGTACGAAATTGGATTCTTTTCGTATATTCGTACAGCTTCGTAGTTCGTAGGGAAAAGAAATTTTTTAATGTGCTCGTATTTTTTAAGTTTCTGTCTTTCTGAATGTTTTCACGATCGCGTCGAGTTTGCCGTTCATGATTGTTTCCAGATCGTGCCAGCTCTTGTTAATTCTGTGATCGGTAACGCGATTTTGGGGATAGTTGTAGGTGCGGATTTTCTCCGATCGGTCGGCTGTGCCGATTTGCGACTGTCTTTCTTGGCTCAATTGGTTCATTTCCCGTTCGCGTTTTATCTCATAAAGCTTGGCGCGCAGAATTTCCATGGCTATTTCTTTGTTTTGGGGCTGGGATCTTTCGGTTTGCGAAAAAACGACGATATTGGTGGGAACATGAGTCACTCTAACGGCAGTGGATCTTTTATTGACATTTTGTCCGCCAGGGCCGGAAGATCTGGCCGTTTCAATCCTTAAATCTTGAGGATTGATTTTTATTTCCGCGGCTTCAACTTTGGGCAAAATCGCTACCGAAGCGGTGGAAGTGTGAATGCGGCCGTTTTTTTCCGTAGCAGGAATTCGTTGGACTCGATGGACGCCTGATTCATTTTTTAATTCTTCAAAAGCGCTTGGATCCGAGATTTCAAGGCTGATTTCTTTGAATCCTCCAAGAGAACTGCGGCTGGAATCGATAACCAGAAATTTCCAGTCTTTTGACTGGGCGTATCGGGTGTACATGCGGAAAAGATCAGCCGCGAAATTGGCTGCTTCTTCGCCGCCCGCGCCGGCTCTGATTTCCATAATGATTCCTTTGCTTTGCATGATATGATGCGAACTCGAAAATTTTATGCCAATCCCGCAATCGCGGGACGCGGCTGGATTTCAGACATTCAATGTCGAGATCCCGGACATTGAATGTCTGAAATCATCAATTCATTTTCGCGGTTCGTCCCGCAACTGCGGGATTGGCATAATGATTATTTCTTTCCCTTTTTGCCTTTCGGCGTTTTTAAGACGGAAGATTCTTTCTTTTTTGACTGCAATTTTTTGAATCTTTCCACTCTTCCGGCGGTGTCAATCAGCTTTTCTTTGCCCGTATAAAAAGGATGGCAGGCGGAACAAATTTCAACCCTGATTTCGGGTATGGTTGATCCGGTTTCAAAAACATTGCCGCAAGCGCAGATTGCCTTAGCTTTGGGATAGTAGGTTGGGTGAATGTCTTTTTTCATTGTTTTTTGTTTGTTTTTATGTAATTACGGGGCTTTTTATCTTGTTCATTCTAACATAAAGATGTCTTTTGGCAAGGTTTGCTCGTTTTAACGCCGAATATTGCTTTTTTTAAAAATATAGTTTATACTTAAAAAGAATTAATTTAGAACCAAGCCGAGTGGAAAGAATATCCGCTTCGATTTTTTTACTTTATCGCAGCGAACGCAATTCTTTGCGCGGGCAAAATGAAAAACTTATATTTATGACTGAAAAAAGCATAGCTGATCCCAATACCGAGATAGTTCTTCCTTCTCCCCAGGAGCTGATTGAGGCCGGGGTTCATTTTGGGCATAAAACCTCAAAATGGCATCCCAAGATGGAGAAATTTATTTTCACGTCAAAAAACGATGTTCATATTTTTGACTTGGAAAAAACTCTTAAAAATCTTCAGGCCGCCATTATTTTTTTGAAATCTGTTTTATCGCGGGGCGGCGAAATCCTTTTTGTCGGCACAAAGCCGGCTTCAAAAGGGCTTGTCAAAGAAGCGGGCGAGGCTCTTAATCAGCCTTATGTTTCGGAAAGATGGCTGGGCGGCACCTTGACCAATTTCAAAACCATTTCCAAGAGACTTGAATATTTAAGAAATTTGCAGGAACAGCAAAAGACCGGCGGTTTGGACAAATATACCAAGAAAGAGAAGTTAAAACTTGGAAAACTGGCGGAAAAAATGGAAAAACAATTGGGCGGAATAAAAAATATGCGCCGCTTGCCGGATATTGTGTTTGTGTCCGATGTCAAAGAAGATTCTTTGGCGATTAAAGAGGCCAAAAGAATGAGAATCCCCGTAGTTGCCATTTGCGACACTAATGCGGACCCTTCTCTTGTCGATTATCCGATTCCTGCCAATGATGACGCTTCTTCTTCAATAAAAGCGATAATTGATTCGTTGGTTCTGAACCTCAAAAATGTTAAACCGGAATCAATCAATAAATAATTTTCTAATTTTTAATTTTATAATTTTTAAATAATTTCTTAATTTTTTAAACATTAAGATTTATTTATAGAATTAAAAATTCAAAAATTAAAAATTTTTGAATTCATGGTTACCGCCCAAGCAGTTAAAAATTTAAGAGAAAAGACCGGTTGCTCGATGATTGAATGCAAAAAAGCGCTGGAGGAATCCCATGGCGATGAAGCCAAGGCGATGGAAGTTTTAAACGCCCGGGGAGCGGAAATCGCCGGCAAAAAAGCCGATCGTCAAATTAAGGCCGGTTTGATAGATTCATACATTCATTCCAACGGAAAATTGGGAGTTTTGCTTGAGCTTGGATGCGAAACCGATTTTGTGGCCAAGAACGAAAACTTCAAAAATCTTTCCCATGAAATTTGCTTGCAAATTTCAGCTTTGAATCCCCAAGATATAAATGAATTGCTTATTCAGCCTTATATCAAGAATCCGCAGCAAACCATTCAGGACCTCATTAATGAAGCCATCGCCAGAATCGGCGAAAATATCAAAGTGGGCAGATTTGCGCGGTTCGAAATCCAGGATTAGTTTTTAGTTGGTTAGTTTATTAGTTTTTGGTTCAAAAACCCTCAACTAACCACTATCAACTAATAACTAATCAACTGATTTATGACTATTTTATTGGTTTTTGCCATAATCTTTATTTTCACCGGTCTTATAGGTATCGGTTCTTTGGTATTTAACAAGATTCCGACGCTTTTAAAGTTGCCCGAGAATCCGCAATTCTCGGCCAGAGAAACTTTGGCCGGCGAGATGAAAAATCGGCTGGAAGCGATCAAATACTCTTCCTATCAGCCGCTTATTTTGAATTGGCTGGAAAAACTTTTGCGCAAGATCAGGATTTTTATTTTAAAAACCGACAATCTTTTCATTGATTGGATCGGCAGCGCCAGAGAAAGATCGCAAGTTTGGACCATCAGATCCAAAGCCTGGATGGAGCACAGGCGCTTAAAAAAGAGAGAAAAAAACCAAATTCTGGAAACCTTGGATAAAGCCGAGATTTCCCATGAGCTTGAAAAAATAAAAGCGGAAGTGGCCAAAGATGAAGACAGAGCGTTCAAGGAAAAAGTGGAAGTTATCAATGGCGAAAATTTCAAAGATAAGCAAACGGAAGAGATTGAAACGGCAGACAGCTCGATTGTTTTGGAAGAGCCGGCTTTTGGACCGGATGCCATTTTGGCGGAAGAAGAAAAAAAGTGCATTGACGCGATCGCCCAAAATCCAAAAGATATGCTGGCTTATCGGACTCTCGGATTCGTTTATCTCAAGCAAAAAAATTACAGCGATGCTCGGGCCTGCTTCAGGCAAATCTTAAAATTAAATCCGGAAGACACGGAAGTTTTAAACAAGCTTGAAGAAATTAAAGGCTTGCGCAACAAAAAGCCGGCGGAAGTGGCAAATGGCATATAGCCAAAATGCCAGCGTAGCTCAGTGGCAGAGCAGCTGTTTTGCGGAGCGAAGCGCAGCCCCCACACCTTTTGTGCCGGAGTAGCTCAATGGCGGAGCAGTTGCTTTGTAAGCATCAGGTTGTGGGTTCAAATCCCACCTCCGGCTCCGAAGGTGTGGGGGTAAAGTTGTCGGTTTAATCCCGACGGGTGGCTCATAAGTAGTTTGTAGTTGGTAGTTTTTAGTTGAAATACGCGGATTCACAATTCTGAATTTCTGAATTCTTTTAAAAACTACAAACTAAAAACTAAAAACTTTCCCCAGGGGTGGCAGAGCGGTTTATGCGACGGTCTGTAAAACCGTTTTATGTAGGTTCGACTCCTACCCCCTGGACTCTATTAACAACGGATTTTATCCGTTGTTTTTTGTTGTCTTAAAAGCTGATTTGAGTTAAGCTGAAAATATAAGACTGAATATTATGAAAAAGAACAAAAATAATTTACGAGAAAAGCTTGAATATAAATGAAAAAGCACCGCCAAGGGACGGAACCCGAGGAAGTGCTTTCTCTTGTAGATATTTAGAGTATATTATAAGGAATGTTTAAAGTCAATGATTTATAAAATAAGCCATGATAAACAAAATTAATTGTTTTCTTATTGCGCTCAAAGCTGAACTGAAATAAACTAAAAATATGGATGACACGGAATATCTAAAAAACCTGCCCAAGAAAAGAATGGCTTCCGGAGTTATTATTCTTAATGAGTCCGGGGGAATTTTTAATTATAGATTTTAAATCGTGGAAACAGCCAAGACGCTGTTTTTTGTTTAACCATTGACATATTTGATAAAGCAATGCTATACTTGTTTAAGCTATGGGAAGTGGAGTTTGTACCACTTTCCAGTTGAAAAACCAAGAAAGGAGAAAACAAATGTCAGCAGTGACAGAAAAAGCAGCGTTTCCGAAAGTGCATACCCACAAACAGGACGGTTGGGAACTCACTATCAGGTGTGAGGGTGTTTACACCGAATTCGTCTTCGAAATTGCGCAAGCTGGCGACCCAAAGGGGTTTGTCACCCTTAATGGCCCAAACATATGTGTTTCGGTTGGCACTGGCCAACACACTTGCCCCACTTGCCTCACAACTGTCAAGCAGTTCCCAGTCAACCTCTCGAAAGGAAACCGTCTTACTCGCCAACTCGGTGAAGAGTTACGTAATAAGTACAATCTAGAACCGGATTGGCAGTTTCTCCTTGCGCTAGGGAAGAAGGCATTCGAACCTTACGACAAGTACTTTTCGTAACCCGCCCAACAGGGCGCGTGCAAAGTCGCTTCTGGATGGAGCGACTTTCTTTTTATTTCAAATAACAAAGAATTTACCGCCAAAGAAAAACTTGAAATTGTCAGCGGTGCGGCTCCGCCGCCTTTCAGATTTTTTGCGGGGGGCTTTCCTCGCCGCCTGCGGCGGCGAAAACGGTTCGCACTATTTCAAGAATACTGGACTAATTTAATTACTTGGTGATTAAAAAACGAATAAAACGGGGATATGGCCCGTTTTTTATGGGAATGAAATTAATGCGCCGGGTGTTATAAAACAACGGATTTTATCCGTTGTTTTTTGTTTTATTCGCTTCTTAATGATAAAATTAAAATACAAAATATGATTTTGGGAACGATGGAAATGGCATTTATTGGCAGCGATAAAAAACGGTAAAATTAAAATGAAAAAAGAAACATATCATTGGGCGCCTTTGGCGGAAATCTTTGCCGGTTTAAACAGCGGCCGGGAGGGATTAAGCGCCATGGGAGCCGCCGAGCGGCTTAAACAATCCGGCCGCAATATTTTGCCCCAAGAAAAGCCCTACTCAAAAATCAGGTTGTTTTTTAGCCAATTCAACAGCCCTTTAATGTATATTTTATTGGTTACGGTGGCGATTTCTTTCGCGTTGCGGCATTATTCCGACACCATATTTATTTGCGTCGTTTTGCTTGTCAACACGACGGTTGGTTTCTATCAGGAAAATAAAGCGAATCAATCTCTTTTGGCGTTAAAAAAAATGGTTAAGGTCAGAGCCAGAGTTTTGCGCGACGGCAATGAAAAAGAGATAGACAGCGAAGAATTGGTTGCGGGGGATGTTGTGATATTAAAGTCCGGCGATAAAGTTCCGGCCGACGGCCGCGTTATGGAGTCAAAAGGATTAAAAGTGAATGAAGCCAGTCTCACGGGTGAATCGCAAGCCGTTCGGGAATTAACACGCAAATTGGCGAGATTGTTTCTCTTCTCAAAGAAGCCAAGGCGCGCAAGACGCCGTTGCAGCAAAAAATATCGGTTCTTTCAAAATGGCTCGGCGCTTTCGTGCTTTTAATTATCGCGATTATTCTGGCGGAAGGATATTTTACCGGAAAAAGTTTTATAGATGTTTTTATGGCATCTTTGGCTCTGGCGGTTTCGGCAATTCCCGCAGGCCTGCTTCCGGCGATAACGGTTATTTTGGTTTTGGGGTTGAGGCGCATTTTTAAGCAAAACGGGCTTGTCAGAAAGCTGGCGGCAACGGAAACGTTGGGAAGCGTTACGATTATTTGCACCGATAAAACGGGAACTCTCACCGAAGGAAAAATGCAAGTGAGCCATATTTTAACGGGCACAAGAGAATTAATGGGCGATAATATCAGCGGACTCGCCAAGGGTGAAAACGCCAATGGCATCGAGTCGCATATTTTGGCGTTAAAAATGGCCACATTGGCAAACGACGCTTTTGTGGAAAATCCAGACGCGGAATTAAAAGAATGGGTGATACGGGGCCGCTTGACGGAAAAAGCCTTGCTTTTGGCGGGCATGCAGTCCGGCTTGGATAAGAAAGAGTTGGAAAAACAATATCCCGTTTTGGATAGAATCAGTTTTGAGTCGGAATATAAATTTGCCGCCACTTACCATAAAAAAACCGAAAATCAGAATACGGTTTATGTTATTGGCGCGCCGGAAGAAATTATCGCCCGTTGCGCCGATCTGGATATGGACGGCAAAAAAGAAAGATTGGGAACTGCCGAGTCCAATAAACTGATGGCGAAATTAGAAACGCTTTCACAAAAAGGTTTGCGAGTATTGGCTTGCGCTTATGGAGATTATGACGCCCGGACAAAATACGATAATCTCGCGGAATTGATAAATAATCTTTCGCTTATTGGCTTCATCGCTCTTAAGGATCCGCTTCGCCTTGACGCCAAAGAATCTATTTTGACTACTAAAAAAGCCGGTATTCGCACGGTTATCATTACCGGAGACCATAAGCTGACTGCCAAAGCGATTGCCGAAGAAATAGGTATCTCGGCAAAAGACGAGGATATTTTGGAAGGAAAAGAAATGGAACTTATAAGCGACGAAGTTTTAAAAGAAAAGTCAAAATATATTTCCGTTTACGCTCGTGTTTCGCCGCGCCATAAATTAAGGATTGTCAAAGCTTTGCAGGCTAATGGGGAAGTGGTGGCCATGCTTGGAGATGGTGTGAATGACGCCCCTGCTCTAAAAGCGGCGGATATCGGGGTGGCGGTCGGTTCGGGCACCGATGTGGCCAAAGAAACGGCCGATTTGGTTTTGCTTGACGATAATTTCAAAACGATATTAAAAGCTATCGAGCAGGGCCGAGTGGTTTTTCAAAATATTCGAAAAGTTTTTATTTATTTGGTGGCGGATGATTTTTCCGAATTGTTTTTATTTTTAGCCGGTATGGCCATGGGGCTGCCATTGCCTTTGTTGCCGGCGCAAATTCTTTGGATAAATCTCGTGGAAGACGGTTTTCCGGATATCGCGCTGACAACGGAACAAGAAACAAAAGGAGTCATGGAGGAAAAACCGAGGGATCCCAAAGAACCGATATTGAATAAATCCATAAAGAAATGGATGGCCGCCATATTCTTTATTACGGGCATCGCGGCGTTTCTGACCTTTTTTATCCTTTGGAAAACAACCGGAGATTTGCAAAAAACGCGGACGATGGTGTTTTCTCTGATGTGCGTTGATTCTTTGATCTTTGCCTTTAGCGTCAGATCGTTCAAGCGGACAATTTTCAGAAGAGATATTTTTTCTAACCGCTATTTGGTCGGAGGAGTGGCCATTGCCGCGATTTTGCTTATCGGCGCAATCTATTTTGCCCCATTGCAAAAGCTTTTGGCGACTCAATCTTTGCCGGCAAGCGATTGGCTGGTTATTTTTGCCGTCAGTTCGATAGAAATTATTTTGATAGAATTTTTCAAGAAGAGAATTTTTAGAAATCGCGGCAACGGATAAAATTATACAAAGATCCGGGAAAATGGTTTATGATATTGATATAAAAAAAGGAGGTGAATTTTATGATGAATTACAATTATATGATGGGCGGCGGAGGCGCGGGGGTGATGTTATTTGCCTGGATTATTTACGTTCTCGTTGCCGCGCTTTTGATGTTGGGCATCGCGGCTCTATGGAAATACATAAACAAAAAATAGAATCAATTAAAACAAAAAAGCTCCAATCTCTCTTCTCAAAAGGCGGGAAAGTCAGAGCTTTTTTGCGCATTTAGCTGGACAAATGAACTAAAAGTGTTAAAATTATTCCATGGAGATTGAAAATATCCAGCCAAATCCCGGCAAAAATATTAAAATTGAAGTTGACGGCCAAACATACGCGCGCTATCCGATAAAGACCAAAGTGGTCAATCCGGGCGATAATTTGGCGCAAGTGATAAAAGAATACGCGGGGCAATATTTAAAACAAGGGGATTTGATTTTTTTGAGCGAAAAGATGGTTTCTATTTCCCAAGGGCGGGCGATTCCGATAAAAGATATCAAGGTTTCAAGGCTGGCCAATTTTCTTTTAAAGTTTGTCTATAAATCTCCTTTTGGTGTTGGCATCGGCAGTCCTTGGACTATGGAATTGGCGATCCGAGAAACGGGAGCGGCGAGGATTTTATTGGCCGCTTTTGCTTCGGCGATAACCAAGCCATTGGGAATTCGCGGAGTTTTTTACAAGGTGGCTGGCCACGGAATCAACGCGATTGACGGCCCGGCGCCATATGTTATTCCGCCATATAACCAATACGCCAAACTGCCGCCGCTTGATCCGCAAAAAGCGACGGAAGATTTAAAAAAGCAGATTGGATATGACGCGGTGATTTTGGACGCCAATGATATCGGAATCGTTGTGATGGGAAAATCCAACAAAGAAATTTCCGATGATTTTTGCAAAAAAGTTTTCAAAGACAATCCTCTCGGCCAAACCAGTGAACAAACGCCGGTTTGCGTGGTGAGGAAAATATAATTTTTCCACGCCAATTACTAATTTAAAGCTAATTACGAATAAAATCAGAATTTGATTTATTCGTAATTAGAGTGAATTTATTCGTAATTGGTGTGGGGCGATATGGATATCAATCAAAAACTTAACTTAATAACCCGCAACACGGAAGAAATTTTGACCGAGGAGGAACTCAAGGAACTTTTGGAGACCAAAGAAATCCCGGTGGTCTATCACGGCACGGCGCCAACGGGCCGGCCGCATATTGGCTATTTGATTCCGGCGATAAAAATAAAAGATTTTATTGACGCGGGGCTGAAAGTGAAATTTTTGCTCGCCAATATCCACGCTTTTTTGGATAATATGAAAAGCCCGATTGAATTGGCCAATAAACGCGCCGAGTTTTACAAGCAGGAACTCTCCGCGCTTTATGAGGCGATCGGAATTGATATTTCAAAAATTGAATTTGTTTTGGGAAGCGATTATCAGTTAAGCAAGGAATACAGTTTCGATGTGTATAGGCTTGCGGCGATGACCACAGCCGATCGCGCCAAACATGCGGCGGCCGAAGTCGTGAAGATGGGGGAAAATCCTCGCCTTAGCGGATTTCTCTATCCTTTGCTGCAAATTTTGGATGAACAATATTTAGGCGCGGACATCCAATACGCGGGAGCGGATCAGCGAAAAATTTTCGGTTTCGCGCGGGAGTCGCACCCGAAATTGGGATACAAAAAACGGATTGAAATTATGACGCCGATGCTGCCCGGAATTATGGGCGGCAAGATGAGCGCTTCGGATGTTTCGAGTAAAATTGATTTATTGGACAGCCCCGAAACGATTTCCGATAAAATCAACAAGGCTTATTGCCCGGAAGGCGTTTTGGAAGACAACGGAATTATGATTTTTATGAAATACGTGATTATGGTTTTAAAATCGGATCGCGGCGATAAATTTATGGTTGAACGATCCGAAAAATTCGGCGGGAATATTGAATATTCAAATTATGAAGAGCTTGAAAAAGACTTTGTTGCCAAGAGTCTTCATCCGGCCGACTTGAAGAAAGCTTTGGCGGCGGAACTCTCAAATTTGCTCGAACCCGTCCGCAAGGCTTTTCAAAACAAGGAAAATATGGTAAAAGAAGCATACCCGGAGGGGTAGCTTGGAATTATTTCCTCCTTTGCAAAAGGAGGGTTAGGCCTTCGAGGCTCTGAGGCCATCAGGCTCGAAGAGGAGGATTTTATAGATAACTTTATCAAAGAGTAAGCCGATGTAGCTCAGCTGGTAGAGCAACTCCATGGTGGGTCGCAAGACTCCTGCCCGCTATCTAAGAAATTTAATAGCGAATCCCGAATAACGGTTAAAGGCCAGTGCATGGTTAAGACCGTGGCGCAAAAGCGCCCGAACGACTGACAAGGGGAGCTAAGTTTCAAAAGAAATAAGCTCAAGATACAGTCTAGCCCTCTTATGAGCATTTTATAAAAAGAGGTGTAAGCGAAGGAGTAGGTCTCCGGTTCAAATCCGGACATCGGCTCAAAAATGAAAATTGAATTTTTTCCCTCCTTTGCAAAAGGAGGGTTAGGGAGGATTTTACAGATAGTTTCATCAATATTGTTCCTCCTCTTATATAAGAGGAGGCTAGGAGGAGTTATGAATCAAATTATAACTCACCTCGTTCGAGTCTGAAGACTCTTCAGAGTCTGAACGACCTAACCCTCTCTTAAATTAAGAGAGGGAATCATAATGTAAGCTATTTATAAAATCTCCCCCAACCCCTCTTTTTCAAAGAGGGGAAAGATATGCCCAATAAGAAAATGATCATAATCGGTTCAATATTTTTGGTTGTCGTGGTGATTTTAATTTTGTTGTTTGCTATGGACAGCGAGAATAATCCGGAAAATAATTCATCGGCAAACGATCAGGGGATTCCCAGCTTCACGCCTTTGCCGAGCGATTTGCCGCGGGCCTCGGGCGAAAAAGCTGATATTCTTGCCGATATCGCTCAAAAAATCGGAGAAATTTCTCCGGTCCAGCCGGTTCTGGGAGGCAAATGGTTTATTGACAGATTCTGGTTTGTTTCGGGATCAAATGAGAAAGTTTATGCCGAATATGAAGACGGGCACATTTTAAGAAAAATTCTGTTGCGGGTCGATTCAAGAGAAAATAAATATTCATACGAGGTTTTGGCCTATTTTGAACCGGGCGATTCCGATTGGGCGGTCAAAACCGGCGCGGACAGCGAAATCGGCAAGGCTTTGGAGCTTTACGAATTCGATGAAACCCGCCAGAGTTGGGTGAATAAGAACTAAACTCGAAGCACGAAGCACGAAATCCGAAACAAATTCAAACATGGATTCCCCCGCAGTTGCGGGGCGGGAATGACAGAAATTGTTTCGAGTTTCGAAATTCGAATTTCGGATTTTTAAAGTTTATGAGCCAAGAAAGATTAATCAAGCTTCAATGCGCGGTTTGCAAAAGCATCAAGCATTGGTCTCGCAAAAACAAAAGAAAAGTTGAGCGCAAAATAGAGCTCAAAAAGTTCTGCGAAAAGTGCAAAAAGCACACGCCGCACAAAGAAACGAAGAAGTAGCATGTAAAAAACTCTCGCTTTGGCGAGTTGAAGCGGGCTTGCCCGCCTTCGCTCGCTAACGCGAGCAAAGGCGGGATTAGTATAGTGGCAGTATGACTCTCTCCAAAAGAGTAGGCGGGGGTTCGATTCCCTCATCCCGTGCTGACTTGACATAACATTATAGTTTACGCTATGCTGTTTTTATGTTCTTATCAGCACAGACAAGGATAACCATAAAATCCGAATAAGGGGGTTTTGATATGCCGGTGATTAAAGTGTGGTGCCTGCCTTCGGGTCAGTCCGAAGATGATCTAAATCGTCTTCATAAAAAGATTGTGGAGGCCGTTGTGTCTGTTTCCCAATTGGGTCTTCGCGATCAGAACGATATGACTTGTCTTTTTCCTCCTGATCTTATGAAATATGGATTAGGAGAAGAGATTATCGTTGAAATTGGCGGTTTATTTAAAAAGCCTGAAAGGACGCGAGATGTTCTCCAGTGTCTCGCAAAGAAAGTCGGGGAGGGGATCAAAGAGCTCTATCCCGAGGCAAAGGTTGAATGTTTTGTTTCGATCATCGATCTGGAAAATGGATTTTGGACTTCTCGTTTGTAGGGCGAAGGAGATAAAGAATGAATATTGCTCTGCAAAGAGTTTGCGGAGGATGCACTGCCTGTTGCAAGACGCACGCGGTGTATGAGATTGAAAAACCCGTCGGCAAGTGGTGTCCGCATTGCGAGCCTAGCCGGGAATGCCGCATCTATGCCGATCGTCCCAAAGGCTGCCGCGGATTCAGATGCGAATGGCTGAAGGGATTCGGAGAAGAGGATGACCGCCCGGATAAGTCAGGGTTAGTTCTCGATTATATTTCTTTTCGCCCCCTCATACCAAGACTTTTTCAGATATGGGAATCAAGAGGGGGCGCTCTCCGAGAAGCCGGAGTGAAAGAATTGATAGATTTATCTTTGAGAAATTGCATTCCTGTGGTGTTGTTTTACTCGTCGGGCAAAAGAGAATTTTTTTCCGGCGGTATGGAATTATCAAAGGAAGTTGAGCAGGCCATGAGAAGGGAGAAAGTTAAAATATTGTAATTTATAAAAAATTTCTTTTTGAGCCCGCGGCCAAATAACGGTCGCGGGCTTTTTGTCTATTTAAATTGGAAGAATTTTAGGGTTAAGCCGTTTCGCGGAAATTCCAAGCCTGAATAGCGAAACTCAATTTTATTCGTATTTTCTGTCATTCCGGCCTTGAGCCGGAATCCAGATTCGGCTTTGAATGCCGGATTCCCGCTTTCCCTTCTTCGCATAAAGCTACGGAAGGGCGCGGCGCGGGAATGGCACCCGGGGTGAGTTTTGCCATTCAGGTTCCAAAAGCTTGACAATATTTTATTAAGCTGATATACTAATTATAGTACTTTTCACCTACCGACCCCCCTCAATTTGTATGATCGGATTTTAAATTTCTCTCAGCGCCTTGGGCGCTTTTTTTGTTTGCGGCAAGCTTTCAGCGCTTCATCGG
>LCEC01000010.1 GCA_000997475.1 Parcubacteria group bacterium GW2011_GWB1_42_6
TCAAATCCTCGAAATCCGAAACATTGATGACATTATGCTCCGCTCCGGCCGGCACCACTATCGCCGAGCCATCGCTCACTTCATATTCGTTTCCATCAATCACGCACTTGCCCGTTCCTTTTTCAAAACGGAAAAATTGGTCGTTATCGGGATGGGTTTCCATGCCGATTTCTTCTTTCGGTTTCAAACTCATAAGCACCAGCTGGCTGTGTTTGCCGGTGTAAAGCACCTGGCGAAAATTGGAACTTTCCAGAGTTAATTTTTCAATATTTGCATTAAATCCTTTCATAATTTTTAAATTAATGATTACGATTTTAGTCTAACAGACATACAGATCTCAATCAACTTGAAAAATATCATAACCCCAACCCGGCGCCGGTGTAAGCATCAAAAATACGGGGCAAGAGAAAAATAATCGCGATCAGCGGCAAGAAAAAGAAAACCAAACTTAAAATCAAAGTCCACAAAAAATATTTCCTTGTTTTTTCCACCGAGCGGAATATTTCTTCGAGCTTTTTATTTTGCTCCTCAAACTTATTTTGAATTTCTTGGTCCATTTTTTATTTCCTCTTCCCCCTTTTTTTCAAAGAGGGGCTGGGGGGATTTTATAATAAATAATTCTTATAATTTTTCTATTTCTTTTAAATCTTTATCCGGCAAATAAAGAATGGCCAAACCCAAAATTATTCCGCCGACAGCCGTCCAGGCATGGTTTCCGCCCAATATTCTTGAATCAAACCAATCCAAAACATACCAAATCCCCCGCCAAACCATCACCAAGCCGATCACGGTGAAAATATTTTTGGCCAAATAAGAAAGAACCGATTTTTTTGGTGATTTCATAACTATTTTTTATTAAATTAACTTGGTCGGGCTGCGCGGAATTGAACCGCGATTGCACGCACCCGAAGCGTGTGTAATGCCGTTATACCACAGCCCGATATAAAATTATTTAAAGTAAAGCGCGCCGCGTCCCGCGCCTGCGGGATACTACCGGTATACGATGGCCCGATATATTCTTATACCACAATATTAATTAGTTTGCCAGCCACAAATATCACTTTCTTTGGCTCTTTGCCTTCCAACCATTTTTTAATGCTCTCGCCTTTCAAGGCCAAATCAACCGCTTCTTTTTGGGAAATTTCGGGAGATGCCAAAATTTTTCCGCGCATTTTTCCGTTTATCTGCACCGGAATTTCAATTTGTTCTTCTTTGATTAATTTTTCATCATACTCGGGCCAGCCGTTTTGGAAAATACTTGGGCTCTTGCCGCATTGCGCCCAGATTTCTTCCGCCAAGTGCGGCGCGAAAGGAGCGATCAATTGCGCCAAAATCGCAACTGCGTCAACACCGATTTCTTTTTCGTTAGACCCTAATCCTGTCGAAGGGCTTGCCGAAGCATATAACGCGTTCACATATTCCATAATCGCCGAAATCGCCGTATTGAATTTCAACCTTTCCAGATCATCCCCCACCCGTTTAATCGCCTTGTGCGCGGATTTTAAAATATTTTCGTCGGCGGTTTTTTTAATTCCTTTTTCAATAATAGATTCCGAAATATTCCAAACGCGATTCATAAACCTATATATTCCGTTCATTCCTTCATCCCGCCAATCGCCGCCGATTCTCGCATCCCCCATGAACATCAAATACGACCTCACGCTGTCAGCGCCGAATTTTTTGATATATTCGTCGGGATTAATCACATTGCCTTTGGATTTGGACATCTTGGAGCCATCGCGGATCAAAAGCCCGTGCGCGAAAAATCTTTTGAATGGTTCTTCTTCTTTGAGATATCCCAAATCTTTCATCACCATCGAAATGAACCGAGAATAGAGCAAATGCAGCACGGCGTGTTCTTTTCCGCCAATATACATATTCACGGGCATCCATTTCGCCAAACGATCCTTATCAAACGGCTTGTCATTAAAATCCGTTGAAATATAATGCAAATAGTACCAGCAAGAATCCACGAAGGGATCAGAAACATCCGTTTCGCGTTTAGCCGGCCCGCCGCATTGCGAGCAAGTTGTATTTACAAATTCTTCGTTTTTATTCAAAGGTCCTTTGCCCGAACCATCGGGCAGGAAATCTTCCATTTCGGGCAAAACCACCGGCAAATCTTTTTCCGGAACGGGCACAATAGCGTATTCTTTTCCATCAATGATTGCCGTTCTGTTTTCTGTCATCCCGAGCATTTCGATGTCATCCCCGTGAAAACGGGGATCCAGACCCGAATTTGATTCTGAATTAACCTGGATTCCCGCTTGTGCGGGAATAACAGATGCGGAACGGGAATGACAATCAGGATTTAAACAATAGACAATCGGGATCGGCGGGCCCCAATATCTTTGGCGCGAAACGCACCAATCGCGAAGCCGGTAATTCACCGCCGCTTTGCCCAGATTATTCTTCTCGAGCCATTCGTTTATTTTTTTGGTCGCTTCCTGGGAAGTTAATCCGCTAAATTCACCGGAATTTACTAGAACTCCAAATTCCGTAAAAACTTCTAATGTATCGTCATTGCGAGGAGCCTGCGACGAAGCAATCTCGCGATTAGCGGCATCAGAACGAGATTGCTTCGCTCTTTCAGAGCTCGCAATGACAGCTTGAATCGGCAAATTATATTTTTTGGCAAACTCAAAATCCCTTTCATCATGCGCCGGAACGGCCATAATGGCGCCGGTGCCGTATTCGTTCAGGACATAATCGGCCGTGAAAATCGGGATTTCTTTTTTGGTGGCGGGATTGATGGCCTTGATTCCCTTAACTTCGATTCCAGTTTTGTCTTTATTCAAATCAGTTCGCTCCAAAGACGATTTTTGTTTGGCTTTAACTATATATTCTTCAATTTCTTTTATGTTTTTAATTTTATCTTTAAAATCATGGATTAACTGATGTTCCGGACACATAACCAAAAATGTCGCGCCAAAAATCGTGTCAGGCCGAGTGGTAAACACTTCAATGAAACCGCCGTCATCGCGAGCCCCATCGGGGCGTGGCGATCCCGAGTTATTATCGTTACCCACGGGATTGCTTCGTCGTCCTTCGGACTCCTCGCAATGACAGATGGGAAATTTTATTCTTGCCCCCTCGCTCTTCCCTATCCAATTCCTCTGAATCGTTTTGACATCTTGGGGCCAATCCAAAGAATCAAGATTTTTCAAAAGCTTCTCGGCGTAATCGGTGATCTTGAAAAACCACTGCTCCGTCTGCCTTTTTTCGGTTTGCGTTCCGCAACGCTCGCACTGGGCGCTCACAATTTGCTCGTCGGATAGAACCGTCTTGCAAGAAGGGCACCAATTCACGGGGGCATTCGCGCGATAGGCCAAGCCTTTTTTATACATTTGCAAAAACAGCCATTGAGTCCATTTATAGTATTCGGGCTTATAGGTTTCCACTTTTCGGCTCCAATCGTATTGGTTGCCGATTATGTGCAATTGTTCGTAAAAATGCTTCTCCGTCCTTTTGGAAACATCTTTGATATGTTCTTTGATTTTGATGGCGTAATTTTCCGAGTGAATCCCAAAGCCATCCAGCCCGATCGGCTCAAAAACATCAAAACCTTTTAGTTTCATAAACCGGCCGAATGCGTCCGAATGCGTGAACGCGTACATATTTCCCACATGCAAACCCTCGGCGCTGGGATACGGAAACATCATCAGATTGTAAAAAGGTTTTTTGGCGTTATCCAAATCAACCCGGTTAATGCCGGACTCTTCCCAATATTTCTGCCATTTTGGTTCTATATCTTTGGGGCTATATTTCATATTTTCCTCGCCAATTACTAATAAATGCGGCTAATTACGAATGGAATTAAAACTGATTAACTGACCCTATCCTACCCCAATCTGGACTTTTTTTCAACTTTGATTTAGAGTTAAATTGAAAAAAGGAGACGAAAGAATCCGTTCTTTTAAAAATAAACCTATCACAAGAAAGAGGTTCTAAAATGATGATTCGGTTAATAAAAACGCCGGCTGGCTCCGCGCCTGAATGGGTCAGAGAATCAGAGGTTGGCTTAGAAATGGAAGCATTGCCAATACCAACTGGAGAAGGACCGCTGGGAATCGGTAATTTAGAAGTAGATCTTATTTCCGGCGAATCATTTCCTTCCAGAGGCGGGTACAAAGTTCCAGCGTTAATTTTTCTTTCTGAGCTATTCTGTAAGTCGCCCGAGGCAGCAGGATGGTTTTTTCGGAGTATTCCACTCAATGCAATAATGTCGGGATGTCTTTTTTTTGTTTTTGGACCAGATGAAGCAATAGTCATCAGCCGTGAAATTATCACTCGCCGCACCGGGCCTTCCACTGCACCCAGATTCAATGTTGATGCCGGCGCAGAACACACCCAGATCATTTTCATTGATATGGAAACTGGAGAAAAAACCGTGATTTTCACCAGGAGTAAATTCTCTCCAGAAGAATATACCCAGGATCCAAAAGGCGAGATGGCTGAAGACGGGTATTTCGCCAATTTCACCTTCCCAGACTCACAATAGACTAAAAAAGACCAAAAAACGATCATGAAAGCCCTCGCTTAATAAGCGGGGCTTCTTTTTTTATCCCAATGATTGTGATAATATAGGACTACGAATTCGAGTTTCTTCCTCCTTTGAAAAAGGAGGATTGAGGAGGTTTTTATAAATAGTTTTCAATAAGTCCACATCTATTTTTTAATTATTGAAAAAATCCACCCTAACCCTCCTTTAGAAGGAGGGAAATCCATGAAAAAATTTTTATTTCTCGTCGCCATATTTTTTCTTCTCGCCGGTTCAGCTCTTCCCGCCCAAGCCGATGAAAATGTTTGCAAAACGGGACTGCAATCTTTGAATCTCACTCCGGTGGCGGTGGTTTGCGGCGCGGCGGTTGACGCGATCAATCCTTGCGAATTTGCCATTTTGATTTTATTAATGGCTTCCATGCTCGCCACTCAAGATAACCGAAAAAAAGCTCTTTGGACAGGCCTAAGCTTCACCGCCGCGATTTTCATCGCCTACTTTCTTATGGGCGTGGGCCTGCTTGAATTTATCCGCAGCTATACGCTTTCAATTTCAGGATATTTCTATAAAATCATCGGAACTCTGGCTATTATTATCGGACTCCTCAACATCAAAGATTATTTTTCCTACGGCGGAGGCGGATTCATTATGGAAGTTCCCCAACGCTGGCGGCCGCGCATGAAATCGCTGGTGCGCGGGATCACTAATCCTCTGGGCGGATTTTTAACAGGTCTTGTCGTCAGTCTTTTTTTGCTCCCCTGCACTTCGGGACCTTATGTGATAATATTGGGAATGCTCGCCGCCAAAACAACTTTCGCCAAAGCATTTCTTTATTTGATTCTTTACAATATTATTTTTGTCGCTCCGATGCTCGCGATAGTATTCGCCATGTATTTCGGCCTTCCGCCCGAAAAAGCCGAAGCCTGGCGCAAACAAAAAATCCGGCTGCTGCACTTGATCGCCGGATTGGTGCTTATAATTTTGGGAGTGGCGCTTTTGATGGGCTGGCTGTAAAAAAACAAAATGGGTAAATTTTATAAGTAGTTTATCTGCGCTATAGCGCAGATAAACTACTTATAAATAAGCTGGAAAAAACATGATAAAAAATCGCGATATCTATTCGCGATTTTTTATTTCTTTCAAATATTTCCTTCTGGCGGACAATTTTCTTATAAAGCCCAAAGTGTCAAGTATTGTTTTTCCCGCCAAGTGATCTGCTTCGTGGCAAATGATGCGCGCCGCGAGGCCTTCGGCTTTCATTTCTTTTTTAATCCCCTGCCGATCCATAAATTCAACGTTTATTTTTTCCGGACGTTTAACCGGAATCTCCAGCCCCGGAAAACTCAAACACCCCTCGGCGGCGATAACTTTTCCGCGGCGATTAGAAATTTTGGGATTAATCAGAATTTTCAATCCCTTGCCATTGTCGAACATCAAAATCTGTTTGGCCACGCCAACCTGATTAGCCGCCAATCCCGCGCCGTTTGACGCGTACATAGTCTCAATCATATCGTTGATAAGTTTTTCAATCTCCTTGTCAATCTTCTCAACCCGCTTGGTTTTTTGTTTGAGAATTTTATCGGGATAAGTTTTAATGGGTAAAATCATTAAAATGTAAAGTTAAAAAATCAAAATGGAAAATGACAATGCAAAATTCAAAATTAAAATTTTTTTCTGTCATTCCCGAGCCACGCCCCGCCAAAGGCGAGGCTCCGCAGATGCGGGGCCGGGGGAAATTGGGAATCCAGGTTCTGAATTTAATCTGGATCCCCGCCGGAGTTTATCCCGTATTTATTACGGGGCGGGGATGACATCCAATATCTGAATAATTTTACATTTTAAATTGTCATTTTAAACTTTGAGATTTACATTTTGAATTAAAACGTTATATTCCAAAAAGTTTTCTCGCGTTATCGGTTGTTGCCTTGGCTACTTCATCCACGCTGATATTTCTTATCTCTGCCACCTTCTCCGCCACGTATTTAACATACGCCGGTTCGTTTCTTTTACCGCGAAACGGGATCGGAGTCAAATACGGGCAATCTGTTTCGACAACCAATCGATCCAATGGCGCTTCTTTGACTATTCGATCGTAATCCCGGGCAAAAGTGATTATGCCGTTAAATCCCAGATAAAATCCCATCGCCAAATATTCCCGCGCTTGCGACCAGCGGCCGGAAAAAGAATGAACAACGCCGCGAATTTCCTTATTGCCGAATCTTGTCCAATTTTTGAGAATTTCCAAAAGATCATTATGAGCTTCGCGGCAATGCAAAATCACAGGCTTATTCACGGATTCGGCCAAATTCAACTGCTCAAGCAATGCTTCGCGCTGAAGATTTTTATTTTGGGCGTTGTGGTAATAGTCGAGCCCAATCTCCCCTATCGCCACGACTTTGGGATCGCGCGCCAGCTCTATGTATTTTTCGGGATCAAATTTTTCTTCCCTTGTTTTTATTTCAATAAATTCATCTTCATCAACTTCTTCCCGCACGCTTTGCTGTTTTAAATGGATAGGATGCAAACCGACCGCCGCGAAAACGCCTTCGTTATAATCTTTGGCGAATTTGACCGCGCGGCGAGATGTGTCTATCTGCGAACCGACATTAATGAACCAAACACCGCTTTGCAAAGCGCGCCTGGCCGCTTTTTCCGAATCTTCGCGAAAAGCGGAAAAATTAAGATGGGCGTGGGTGTCTACAAGCAAAAATTTCTAATTTCCAATTTCCAATTTCCAATAAGTGCCTGCTTCGCGGTCAAGTTTGAAAATTAGATATTGAAAATTGATTGAAAATTGAGAATTGCAAATCGAAAATTATCTGGTTATATTATAACTCCATCCACCGCCAAAAATAAACCCCCTTTGTTTTTTGTTAAATAATCAGATTGCCTCTTGACATCATGATTTTCAACGATTAGAATGAAACATTCTTTAAAAAACTTGCCAGAAATTTTAAAAAAATTTTGAGCAAAAAGAAAAGCCAGTCCCGTTTTCGGCTTCTCTATGTGCTTTAATTTCGATTCGTGTGATCAACCAAAGGTCGAATCACCAGAGCTTGCAATAAGCTTGCGGATCGGAAAAGCGCAGAATAAAAAAATGAAGAAAAATATGCCGAATATAAGCCGAAGAGGGTTCGCTTCAATGGACCCGAACAAACAGCGGCGCATCGCCAGTATGGGCGGCCGAGCCGCTCACGCCAAAGGCACTGCTCATGAATTCACCTCCGAAGAAGCTCGCGCCGCGGGCCGCAAAGGAGGAAAAGCTTCTCACGCCGGAAGAAGGTAGGCTTCCAGCGTTTAAAAAAATGCCCGTAAAAATCTCATAATGGGCGGCTTGCTTTGCGCGAGAATGCATCACGCGCAGAACAAGCCGCCTATTTTTCTTATCAAAAGAGCCGGAAATTTTTCCGGCTCTTTGCTTTATACGAATACGTCTGTCCTGTTTTCAAAAGAACAAATCTTTCTCCAAATAGCCATCCCCAGTTCAAGAACAGGTTCGATCTTATCTTTGTTTGCTCTTGAAGCGAAAAGAGGAATCGTGACGGGGCGGATTTTTTTTTCCAGATACCGAATCCAATTGCCCCTGACCTGATCCTCATCGGCTTGTTGGGAAAAAAAGAAGAGAGACAAAGTTTCCTTCTCCAAGAAAGCGGGCATTTGTTCGCCATAAAAAATGGCGGGATTTTGGCCATTAGGAAGTTTCTCCCATGGGTGATTACCAAAAAAATCCGGATGATTCTTCATCCAGTCCGCGTAAGCGGGTTGGAGAATGTTATGGAAAAAAAAGTCCGACTTGATCCTCATCATGCAATGCAGGTTAAAAAATTCCGCTTGTTTGCACAAAAACAAAAAGACCAAGTCCAAAACATGAACAAAATCAAGGCAATCGCCGCGGCTGGCGGTTTCGGGAAATCTTTTTACCATTTCCTCGATTTCATGTTCCGGTCTTTTGAAACCAATGTTTTCTTCCCCTTGTTTGGCGCCACTTTCCATCTCCGCCTCCCTTATTGAGTTTGGAAGAACCAAAACAGCTTTAGGCTGCTTGCAAAGAACTAAACAATCTTGGGAAACAATATTTCTCCTTTTTTAATTTTACCGGCTTTGGCCCGCGCTAAAATCTTTTCGGAAATCTTCGGCATAAAAGGCGCCAACGCCTCCCCTATCGCGACAATCGCCCCAAGCAACCGAGAAAGAACTTCCCGCCCTTTTTCTTTATCGTTTTTTACCAGCTCCCAAACTTTATTTTCATCAATATATTTATTGGCCCACTCAATTTTTTCTTTAATCGTCAAAAGAGATTCGTAAATTTTTATATCCTTCATTAAATAGGAAATATCCAAATCCGATTTTGTGGCTTCAATTTTCCCGTCAAAATTTTTCTCGATTAAATTGAAAACACGGCTTGTGAGATTTCCAAGGCCATCGGCCAAATCGGAATTATATTTTTCAGCCATCTTTTCCCATGAAATATCGCCGTCTTGGCCGAAAGGAGTGAAAGACAGCAAAAGAAACCGCGCCGCGTCGGCGCCAAATTTTTCCGTCAATTCTTCCGGCCAGATGACATTGCCCAAAGATTTGGACATTTTTTGGTCGTTCAAAGTGAAAAATCCGTGGACAAAAAAGTTTTTGGGCGGCGGAATTTTTAAAGCCAAAAGGAGCCCGAGCCAAATCGTGGCGTGCACACGAACAATATCCTTGGCCATCAATTGCAAATCGGGCGGCCAAAAATCCAGTTTTTGGTTTTTAGTCTTTAGTTTGTAAAAATCTTCGCCGACAGACCCGTCCCAACCCAGGCCCGTTAGATAATTCAGAAACGCGTCCACCCAAACATAAGCGGTGTGCTCCGCGTCAAAAGGCAAAGGTATGCCCCATTTCACGTTCTTTCGCGAAATGGAAATATCTTTGAGTCCGCTTTTGATAAAACTCAAAACTTCGTTCTTGCGTTCAACGGGCCGAATTTTGATTTCATCCGATTCGATCTTTTGCTCCAAATCTTTTTCAAGTTTTGAAAGTTTGAAAAAATAACTTTCTTCTTCCATCTCCTGGGGCTTCGTTTGGTGATCGGGGCAAAGACCTTCAATTAAATCGTCCGGAATTTTATATTGCTCGCATCCCTGGCAATAAAGGCCTTTGTATCGCGCTTTGCAAATATATCCCGCTTCAAAAAGCGCCTGCAAAAATTTTTGCACCGCCGCTTCGTGCGCCGCGTCGGTTGTTCTGATGAAATTTGAATATTCTATTCCGAATCTCTGCCAGGCGTTTTTAAAAGATCGGGCTTTTTCGTCGCAAAATTCGCGAGGGTTTTGATTCGCGTTTTTGGCGGCTTGGGCAACCTTGGCGCCATGTTCATCCGTTCCGGTCAAAAAAAATACTTCCTCTCCTTTTGATCTGCGCCAGCGCGCCAAAACATCAGCCGCCACGGTGGTGTAAGCATGGCCCAGATGCGGCCGGTCGTTAACGTAATAAATTGGAGTGGTGATGTAATACTTCAAAAATTAAAAATTTTATAATTTTGTAATTTTTAAACATTAAGAAATTAGAAATTATTTACAAAATTAAAAATTCAAAAATTAAAAATTATTTTTACAGCACTATCACAAATTCCCCTTTCAAATTATTGGCGCTTTCGTTGAGTTTTTGCAGAATCTCTTTTGGCGTGCCCCGATATATGCTTTCGAACATTTTAGTGAGTTCGCGGCAAACTATTGTCTCTCTTTCGGGCATCAATTCATTCAGTTTTTCCATCGCCTTGATTATCCGATGGGAAGATTCGTAAAAAACCGCCGTGTGCTCCAAAACGGAAATTTTTTCAAAAAAAGAATCCCTCCCTTTTTTCTGCGGAGGAAACCCCAAGAAAGTAAAGCGATCCGCCGGCAGACCCGAAACACTCAAAGCCGCCACGGCGGCGTTTGGCCCGGGAATCGGAACAACCCTGAAATCGTCGCCAAGGATTTTTTTGAGCTCAAAAATCAGCTTGTTGCCCGGATCCGCGATTCCGGGCGTGCCGGCATCGGTCACTAAAGCCAATTTTTTGCCATCATTAAGATGATCGGCAATTTCCCGAATCCGGCTGAATTTGCTGTGCTGATAATAACTAATCAAAGGATTTGAAATTCCGTAATGATTCAAAAGTTTGATCGTCTGTCGAGTATCTTCGCAAACGATCAAATCGGCTTCCTTGAGAATTTCAAGAGCTCTGATAGTTATATCTTTTAAATTGCCAATCGGCGTTGCGATTATGTATAATATACCCATGCATTAAGTCTAAATGGTTGAATAAAAAAAGTCCAATTTTATGATTTTAATTACCCACATGCTCGCCGGAGCGATTATCGGCTCAAAAATTCCCAGTTATCCCGGAATCATTTTACTCGCTTTGATTTCCCATTATATTCTGGATAAAATTCCCCACTGGGATTACTTTCCTGAAAATATATCAAAGCTCAATGCCAAAGGATGGATATTTTTCGCGTTTGAAGTGTTTGCTGATCTTCTGGCCGGCTTAATTTTAATATGGCTTATCCTTGGACTTAATCAAGACCCGATAAGAATTTTGACCGGAACGTTTTTCGGCATATTGACCGACGGACTGATGATCCTGAATATCGTCACTCGCGAAAAGAACAAATTTTTGAAATGGGCGCAAAATATCCATTCCAAAGTCCACTTCCAAAATTACAAAAAAACTCCGCTTTCACAGAGATTATTTTGGGAAACATTTATCGCGGGATTGCTTATCGCATTGGCTTTTATTATTTAAACTTTCTTCTCAAAAATAATATCGTTCAAAAATACCGAAAGCCCAGCCGCCAAAGGCACCGCGATGATTATTCCCAATATTCCCGCCAGTTTCGCTCCGATTAACACGCTGATAATAATCACCACCGGATTAAGCCCAGTCACCCGCTTCATGATTTGGGGCACAATCAAAAGATTTTCAAATTCTTGAATGACATAATAAAGAATCGCCGCGATAAGCGCCAAAATCGGCGACTGCGTGAAAGCCAGAGCGATTCCAAGCGCCGCCGAAATAAACGGACCCAAATAAGGAATGACTTCCAAGAGAGCCGCGATCAACGCCAATACCAAGGCGTATTTTATTTTGAGGATTGAAAGACCGACAAATACCATGACGCCAATCACCAAGCTCAAAACTATTTGGCCTCTTACCCAAGCGCCGAATTTCGCTTGGATCCGATCAACGAGGCTGGCGACATAAACTTTGTCGGCTTCGGGCGTTATGGAAACAAAAAATTTCTTGACTCCTTTTTCTTCCGCCGAAAGATAGACGGAAATGGCGATAATCAAGAAAAAAGAAATCAATCCGCCGAAAACGCTGGCTGTCGCCGAAAAAAGATTGGACGCCCAACCGCTTAATTGCGAACCGAAACGATCCAAAAATCCGCTCGCGTTATAATTGATTGATTTTTCTTGAATTAAACTGAAAACCGAATTGAGCTTGTCCAAATATTCGGGTAAATTATTGGCTAAAAGTTTTACCTGTTCGGCCAGAGGAGGAACGATGAATAAAAGCAATAAACCGAAAACCAAAGCGACAAATAAATAAACCAAAGCCACGCCCAAAACCCTTCTGACTCTCCGTTTTACCAACCAGTCCACCGGCGCGTCCACGGCCGAACTGATTATGATCGCCACGAAAAGAATCAAAAGAATATCCCGGATAAAATACAAAAAAACCAAACCCAAAATTATCAAGATGAATTTGAGAATGGTCGGCGTTGAAATTTCAATAATTTGTTTATTTGTCATAGCCCTCCCGATTGTTTATAAAAACTCTGCGAGCAAGCCCGCTCTTTTCAAAAAAATCGCGAAACGCGCCCAAGGCATAAGCTGTTTATATTGGAATAGTCTTATGCGGCGCGTTGAGCGCTTAGCCAAAGCTAAATGATTTGTTTATTTATACGGCTTTGGCGTTTTTTGAAAAGGACGGGCTCGCTCATGGAGACGATTATATTTCCAGGATTTTCTCAAACTTTTCTTTTTCTTTGAATGGCCCGATCAAAGCAAGATTTAATTTTGCCGGCTGAAAAATATCATTGGCCACTCGCGCCAGGTCATCCGCCGTTATCGCTTCTATTTTACCAATAATCTCTTCAGGTGTCAAAATTTCTTTTTTCAGGATTTCTTGGGTCGCGGCATACGAAGCCAACTCATCGGAAGTTTCCAAATGCAAATTCATCGCTCCCCTGAAATTATCCTTGGCCTTCTTTATTTCTTTGGCTGATATTTTTTGATCCTTCGCTTTTTTATATTCTTTGAGAATGGCTTTTACCGCTTCGAAAACTTTTTTGTTATCCACGCCGGCTTGAGTGAGCAAATATCCCGAATCAAGATAATTTTCGGCGGAAGTTCTGATATAATAAGCCAATCCTTTTTTCTCGCGGACCGAAATAAAAAGCCTTGAGCTCATCATGCCGCCCAAAATTGTCGCCAAAAGCCCCAAAGCGTATCTGTCCGGATGAAATAAATCGTAAGCTCGAACTCCCAAACAAAGATGGGTTTGATCCGTCTCCTTGAAATGGCAAAGGGCTTCCGGTTTTGTTTGAACCTCTTTGGTTATGCGCTTGGCCGGAATTTCGCCTTTCCTGAATCCGCGAAAAAAATCATAAACTCTTTTTTCCTCTTTTTCTCCAATTTTTCCGGCCAAACAAATCACGGCATTTTCTCCGCGATAACTGTTTTTAAAATAATTAAGTATTTCTTTTCGGTCGATTTGTTTTACGGTTTCTCGAGTTCCCAATATATCCCAACCGGCCGGCTGATCGCCGTAAAGAAGATTTTCCCATAAATCTTCCACATAACGCATCGGCGCGTCCAATACCATATTAATCTCCTGCAGAATCACTCCCCTTTCTTTTTCAATCTCCGCGGATTCAAATTTGGAATGCAAAATAATATCCGAAAGCCAATCCATGGCCAAATCCAAATGCTCGGGCGAAACTTTCGCCCAAAATCCCGTGTATTCTTTTCCGGTAAAAGCATTATAGGCCCCGCCCACCCGATCCAGAGTTTCCGAAACCGCCAAAGCGTCGGGACGCGCTGCCGTTCCCTTAAAAAACATATGCTCCAAAAAATGCGAAATGCCGTTTGTCTCTTTTTTCTCGCATTTTGATCCCGCTCCGACAAGCACCATGATGGTCGCCGTTTTGCTTGAAGCGATTGGAATGGTTATAAAGCGAATCCCGTTTTTGAGAATGGTTTTGTGATACACAGATTCAAAAAATTTTAATTTTTGAATTTTTAATTTTATAAATAATTCCTTAATGCTTTAATTTTTAAACATTGAGAAATTAAAAATTATTTAAAAATTACCTGTCCTCCCAAGCCCTGAGTTTATCAAAGGGCGCGGGGGGATAAAATTAAAAATTAGAAAATTATAATCTTTTTACCCTAATCAGCCCTCCGAATGGAATAATCTCAATCCCTTTCTTTTCAATTTCGTCCAAAAATAAATTCATGCCCAAAGAATCGGAAGCGATATGCGGCGCGACAACGACATTCAAATGCGCTTCTTCGGCATTGCGGCGATGCTCCTCGGAAAGATGCATGGCGATAATTGTTCCCACTCCCGCCGTTGAAAGCCGCTGATAAATATCTTTTGATCCCTCCGTGCCACCCGTGATTTCAGTGAAAGCGATTTTTCCGGCGCGGTTGTCTTCCGACCCCGTAAATAGCCGCACGCAAATGCCCCGCTTGCCGGACTCTTTGTATTCCTCAATATCATTGAAAATATCCGTAATTTCGCCCACATATTCGGGATTTTTTTCTTCAACTTTGTTTTTCAGAAACGAGGCCACCAGATTATCCGCCGGCGTGTGAATGTTCATCAGATTAATTTCGGAAAGCCGCGCCGCGTCAACTATTTTGTAGTGATTGGAAGCATGCACGCCTCGAGCCACTTCCGAGATCCGAACTTTTAAAAGCGACTCGGCGATATTGATCGGCACGCCGTACATTGCCAAAACATCCGCCTGCAAGTCCATCGCTTGCTCAATCATTGCCAAGCCCTTGCCGAGCGGATGATGGTTTATGATTGTATCCGCCCCCAATTGTTTGGCCAACAAAATCTCCCCCGGCGAAACATCGATTCCGGCCATCGCTTTTTTAACAGGCCTGCCGTTGTCATTCCAAACACCCGAATCAAGATACGGACTTTCAAGCCGAACCAAATCAAATTCTTTTTTCTTTTTCTCCGGCAGACATTCGTATTTGTCTTTTTGCCGCGCCAAGTATTTCAAAACCGCTTCCCTCCCCCGCAGGTCGCTATCAACGCCCATTTCAATGGCAAGTTTTAGAATATCATTCTGCAACATAAAATACATTCCAAATAATTAATAATCTTTCTGCCAAGCCGCCCATACGAAAAATTTCATTCTTTTTTCCTCTCCCCCTCAGTTGAGGGGGAGATTGAGAGGGGGAGGTGTTTGATTTAGGGTTTCATCTCCCCACCCTGTCCTCCCCTCATCTGAGGGGAGGAGGATTTTGAACAGAAACTATTTAGGGCGCGGTCTTTTGGCTACTTTTCTTCCGTAAGAAAAGTAGCTCGATTCCCGCTGAAAGCGGGAATGAAATTATCTGTTAATTTTCTAATTTTTCCTCTAAATAATCTCTAATATCTTCCATCTTTATCCTCTCCTGCTTCATCGAATCCCTTTCGCGAACGGTCGCCGCCATATCATTCAAGCTTTCAAAATCAACCGTGACGCAGAAAGGCGTGCCGATTTCATCCTGCCGGCGATAGCGCTTGCC
>LCEC01000011.1 GCA_000997475.1 Parcubacteria group bacterium GW2011_GWB1_42_6
ATAGAAGTCCACAGCTAAAGCCGTGGTCCTTCGAGCTTCATTCGCCTTAGGCGAATGAATTTTCAATGATTCAATTCATCCACGTCCAAAGACGTGAACTTCTTGAATTAGCTTAAAAGTATTAACTTTTGAAGTAGGTTAATAACTCAATCTAGAATATAATCTGATACAAATTCATATTGTAAGTAATTGGCTCTATTATTTTGAACTAATAAGATATCTAACTCTGGCCATTTATTAGTTAGGTCTCTGATTTTCTCAAGGTTCATCCATTGAATCTGTCTTCCCAGTTCCATTTTCGATCTATGGCTAGGATTTACGATTACTTGATAAATTGCAAAAGCGTCATCAAATAAAACTTCACCGGTTGATGTTTTTATAGTCTTTAAATGTAAGCTTAAATACTTGAAATTATTTGACTCAACTTCTAGACCAGTGTTTTCATAGAAAATACGAATTAAAGCTTTTTCAGTGTTTTCCCCAAAATGAGGTTTTCCACCCGGTAATTATTTATGGACTGATTTTTCATCAGGGAAATAGACGTTTGAGAGCAGAATTTGGGTATTTTCCGCTTCAAAGAATGCGGCATTCTCTTTGGTTTGAGAACGGCCCACCTCTTGCGGAACGCCTCTCTCAAGTTTAAAGAACTCCATATTTCCTCCTTCTCAAAAAGATTGCTTGATATCAAATTCTAATTTATTCCAGGATGCTTTGTCAAAATAAAAAACCGCCTTTGATTTGGGCGGTCGTAATTAAATTACAAAATCCCTCCTAACCTCCCTTTATGGAAAGGGAGGAAGAAAATTATTTCTTCAATCTCACTCCCAAATCTTTTTCAAGATTCGCGAAAATATTTTGGCGGATTTTTTGAGTATCATCGGAAGAGATCTGTTTTTGGCGATCCAAATATTCGATCGAAAGAGTCAAAGCGTTTTTATAAATATCCTTAAAATCCAAAGATTTGATTCTTGGATCAACGGCCAAAATGGCTTTTTTGATTTGCGGGTATTCAACATTTTCGGGAACAACCAGCGTCAAATCCTCTTTGATGGAATTGAATTGGCTGATCGGAATATAAATTTTATCGTTATTGGCGAGTTGGCTGATTTTTTCAAAATCCAGCTCTGCCGTCAAATAGCCGTTTTCGCCTTTTGATATTTCAAAGTCAACAGCGCCTTGGGCGATATTCATTTCATTATAAAGCATGGCTTCAATAATTCCCTTGAGCTCCAAATATTCAACGCCTTTAACGGCAATTCCCAAGCGCGAAGGCTGATCCGGAATATCGTTTTGGCGCGGCAAATAAACCGCCGCCAACTCAAAAACTTTTATTTTTTCCGCATAACCTTTGTTTTTATCCAAAACTTCCGTTAACTGCGGGATTAAAGAAACACGCAGGCAAGCGATTTTTTCGGTCAGAGGATTTAAAAGTTCAAGCTGATTCTCTCCGGCGTTGCAACTTGAAGCCGAATAGTTATAGCATTCAAAAAATCCGTTGTGCTTCAAAAAATTCTTGGCGATACCTTCCCAATAAAATATTTTTTCGGGCTGCAATCGCGGAATTTCGCCGGCCAAAAGTTTTGAGGGCAAATTATGATAGCCGTAAATCCTGATCACTTCTTCGGCCAGATCTTCCGGAATATCGATATCATTCAACCGCCAAGAAGGAACCTTGGCTTTTTTGCCTTTGATTTCAAAGCCCAAACTTTCCAAGATTTCATCGGCGCGCGATTTTTCAATTTCAACTCCGGCCAAAAGATTAATTTTTTCATAATCAATTTCAACTTCTTTTGATCGGGGTTTGATATTGACAATATCAATCAGATCCGAAGAAATTTTCCCTCCCGCCAATTCCTGCGACATTTCAACCGCTTTCCAAAGCGCCGGCAAAACCCCTTCAAAATCTATGCCTTTTTCAAAACGAGTGGCCGCTTCCGTGCGATGCCCCAAAGTCATTGAGGCGCGACGGATTTTCATCGGGTCGTAAACTTGCACAAAAAGCAAAACTTTTTTGGTATTTTCGTCTATTTCGCTGTTTTTGGCGCCCATGATTCCGCAAAGATCAATCAATCGGCCTTCGCCGTCCTCAATCACAATCATGCCTTGCGGCAATTCCCTTTCCATGCCATCAAGCGTTATCACTTTTTCTCCGGCGCGCGAATCGCGCAGAATCATTTTGCCGCTTTTAATTTTGTCATAGTCAAAAGCGTGCATGGGTTGCCCCAAATCAAACATCAAATAATTCGTAATATCTATAACATTATTCAATGGGCGAGTGCCGACTTTTTCAAGGCGATCTCTCATCCATTCGGGAGATTCTTTGATTTGAACCTCGTCCAAAACAATCGCGCTGAAGCGGGGAACCAGATTTTTATCGCGAATTTCCACTTCCAATTTGTCTTTGCCCGAAGTTTTCTGGGCTTTGGATTCTTTATATTTAAACTTATAATCTTTTTTAGGAAGCAAAGATTTGAGCTCTCTGGCAATTCCCATTATAGAAAGAGCATCACTTCGATTGGTTGTGATTTCCGCTTCCCAAACAATGTCGCCTTTGATTTCGTTTGTTCTTTCAACATTAAAAGCGTGGGCCGACATTTTTTTGGCGAGCTCAACCGGCGAAACGTCAGTTTCAATATAGTCTTTGAGCCAAGATTGGGGAATGAAAATATTCATAAATTCCTCACTAATTACGAATGAATGCAAGCCAATTACGAATGGACAGAATTAACTATTCTTCTAAATTGAACTCCGTTTTTTGTGAAATTAGCCAGTATTCCAAGTTGTAAGTTTGCCGCTTTTAGATAACTGGATATTTGTTCTATATTATTCTTCAAAAATCTTTCACCTTGTTTTACTTCTAATATAACCTTATCATCAATCAAAAAATCAAAAATAACGACAATTTTTTTCTCCTCTTTTAAGACAACCTCGATTCTATGTTCTTTTTTAAAAGGAATTTTTAATAAAGAAAGGATTTCTGCAATTGCGTTTTTGTAATATTTCTCACTATACCCAAAACCCAATTTATTGGAAACATCAAATAATACGCCGACTATTTGATAACTCAATTCGGGATAAATAAGATCTGCCTTAATAATTCTTCCGTATCCCATTCGTAATTAGAGCGAATTTATTCGTAATTGGTGAGGGAAAGTCAAAACTGTGATAAAAATTTCAAATTGTTTTCGCCCAAATATCTCATATCGTCAATTTTAAGCCCGGCTTTCATCATATAAGTCCTCTCAACTCCCCAGCCGAAAGCGAATCCGTTGTAAATTTTGGGATCGACTTTGCCGGCTTTCAAAACATTGGGATGAACCATGCCGGCGCCGCCGATTTCCACCCAGCCTTCTTTGCAAAAACGGCAACCCGCTCCTTGGCACAGGCCGCAACTGACATCCACTTCAAAACTCGGTTCGGTAAATCGGAAATGAAAAGGCCGCAGCCTTGTTTTTCTTCCGGGACCAAAAAATTTTTGGGCGAAATAATCCAAAACGCCGCGCAAATTGGCAATGCTCAAATTTTTATCAATCGCCAATCCTTCAAATTGGAAAAAGAAAGGAATGTGGTTAACGTCAATTTGCCGCCGGCCGCAGCGGGAAATATTAAGCATGCGGATAGGCAACTGATTTTTCAACATTTCGCGGACTTGCCCGCTTGAGGTATGCGGCGAAACAACCAATTTTCCATATTCTTTGTTTTCCGGCGCTTTCACGAAAAAAGTTTCCCACTCATCCCGCGCCGGATGCGTTTTGGGCATATTCAGAGATTCAAAAGCGAAATAGTCCCAATCAACTTCCGGATGCCTCACTTGCGTAAATCCCAAAGGCTTGAAAATTTCCACGATTTCGCGGATTGCTTGAGTTATAATCGGATGCAAGTGGCCGATCTGGGGCTTCTTTCCGGGAAGAGTTTTTTCAAATTGAGAAACTCCGATTTCTGTTCCGGCGAAAAATTCGGAATGCAGCTCGGATAACTTTGATTCTATATTGTTTTTGAGTTGGTTTAATTTCCGGCCGAAATCTTTTTTAATTTCCGGAGAAATTTGGGCGAATTCGCCAAAAAGCCCGGCCAAGATTCCTTTCTTACCCAGATATTTGACCCGCAAGCTTTCCAAATCGTCCAAAGAAGAAACTTTTTTTAAGTCTTCCATGAATTCCTTGGCCAGATTTTCGAATTTACTTTGATCCACAATAATGGCTTAAAATATAAATCTCTCTGCCAAAACGCCCATATGACAAATTCAGATATAAAATCGAGATGAGTCAAGCGTAAAATTTGTTGAGGGAAGCCCCGCAGCTGCGGGGCGACTTTACCGAAACAAATTTAGCGAGACGAATCCGATTTTATCTGAATTTGGAATCGGGCGCAGTCTTTTGGGCCGCTTTTCTGCTGCCAGAAAAGCGGCAAAATAGATTTACGGCGACAGCCTCTTCATATCCCTCGGAAACAGAATCGCTTCTTTAATGCTCTTCAATCCCAGCATTTGCTGGATGATCCGTTCCGAACCCATTCCCCAGCCGCCGTGCGGCGGCATCGCGTACTTGAAAATATCCAAATAATATTCCATGCCGTCGGGACTGATATTTTTCTTGGCCATATTTTCCATCAACATTTTGTAATCATTGATGCGCTGGCTGCCCGTGGCGATTTCCAAACCCTTGTAAATCAAATCAAAACCGCAAGTTTCGGCCGGATTATCTTTGTCGGGCATCGTGTAAAACGGGCGATCGCTCCAAGGATAGTGGGTGATAAACAAAAAGTCCGAATTAAATTCTTCTTTGGCCCAACGGCCGGCCAATCTTTCTCCTTCCGGATCGATATCGGTGGTTTCGGGAATTTCGTAATTATATTTTTCTTTGATGATTTTCTTGATTTGGGCCAATTTTATTTGCGGAATTTTTTCCGGAACTTTAGGAATTTCCGCTCCATAGGCTTCCAGACAGTTTTGGCTTTTCTCGCGCATATGGCCAAACATACCGGCCAAAATTTTATTGAGCATCGCCATCACATCGCCAAAATCATCAATAAATCCCATCTCGGCGTCCAGGCTGATATATTCATTAACATGGCGGGTGGTGAAATGAGGCTCAGCGCGAAAAGCCGGCCCAATTTCAAAAACCCGCTCAAAAACGCCAACCATAATTTGCTTGAAAAATTGCGGGCTTTGCGCCAGATACGCGTTTTTATCGAAATATTCAAGTTTGAAAAAATTCGCCCCGCCTTCCGAAGCCGCTTCCAAAATTTTGGGAGTTTTTATTTCAATAAAGCACTCCTCGCGCATCGCTTTGTCGTAGGATTCAAGCAAAAGATCGTAGAGCCGAAAAATCTGCTGAACTTTGGGATGCCTCAAAGAAAGAGGGCGATAATCCAGCAAAGTCGCCAATTGCAAATTCAAATCCGGTTTGGATAAATCAAACGGCAAATCTTCAATGCTGGGAGCCGTGATTTTTAATTCTTTGCCAAAAATTTCAACTCCGCCCTTGGCGCGCTTATCTTCGCGAACTTCACCAATAACTTCCACCGCGTCGCCGATTCTGGCAAAAATTTCCGTTTCCCAAACAGTTTGCACCAAGCCCTTATAATCTTGAACCAACACGAATTTCACATTGCTCAAACCCCGCACGTTCATCACGCGGCCTTTGATCAAAACCTCTTCGTTGATATGATTTTTTAGTTGATCAATTAGAGTTCGTTCCATAAAAATAGCTTAACAAAAATTTATTCGAAAGACAAGACGAAGCAGTCCTCCTCTCCTCCTGGAGGAGAGGAGTTAGAGGTGAGGTAATTTGAATTTTCCCCTCCCCTTAAGATAAGGGGAGGTTAGGAGGGGTTATATAAATGGTTTACATTTATTTTAAATGAATTAACTCCCCCCAGCCCCCTCTTATATAAGAGGGGGAAATTCAACGGCTCAGCGCGTTGAGCCGTTGAATTTATTTGTATGGGCGCATTCGCATGTATTTGCGCCGTTCGCATGCATAAAAAAGCCGCACGGGTTCACCATGCGGCTGAAAATAACCAACTACCTTTTTTCTATCGGAATTTCCATAACTTCGGCAAATTGAGCCAATTCCTTTTCGCCATAGACTCCTGTAGCTTTGGCGATTGTATATATATGGAAGTCGCTGACTTTTTTAAAATCAGTGAAACCCTCATAATAATTTCTCATTCGAACGGGCCGACCGCCGGAAACACCGAAAATCTTCTTGCCGGATCCAAGAAAAATTTCATAAACTCGGGTCCTCGCAGTGCAATCATCAAATTTATAATCCACACCATCCACAAAATTCACTTGGACAACCTGACCTTCAAACTCCAGCCCAATATATCTTTCCATCTCCTTTAAATCCTTGGGACTGACCTTCATTTGTTTAGACATCTCAATCTCCTTTCTAAACAGGAAGAAATAGAAAAAATCTCAATTTAAAGAACGAGAGTATGTGATAATATTTAACATATCTCCGCCATCTTGTCAATATTTGCACAAATCTCCCCATTCGCTATACTGAAATCATGAGGCAATCTCAACTGGCCAATAAAATTTTGCGGGAAGCGCCCAAGGATGAACAAAGCCCGAGCGCGATTTTGCTCACCCGCGCGGGATACGTGGAAAAACTTTCGGCCGGCATCTATAATTTCTTGCCGCTGGGCTTTTCGGTTTTGAAAAAAATCGAACGCGTGATCCGCGAAGAAATGATGGCCTTGGGCGGGCAAGAAATTTTGATGGCCGCGCTCACTCCAAAAGAAAACTGGCAAAAAACCAATCGCTGGGAAACTTTTGACGCGCTTTATAAACTCAAAGGTTTTGACGAGAAAGATTACGCCTTGGCCGCCACCCACGAAGAAATCATCGTCCCTTTGGCGCAAAAATTGATTCTTTCGTATAAAGATCTCCCTCTCTATCTTTTCCAAATCCAAACCAAATTCCGAAACGAAACTCGCGCCAAATCGGGAGTTTTGCGCACGCGGGAATTCATTATGAAAGATCTTTATTCTTTCCACACAAACCAAGAACAGCTTGATGATTTTTACGAACAAGCCAAAACCGCCTATTTCCGAATTTTCGAAAGATTGGGGATCGCCAAACAAACTCATTTGACTTTCGCCTCGGGCGGAACCTTTGCCAAATATTCGCACGAGTTTCAAACCGTCACCGATAGCGGCGAAGATGTGATCCATATCTGCTCCAAATGCGGCGTGGCAATAAACGACGAAATTAAAAATGAAATGCCCAAATGCCCGCAATGCGGCGCCGAAGATTTTGAAACAAAAAAAGCGGTTGAAACGGGCAACATCTTCAAACTCGGGACAAAATATTCGGAGCCATTCGACTTAAAATTCAAAGACCAAGACGGAAAAGATAAACTTGTCATTTTGGGCTGCTATGGTTTGGGACTAGCCAGAATCATGGGCGCGATCGTTGAAGTCTGCCGCGATGAAAAAGGAATTATTTGGCCCGAAGCCGCGGCGCCGTTCAGAATCCATTTGATCAATCTCACCAAAACCGACGAAGATTCGGCCAGAACTCTTGAAATATACGACAGACTTCGCAAAACCGGCCTTGAAATTTTGTTTGACGATCGCGATATTTCCGCCGGCGAGAAATTCGCCGAATCTGATTTATTGGGAATTCCTTTTCGCATCGTGATTTCCGAAAAAACTTTAGCCAAGGAATCCGTTGAAATCAAAAAAAGAAGCGAAAAAGATTCGGCCTTGGTTGAAATTTCGCAAATATTCGGTTTGCTCAAATAAAACCGCCGGAGCCACTTGCTTAAATAAAATCTCTTAAGTTGTTTATCCACGCTATAGCGGGAATAATTAACTTAAGAAATTATGCGGCTTTCTGTTAATTATGAAGGATTTAGGATCGAAAAAAAGAAAAATTCTTTTTTTAATCTTGGGCGGAGCGACTATTCTCTTAAATCGCTCACCCGGAAAGCGTTTTGACATATTAAAAACCGTGGGCAAGGGCTGGCAAGAAATAAAGAAAGAAGAAATAAAACGAAAAATATGGGAACTCTACCGATCCAAACTAATAAACGCGAAATTTGAAAAAGACGGGAATGTTTCGTTAACTCTGACGAAAGAAGGCAAAACGAAGCTCTTAAAATACCAAATTGACAGCATGAAAATCAAAAATCAGAAATGGGACGGCAAATGGAGAATGGTTATATTCGACATTCCCGAAGAGCAAAAGAAGGAGCGCGATGCTTTCAGGTTTAGGCTCAAAAGATTGGGATTTCACGAACTCCAAAAAAGCGTTTTTGTGCATCCGCTCGACTGTCAAGAAGAAATAGAATTCTTCACGGAATTTTATAACATAGTAAAAAATGTCAGATTCGGCATTCTGGAGAAAATTGACAACGAAATCCATTTGAAAACCATTTTTGATCTTTGACTCCTCAATTTTTCTGATTGCCTCATAAATGCGTTATCCACGCTATAGCGTATATAAATTACTTATAAAGCATCACTCTTTTTCAAATCTGTCCTGCCTCTGTTCCATCTATTCCATCCCGCATTGCCCCAAAAATTTAAACGATCGGATTTTTCCTCCGGCCAAGTTTTGCAAATAATTGAGTTTTTGCATTTTGGTTTCTTTGCCCCGCATCGCGAGAGTGGGATGCCCTAAAAATTCCAAAAATTTATCCTCAAAAAGTCCGCGGATTTGGGACAGATTTTTTCCGGGCTCATCTAAAACTTCAAACGCGCGCAAAATCAGGCGCCAAACATTTTCATCCATTTCCGGACCGGCGATCAATTTATCAATAAGTTCGGAAAAATAAAAAGCGCAGCAAAGATTATTAAGATGATTATGCAAATAGGAAAACCCGTTTATCACTTCCACATCCGTCACAATATCAATCGTTCGGCTTTTGGCCAAAGAAAACCGGGCGTAGGTGAAATTTTGCAAAAAGCCCTTGAGCTTTGACTCTTTTTTTCTGGCTGAAATCGCTCGGACAAGAATCTTGCCGTAGCCCTTGGTGTAAATAGAAATTAGCCGATCGAGTTCCCCCAGATCGGCTGTTCGAATAATTATTCCTTCGGTTTTATAGACAGGCAACTTATTCATCAGAATAAACAAATTCTTTTACCAATCTTTCTGCCAAGCCGCCCATACGAAAAATTTCATAATAAAATCGATATGAGCTTTGCGTTTAAAATTTCCGAAGGGAGGACCCCGCAGCTGCGGGGGACGAGTTTACTGAGGAAATTTTAGCAAAGCGAATCCGATTTTATTGAAATTTTGAGTCGGGCGCGGTCTTTTGGCTACTTTTCTTCCGGAAGAAAAGTAGCTCGATTCCCGCTGAAAGCGGGAATGAAATATTATCCTATTTTTGTTCCTTTGAACTTGTCCCCGTTCAAATATTTCTCGAGATTTTTGAGATTTTTGCCGTTCAAAATCGCTACTTTCAAATTGCTCTCGTGGGCGAGTTTGGAAGCGATTGGATCGAATGGCGCGTTAAGCCCGGGTCTCCATTCGTTGCCTACGATGCGCCTAAAATCCGGCCAAGAAATTTTTTCGATCTTCTTGGCGTTTTTGAATTTTTTGGGATCCTTGTCGTAAACATAATCTATATTGGAAAGATTGGCAACTTCATCCGCTCCCAAGTTTTTGGCCAGCATCACTGCGTCGTAATCCGTTGAAAAACCCGGTTTCCAGCCGGCCGCGACAAGCACGGATTCTTTGAAATCCGCAAGTCCTTCGGTATCCGTTGGATTTTCATTGACTTTGGGATGGGCGAGTTCGCCAAAAACGGTTTTTACCAAATAGCCGTTAAGCCGAGTGGCCTCAATCCCCAACCAATCGTTTTCTTCGCCAGAAACCTTGGCGGCTTTGGCCGCGGCTTCCTGATAACGGCGGGCTGTTTTTCCTCCGCCAACGATCAAAACAAATTTTTGCCCTTTGGCAATTTGTTTTTCAAGCAATGCTTTGAATTTTTTTAAAAACTGCCAATCGATTTGATCGGGAGCCACCAAAGACCCGCCAAACGACAAAACAAATAGTTTTTTCATTATTTTATGGCTATTTTTATTTTTTTATCATCCAGCGCCAAATCTTTAACCAAAGAATATTCTTCGTTTTTATCAAAAGAAAGGATCTCGCGGGCCATATTTTCTTTCTTAAGATAATCGGCCCATCGGGAAATAAAATCACCTTCATCGGCCGGCAAGCCGAAACTGATTTCAATCAAATCGTCCTTAGTGAAACCCGCTTCTTTTCGCATATCCTGAATTTGGCGGACAATCTCGCGGATATTTCCTTCTTCTTTCAATTCCTTGGTGATGCGAGTATCAAGTTTGACTTCTTCTTTGAGATTTTCATCGAAAGAAATTTCTTTCACGTTCACTTCTTCCTTGAGAATTTCAGCAAGTTCTTTTTCTTTTTTCAGAGCCGGGTTTTTTATTGTTAATTCTTTGAGCGGCTGGCGCACTTTTATACCCTTGGCGCTGCGCTCGGCCAAAGCCAAAGCCGTGATTTGGCGCGCCAAACTCATCTTTTGCTCCAAATCTTCATTGATCGCGTCCTTGTCCGCGTTTGGATACTCGCATAAATGAACAGATTCAGGGAGCCTGGGTTTTCGAAGGCCCAAATATATCTCCTCGGAAAGAAAAGGAATAAAAGGCGCGGAAATTTTCGCCGAGTTCATAAGTATCAAATACAAAGTCTGGGCCGCTTCGTTTTTTTCGCGAGTCGTGCGCGGTTTTTGGAATCGGCGGCGGGAACGGCGCACATACCAATTGGAAAGATCGTCAATGAATTTCTCGAAGAGTCTTGCCGCCGAAACAAGGTCGTACGAATCCAAGCGCTCCGCCATTTTTTGCAACGTGGAATTTTGCAAAGAAATTATCCAGCGGTCCAAAATATTTTTTGGTTTGAAATTTTTCTTCGGCTTGAATCTTTTTTCCGAATAAGTTTTGAAAAAAACGAAAGTATTGAAAAAAGTTCCCAAAAAGCGGTTGTATTTGTCGCGGACGTCTTTCATATCAAACCGTTTGAATTCCCAAGCTTGGTTCACGGTGTAAAAATACCAACGTCCCGCGTCGGCGCCGAATTGATCAATTAATTCCGTTGGCGCGACCACATTGCCTTTGGATTTTGACATCTTCTGGCCATTCGCGTCTAAAATCAATCCCATGGAAATCACGTTTTTGTAAGGCGATTTTTTGCCAAGAGCCGTGGCAATCGCCAAAAGCGTATAAAACCAGCCGCGGGTTTGATCAATACCCTCGCAAATGAAATCGGCCGGAAAATATTCCTCGTTGTCTATTTTTTCCCGATTTTCAAAAGGATAATGCCATTGGGCGTAAGGCATGGAACCGGAATCAAACCAGCAGTCCAAAACTTCCGGCGTTCTTTTCATTTTTCCGGCGCACTTGGAGCATTCAAACGTGATTTTGTCGATAAACGGCCGATGGAGATCTTTTATGGTTTGGCCCAGCTCTCTGATACTGCCCGCCACTTTTATCTCCTGGCAATTTTCGCATTGCCAAACAGGCATTGGAGTCCCCCAATATCTTTCGCGCGAAAGATTCCAGTCTTTAACGTCTTTCAACCATTCGCCGAACCGTCCGTGTTTGATATAATCGGGCATCCAATTAATTTGTTCGTTGCCCGCCAAAAGATTGTTCTTGAGCTCCGACATCTTTATAAACCAAGAATTTTTGGCGTAGTAAATTAAAATGGAATCACATCGCCAACAAAACGGATATTCGTGTTCGTAAACCTCTTCCTTGAAAAGCAGATCGCGTTTTTTCAAATCCGAAATTATGTCTTTATCCGCGTCTTTCACGAACTTTCCGGCGAAAGCGCCGCTTTCTTCTTTCATTTTTCCTTCTTCGTCAACCGTCACCAAAACCGGCAAACCGTTGGCTTTGGCCGCTTCCATATCGTCCACGCCGAAAGCAGGCGCGATGTGAACGATTCCCGAACCGTCTTCAATGGAAACAAAATCAGCCGCGATCACCCGGTAAAGAGGCTTGTCGCTTTTCATCCTATAGAGCGGTTCGTATTCCCGGCCAATCAAAGTTCCGCCCAAAAATTCGGTTTCGATTTCATAAGATTCTTTTAAAACATTCAACCTTTCTTTGGCGATAATAAAATGTTCATCGCCGGATTTTACTTTCACATAAGCGATATTTTCGCCAACGGCAATGGCGGTATTTCCCGGCAGGGTCCAAGGAGTGGTTGTCCAAACCAAAAAGAAAAGTCCCGGTTCCGCTTTCACGGGTAATTTAAAATAGATTGAGTTATCTTTAACGGTTTTATACCCCTGCGCCACTTCGTGCGAAGAAAGGGAAGTTCCGCAACGCGGGCAATAAGGGACAACTTTGTAATCTTTGTACAAAAGCCCCTTGCGCCAAAGTTCTTTAACGATCCACCAAAGCGATTCAATGTATTCATTGGAGCAGGTGATATACGGATTTTTCAAATCCAGCCAATAACCGATTCTTTGCGAAAATTGCTCCCATTCTTTTTTATAGGTAAAAACGCTTTCTCGGCTGGCTTTGATGAATTTTTTGATTCCAATTTTTTCAATATCCTTTTTGGTTTTAATTCCCAATTTCTTTTCGGCCGCGATTTCCGTTGGCAGCCCGTGAGTGTCCCAGCCGGCTTTTCGGGGAACAAAAAAACCGCGCATCGTTTTATACCTGCCCACCGCGTCTTTAAAAGCTCGCGTTTCCATATGATGGATTCCGGGCAGGCCGTTAGCAAAAGGCGGCCCTTCAAAAAGGATGAATTTCTCGTTGTTCCTGGTTTGCCTCAAACTTTTGTCAAAAATCTTCTTTTTGTGCCAAAACTTGAGGATTTTTTGCTCTATTTCGGGTAGATTCATAATATCCTCATTATATTGGAAAAGAGCTAAAAAGTCAAAAGAAGAGGTGGTTTTAGGGGTACTCGGTGTCATTGCGAGGAGACCCGCAGCAACGGGGCGACGAAGCAATCCCGAATTAGAACCGCCGTCCTCGGGAGAAATGACTACGGCTGATATATCACGGGATTGCTTCGTCGTCCTCAAAGTAGGACTCCTCGCAATGACAAAAATAAAAAGGCCGTTTCCCGTTTGGGGCGTGCCTTTGGCCTTGTTGTCTTATCTCACAAGACCACTCTTTTTTTTCTTGGTAATTCATTGGTCTTACCAAAAATCCACTTTTTTATACGATCAATTCCTTCGTAGTACGGAAACCACACTGCTTCAAAATATTCTTTTAAGAATTCCTGGCTATGGTTACGGTCAGGATCAATTACTTTGATCATGACATTGGTTTCTCCAACTTCTTCACGAAGAGCTTCACAGACAAAATCCACTTTGAATTCAATACGCTTGCCAGCGTACCAGTCGGAAAAAACCGATCCTTTTAAAGGAGGAAGGGGCCGATCTTTTGGCAAGATAAATTCTCTTGCTCCGGCATCCTCTAAAAAACTGCTAAAAATCATCCTCATATCAAAACTCCTTCTTTGTTAATGAGCCAAATTTAGCGATTTTTAGTCCTAGCGAGTATAGCATAAATCCAAGACCAAAGTCAATAGCTGGGTGCTTTTCCTCCCCTCCTTAGCCAAGGAAGGTGATTTCAGAATCAGTTACCCCGCCTCAATCCTCCCCTCGACGAGGGGAGGAGGCCGCTAAGCGAGTTTATTCTCATTCCACGGGATTGCTTCGTCGTTCGCAGACTCACTCCTCGCAATGACAAAATAAAAAGGCCGTTTCCCGGTTGGGGCGTGCCTTTATAGTCACTTCATCCTATCTCTTCGCGCAATTTTCTTCCAAAAGATAGGAGAAGACTTTTAAATTTTTCCCTTTCCTCTTCGTTCAAAACATCCTCCTCGCTTTTTCCAGTTTGGAAACGATGATCCTCTTGTTCGCTAATCCCTAAAATGGGTGAATGAAAATCGTCCTCTTCAAGCCTTTCCACCATCTTGCTATTTCCAAACAAGCTCCTTTTAAGAACAAGGATCTTAATTTTTCGTTTTCCCGATAGAGAAATAGAAAAACTTTCTCTATAAGTTTCCGGTTTTCCAATTTCTACCTCGTCATTAGGGTAATCAAACCATTTGAGCGAGAGATGATAATTATCATCCAACCTTGCTTTATATTCGCGGCTATTGGTTTGGGCTAAAGAATTTGGCGCCGCGCCTTCCAAAAATTCTCTTTTCCACTTCACGCTTTTATCTTCAGAGAATAAAACAAATACTTCATAGGCAAATCTTTTGCCTTCGCAATCCAAATTCCTTGTTTTTTGTTCTAACATTCGATATTTTTCAGTATCTTCTAAAGACATATATTCGGCGGGATCCGCCCAAGGGAAAGGGCGATTTGGATATTTCCTTAAAATTTCCTTTTTTTCTAGTTCGATTATCGGTGATTCTCTTTCCAAACGTTGATGAAATTCCGCAACGCCCATAGCAAGCTCTTTTCTTTTTTCCTCGAATTTAGCTTTCATTTCAACTCCTTTTTCAGTTTCTCGCAAATTAGAATTGTCAAAAGAACCAAAATTTTCGATTCCCATAAAATAAATTAATAATGAATTACCCAACCGCAGCAGAGCTGCGGGGTAAAATCACTGACGTAATCTACTCCTATTCCCCTCCGTCCCTTTTGAATTTGTATGAAGTGTTAAAATTAATTTATGAAAAATCAAAAAAAACTTTTCTCACTTTTCCAAAAGCGAACGGGACGAAATT
>LCEC01000012.1 GCA_000997475.1 Parcubacteria group bacterium GW2011_GWB1_42_6
TACTCATATAATACACTAAAAAATGGCTTAATGCAAGAGTATTCTGATAATCAAAAAAAATCATCCGCGAAGCCAAAAATCGCCAAAATTGCCTTTTTTTTGGCTTTTATCGCGGCGCTTTCGGGGACGGGATTTTTTATCTTGCGAAACCGGGAACAACTTGCCTGGATCGACTTAAAAGACGGAAATCCGGCTTCCGCTTTTTCCGGCGGCAACAAAAAAAATCTTTTTGGAGGAATCTCAAACCAAGAAAAAAACACAAAATCTCCCGTTAATTTTTTAATCCTGGGAGCGGCCGGGCCGGGTTATGAAGGATCAGATTTGACAGACACGATCCTTGTGGCCAGATTTGATCCGGCGGCAGAAAAACTTTTCCTTTTTTCTTTGCCGCGCGATTTGCTCGTGAGCATTCCCGGCTCTAAAAATTTCACCAAAATCAACGCGCTTTACGCCTATGCCAAGGACAACAAAGACGAGTTTGAATGGATAAGGCAAAAAACCCAAGAAATAACCGGCCTGCAAATCCATCATCATATTTTGGTTAATCTGACAGCTGTGAAAGAATTGGTTGATATTTTCGGCGGCCTGAATATCCAAGTAAAAGAAGATATCGTCGACACTCAATTTCCCGGCCCCAATTTCAACTATCAAACCTTTGAAATTAAAAGCGGCTGGCGATTTATGGACGGCGAAACGGTTTTAAAATACGTCCGCAGCCGGCACTCGGAAGGCGGAGACTTTGACCGCGTCGCCCGCCAGCAGCAAGTGATCCAAACGCTCAAGCAAAAAATTCTCGGCCTTCATTTCTGGAATATCGAAGAATATATTGATATCTACGACGCGATTTCAAAAAATATAAAAACGAATATGGGCATTTGGGAAATAAAAGATTATTGGGAGGATATCAAAGATTTGCCCGGCGAAGACATAATCAAAAACGAAATCAGCCGAAACCTGGTCACCACCGGCCAATTGAATTTCAGCGGTTCGATGGCCTCTGTGATTATTCCAAAAATGGGAATTGAGAAGTATGATGAGATTGAGGAATATATCGCAAATACTATTCAATAGTTTCTTCTTTTTTGTCATTCCGCACTTGATACAAAATCTAGCATTTGAATTTTTAATTTTATAATTTTTAAATAAATCTTAATGCTTCAATTTTTAAACATTAAGAAATTAAAAATTATTTACAAAATTAAAAATTCAAAAATTAAAAATTATGTTTATCATCCTCGGCCTGGGCAACCCGGGCGAAAAATATAAAAATACCCGCCACAACGCCGGGTTCGCGGCGATTGACGATTTTCAAAAAGAATCGGGCTTTTCCGATTGGCGCAAAGCAAAGGATTTCAACGCGCAAATCAGCGAAGGCGAAATCGGCAACCCGCCTTCGCCCGCCACAGCGGGCTTCGGCGAGGCAAAGAAAGTTATTTTAGCCAAGCCCCAAACCTTTATGAATCTTTCCGGCCAAGCCGCCGCGGCTTTGGTTAATTTCTATAAAATTGACTCAAAAAATATCATCGTTATCCACGATGAGTTGGCTCTGCCTTTGGGTTCTTTGCGTATCAGCCAAGGATCAAGCGCCGGCGGCCACAACGGAGTAAATTCAATTATCGATTCCCTTGGCACGCAAGACTTCATTCGAATTCGTATAGGAATAAAGCTGGATGTAAATTCCCCCCTTTATAAAGGGGGGTTAGGCCGTTCAGGCTCTGAGAGCCTTCAGACTCGAATGAGGGGGATTTTTTCAAAGTTTTTTTCTACTCCGGCCGAAAAATTCGTCCTCAAAAATTTCTCCCCGGCCGAAAAAGAAGAACTTTCCAAAGCTATCAAAAAATCCACCGAAGCGTTAAAAATTATTATTTCGGAGGGCGTACAGACCGCAATGAACAGGTTTAACTGAAAAAATAAATTCCTCCCCTCCTTTTCAAGGAGGGGTTGGGGGAGGTAATTCTGAATTTTTAAATTAATTACCCCGCCTCAATCCTCCCCTCATTGAGGGGAGGAGGAAAATTCTCGCCTAAAACAAAATCCCGCCTTTTTTGACGGGATTTCTTGTGATTAACCAAGAAATAATCGACGATTAATTTTCATCTCTGAAGATCGTCCTGTTTCGTTCCTCCCCCATAGAAATATAGCGGTTATTAAAAACCCGAAACTAAAAAACAAAACAGCAATTCCCATGAGACCCATAAAAATCGAATACAAAATACTGTTTTTTCCTGAAAAAATAGGGCACGGATCAAAGAAAAATATATAAACCAGCGCAACCAAAACAAGAATTAAAAAGAAAAAAGAAAATAAGGCCAATTTTCTATCACCCGACATAGCATTTCTCCTTGTTAAATAACCATCCTCGTTTTCGCCCAATATCCTACCTGCAAGCGCTTAAGAAATTTCCAAAAAAGGATACCCCTTAATCTTTAAAGGCTACTCGCCGAAAGTTTAGGAGGGATTCTTTCGGCTTTGGCCGCTCACAGATAGGATGCTGGGCAAAAAGGGCTTAATTTGACTCTTGTTCTGCAATATTGTATTATTGGACATCAAAGGTAAGTTGTCAAGCGTCGCGAAAAATTTGTCATTGCGAGGAACTTGCGACGAAGTAATCCTGTGATATAGAGTTAACCTCGGATGTCATTCCCGCGCCGCGCCCTTCCGTAGCCTTGCGCAAAGGAGGGAAAGCGGGAATCCAGACTAACCCAGAATCAAATTCGGATCTGGATCCACGCCCGCGCTACGCCAGAGGCTTCGGCGAGGCGAGCTTTCGCGGGGATGACAAAAAGAGAGCTGCAGTATATCACGAGATTGCTTCGCTAATTCCAAACGAATTCGCTCGCAATGACAAATTCCAAACAAGAAATTATTATCCCAAGTTTAACCCCCTATTTTTTAGAAAGGGCTGATTTTTGGTTTGAAAAAAATCTGGAAAAAATTAAAAAAGCTTCGCAAAACCAAATCTGGTGGAAAGAGAATGTTTTGATTTTGGAAAAAGATTTGGCGATTGATCTTTTCGCCCTGATGCGCCAAATCACCGAACTGGGTTACGAAAAAGCGCAAACAATCGGCGCGCCCGGCGAATTCAGCCAAAGAGGAGGAATTTTGGATATTTTTCCCTTGGGCTCGCAAAAAGCTTATCGCCTTGAATTTGCCGGAAAAAAAATCGGAGAAATTCAAACTCTGGAAATAGAAGTTTTGAAAAGCGAGAAGAAAATAAAAAAAGAACTCTCGGGAAGAAAGCCGGAAAATTTGATTCTGGGTTTAAAACCGGGCAATTATCTCACTCATCTGGATCATGGCATCGGAATATTTTTGGGTTTTACCAACAGCCCCGGCGGAGAAATTTCAACCGCCCCGCCCGATCAAAATTCAAACGCTAAACTTTTCGTTTTGCGATACAGCCAAGGAGACAGGCTTTTTGTGCCGCTGGAACTGGAAGAAAAATTGAGCCGCTACATCGGCTTTGAAAAACCGATCATCCACCGGCTTTCGGGTTCTTTGTGGTTCAATACCAAAAAGAAAGTCAAGGAAAATACGATCAAACTGGCCAAAGAACTTTTGGCAATTTACTCCCAACGCGCCAAAGCGCGGGGATTTCAGTATCCTTCCGGAGAAGCTTTCGAAAAAGAATTGGAAGCCGATTTCCCCTATATTGAAACTGACGATCAAATCAAAGCAATCAACGATGTTAAAAAAGATATGGAATCGGCGCGCCCGATGGATCGCTTGATTTGCGGCGATGTTGGTTTTGGCAAAACAGAAGTGGCTCTGCGCGCGGCTTTTAAAGCCGTGCTTGGCGGCAAACAAGTGGCGGTGCTCGCGCCAACCACGATTCTCGCCAACCAGCATTTCCGCAGTTTTTGCGAACGCCTCAAAAAATTCCCGGTGCGGCTGGCCATTCTTTCAAGATTGCAAAATAAAACAGAACAGACGCAGATTATTAAAGAAACGGCAACCGGAAAAATAGATATCCTAATCGGCACTCATCGCATTTTGAGCCGCGATGTTGATTTTAAAAATCTGGGACTGGCCATAATCGACGAGGAGCAGAGATTTGGAGTGAAGCAAAAAGAAAGATTCAAAGAATGGCGCGCCGCGCCCTCTTCCTCCTATTCTGTCATTCCTGATTCCTCCCCTTCTGTCATTCCCGCGAAAGCGGGAATCCAGACCCCTAAATTAATCTGGATCCCGGGTCAAGCCCGGGATGACACAGGGAATGGGGAAGCAACAGAAAATATTGCCATCGACATTCTTTCTATGTCCGCCACGCCCATTCCCCGCACGATGAATTTGGCGTTGGCGGGACTTCGCGATATTTCCGTGATTTCAACTCCCCCGCCGGGAAGATTGAATATTAAAACTTTTGTGGAACCGTTCCGCGAAGATTTGATCAAGGAAGCGATTGAAAAAGAATTGAACCGCGGCGGGCAAGTTTATTTTTTGTATAACAAGGTAGAAACCATCGCTTCGGCGGCAAAAGAATTAAAACAGATCCTTTCCTCTCCCCCTCGGCCGAGGGGGAGAGTTAGAGAGGGGGTAATTAATTCCGAATCCAAATTACCTCACCTTAATCCTCCCCTTATTAAGGGGAGAAGGGAAACAGTTATCGCCGCCATTCACGGCCGGATGCATGAAAAAAATCTGATCCGAATCATCAACGATTTCCGCGATAAAAAAATAGATATCTTGGTCGCCACTACTATCATTGAAAACGGGCTGGATTTTCCCAATGCCAACACATTGATCGTGGCCAATGCCGCGCGATTGGGCTTGGCGCAGGCCTACCAGATCAGAGGAAGAATCGGCCGCTCACATATCCAGGCTCACGCTTATTTTTTATACCAACCGCATCATCTAACCGAAGAAGCGCAAAAAAGATTGGACGCTCTCAAAGAAGCCGAAGCGTTGGGCTCCGGCTACCAAATCGCGATGAAAGATCTTGAAATCCGCGGCGCGGGCATTAACGCCGTGGGCTTGAATTTGTATCTCCAAATGCTTTCGGAGACGATTGAGGAGATGAAGGAAAGCATTTGACATATTATCAATAATTTTATATAGTACGATAGTCAGCAAGACTAAAGATCTTTGGTACCTAAAAACCTTATAAAGGAGTAGATCATGGCAACAGATGGACCGACGCCCACGCCTTGCGACCAAGAAATCTTTGAGAAAGGAGAGCTCATAGCTCTTTTGGATGGTAGCTCAAATGCCGTCGAGAATTGGGTCAAAGAAGTCGCAGAGAAGGCAAACGCTCGTCTCGATTGGCACTATACTGGCGGCGTTGCTCAAGTTCTTCACCTCGGAGATATGGAAAGCCGGCGGCGTGTTGAGAGGGTGGCTGTGGATATGCCACAAGTCGAAAATCCCATGGTTATGCGCCGCATACCTGCAGATTCACCTGGTTTATATCGCAAAGGCGTCACAGAGACGCCAAAGAACGCAATCGCCGCGTTTATGGATCCGGTTTCCGGCGAACAAGCTTTTATATAATTCAAAGAATTCCCGCCGCGCGAAACACTCCGCGGCGGTTTTTTTATTCGGTTTTGAGATTTTTTTGTTAGATGGTATAGTTTACTGGAACCCTACCAAATTACTAATTCATTACAAATTTTACAAATTGAATTTATTCGTAATATTAGTAAAAGATTCGTAATTTCGTAGGGTGCTCATATGCATCCCCAAGCGCCATATTTTCATGCTTTCAATCTTTTTAACGAGCGGATCGGTCCGGCTCGTTTTAAAAAAATCATCGATCATTTCGGTTCGGCGGAATATGCTTGGAAAGAAGGAAGCGCGAGCGATTTTATTGAATCGGGACTTGAAGAAGATTTATCTCGGGAAATAGTTCTGAAACGATCGCAAATGGATTTGGGGCTTGAACTCAAAAAATTGGAGAAGGAAGATATAAAAATACTAACGATTCTTGACGAAGAATATCCCAAGCTCTTAAAACAGATTTATTCCCCGCCGTATATATTGTATATAAAGGGATCATTTAAACCCGAAGATGAATTCGCTCTCGCGATCGTGGGCACCCGCCGGCTTTCAATGTACGGCAAGCAAGCGGCGATTATGATCGCGCGCGAAATTTCCCAGGCCGGAATGACAATAGTTTCGGGACTGGCTCAAGGAATTGACACTTTGGCGCATCTGGCGGCCGTGGAAAATAAAAGCCGAACGATTGCCGTGATCGGATCGGGAATTGATTGGCAAAGCGTTTTTCCGCCGGGAAATAAAAGACTGGCCCAAATGATAATTCAAAACGGCGCTCTGATCAGCGAATATCCGCCCAGCGCCGCCGCCTTAAAGCACCACTTTCCCGCCCGAAACAGAATTGTGAGCGGCTTGGCTCTGGGAACGCTGGTTGTGGAGGCGCCCGAAAAATCCGGAGCGCTGCTGACGGCCCGCCACGCGCTGGATCAAAACAGAGAAGTTTTCGCGATTCCCGGGCCGATTTTTTCGGAAACATCTTTGGGACCGAACAACTTGATAAAAATCGGGGCGAAACTTGTCACCCAAACCGCCGATATTCTCGATGAATTAAACCTGCGCGACCTTGCCCAAAACATTACCGCCAAACAAATTTTGCCCGACACCAAAGAAGAAGCCGCCATCATTGCGATTCTCTCGCAAGAGCCCGTGACCATTGACAAAATCATCCAAGAAACTAAAATGGACACCGCCCTAACCACTTCAACATTGGTGCTGATGGAAATGAAGGGCAAGGTTAAAAATTTGGGAGGAATGCAGTATGTTTTGGCAAGATGAAATTTTTAATTTTTGAATTTTTAATTTTGTAAATAATTTTTAATTTCTTAGTTTTTAAACATTAAAAATTGGGATTTATTTAAAAATTACAAAATTAAAAATTAGAAATTTTATTACCTATGAACCTCGTCATCGTCGAATCCCCAACCAAAGCCAAAACCATCCAACGCTTTTTGCCTGCGGGATCTGCCCAGAAAAGAATTGGGCGTGGATATCGAAAACGGTTTCAAGCCCAAATACGTGGTGCCAATGCTTGCCAGAAAAAAAGTGACGGATCTTAAAAAGAGTTTGCAAAAATCCGACAAGGTGATCCTCGCGACCGACGAAGACCGCGAAGGCGAAGCCATTGCTTGGCACTTGGAAGAAGCTTTGGCGCTCAAAAAAAACAAAAAGCAAACAGAGCGGATCGTCTTCCACGAAATCACCAAAAACGCGATCAACGAAGCCCTGAAAAATCCCCGCCAAATCGACATGAGCCTCGTGGACGCCCAGCAAGCCAGAAGAATTCTCGATCGGATCGTGGGTTATCAAATCTCCCCTTTTCTTTGGAAAAAAGTTGCCAAGGGCCTTTCAGCCGGCCGTGTGCAATCGGTAGCCGTGCGATTGATCGTTGAACGCGAAAGAGAGATTCTCGCATTCGTTCCGGAAGAATATTGGACGATTTCGGCTTTTTTAAAAAAGAAAGGAACTTTGCCGGAAGAAGCGTTTGAAGCGTCGCTTATCAAAAAAGATGGCGAAGCAATCACAAAGCTCGGCATAAAAAGCCAAAAAGAAGCCGATGAAATTTTAGAAAAATTGGGAGGCGCGCAATACAAAGTGGCGAAAATCGAATCGAAAGAATCCCATCGCTATCCTTCTCCGCCTTTCACAACCAGCACTCTCCAGCAGGACGCGGCAAAAAAACTGGGGTTTTCGGCCAAGCAAACGATGCAAATCGCCCAACAGCTTTACGAAGGAGTGGAGCTGGGCAGCGAAGGATCAATCGGACTTATCAGTTATATGAGGACCGATTCGCAAAATCTCGCGAAAGAAGCTTTGATCCAAATCCGCCAAGCAATCACAGCAAAATTCGGCCCCGAATATCTTCCGGAGAAAGAAATATTTTATAAAACAAAATCAAAAGGCGCCCAAGAAGCCCACGAAGCGATCCGTCCCACCGATATCGGGCAGGAGCCGGAAGCAATCAAAAATTTTCTCACCCAGCACCAGTTTAAACTCTACCGCCTTATTTGGAAAAGAACCCTGGCCTGCCAAATGAATCCGGCTGTCTTAAGTTTGACGGCGGTGGATATTAAAGCGGAATCAGAAAAATCCCCCTCATTCGAGCCTGAAGGCTCTCAGAGCCTGAACGGCCTAACCCCCCTTTCTAAAGGGGGGAATGGATCGGTATACACTTTCCGATCAAACGGCACTCAAATAAAATTTGACGGATTTTTGAAAGTTTATGAAAACAAAGTGAGCGAAGTTTCATTGCCTTCTTTAAGCGAAGGGGAAGATTTGGATTTGGAAAAAATTTCTCCCGATCAGCATTTCACCGAACCTCCCGCCAGATTTTCCGAAGCCATGCTTATAAAAACATTGGAAGAAAACGGCATCGGCCGGCCTTCCACTTACGCGCCGACAATTTCCACTATTGTGGAAAGAAATTACACGCAAAAAAACGAACAAAAAAGATTCTTTCCCACCGAAATCGGTTTTACGGTCAATGATATTTTGGTTGAGCATTTTCCCCAAATCGTCGACCTTAATTTCACCGCCAAAATGGAAGAAGAACTCGACGAAATCGCCGAGGGGCAAAAAAAATGGCAGCCGGTCATGGAGGAATTCTATGCTCCTTTCAAAGAAAACCTTGATAAAAAATATAAAGAAGTAAAACAGCAAAAAGCCGAACCGGAACCCACGGATAAAATTTGTCCCGAGTGCAATTCGCCAATCGTCATCCGCACCAGCCGCTTTGGAAAATTCTACGCTTGTTCCAATTTTCCCAAATGCCGCCATACCGAAAACATAAAAAGCGATACCGGCATGCCCTGCCCCAAATGCGTGGAAGGGCAAGTGATTGAAAGGCGTACCAAAAGAGGAAAAATATTTTTCGGCTGTTCGCTTTACCCCAAATGCGATTTCGCCTCCTGGAACAAGCCGACCGGACAGAAATGCCCCCGTTGCGGATCATTTATGGTGGTTGATAAAAAAGGGAACGAGAAATGCGGCAATAAGGAATGCAAGAATAAAGAATAATTTTCAATTATCAATTTTCAATCAATATCAAATTTTCAATTCTTTAATTTTCAAACTGATCAATCTTGGCGGAATTTGAAAATTGAGCATTGAATATTGAAAATTCATTGAAAATTGGATTATTGAAAATTAAGAAATGTATTCATTTGAGACTCTTCTCAAAAAAATTGAAGAACACAATCCGGAGGTTGATTTGGATTTGATCAAAAAAGCTTATAACTTCGCCAACGAAGCCCATAAAGGGCAGACCCGCAAAAGCGGCGAAGCGTATATGGAACATTCCATAGCAACCGCCCAAACCTTGGCTGAAATGAAACTCGATTCAACGGCAATCGCCGCCGGCCTTTTGCATGATGTGGTGGACGACACGCCTATAACATTGGAACGGATTAAAAAAGAATTCGGCAAAGAAATCGCCCGCCTTGTTGAAGGAATAACGAAATTAGGGAAAATAAAATACCGCGGCGTCGAGCGGCAAGTGGAAAATTTGCGCAAAATGTTTTTGGCGATGGCCGAAGACATCCGAGTCGTCTTGATAAAACTGGCCGACCGCCTTCATAATATGAAAACTTTGGGCGCCTTGCCGCCCGAAAAAAGGCATCGCATCGCTTTGGAAACTTTGGAAATCTACGCGCCGCTGGCCAATCGCCTGGGCATTGGACGAATTAAGGGAGAACTGGAAGACTTGGCTTTTGAATACGTGATGCCAAACGAATATCAATGGCTGAAAAACCAAGTTCGCGACAAATTCGAGGAAAGAGAAGAATACATAGAAAAAATAATTCCGGCGCTCAAGAAGGAATTGGCCAAAGAAAATATCCGGCCGTTAAAAATTTCTTGGCGGGCCAAACACTACTACAGCCTTTACCGCAAACTCCAACGCTACGAAATGAATTTGAGCCGAATCTACGACCTGGTCGCACTAAGAATCGTCGTTCATTCGGTTGAAGACTGTTATTCAACGCTGGGAATTATTCATAAACTCTGGCGGCCGCTGCCGGGCAGAATCAAGGATTACATCGCCCTGCCAAAACCCAACGGCTATCAGTCCTTGCACACAACCGTCTTTTGCCAAGGCGGAAAAATCATTGAAATTCAAATCCGAACCGAAAAAATGGATACGGAATCGGAACACGGCATCGCCGCCCATTGGTATTATTCCGAACAAAAAGGACTCAAAGCTTATTTTAAAAAATTTTTCACCCAGGCTCCGGAAAAAGAATTAAAATGGATTCAGCAAATTCAGGAATGGCAAAAACAATCCAAAGGATCGGCCGCCACGGACGAATTTTTCAAATCGCTTCAAATCGATTTTTTTAAAGACAGGATCTTCGTTTTTACGCCCAAAGGCGACGTGATTGATTTGCCCGAAGGCGCCACGGCGGTTGATTTCGCTTATCACATCCACACGGAAATCGGCCATCGCTGCCAAGGAGCGGAAATCGACGGCAAGCTCGTCTCATTGGATACTCCGCTTAAAAACGGCCAAGTTGTTAAAATTTTCACCCAAAAACAAGTTAAACCCTCGCGCGATTGGTTGCGATTTGTCAAAACCAATATGGCGCAAAACCGCATTCGGCAATGGTTCAACCGGAACCGTTCGCGATTGGAGCCGGAAGAAATAAAAGAAGAAACGAAAAAAGAACCAATAAAAACGCAGCCGATAAAATCCGAGAGAGTTTTCACGCCCGTCGCCCAAGTCCAAGGCGATGATAAAATCGCCACTGTTTTGGCCAAATGCTGCAATCCCCAACCGCCGCAAGAAATCAAAGGCTATATCACGCTTAACCAACGAATCACAATCCACAAAGCCGATTGCCAAGCGCTGGCCAAAGTCAAAGATCCAAAAAGAATAGTTGAAGCGGAATGGAAAGAGAGTTAATCGGTTTTCAGTTAGTTAGTTTCGCCCCGCTGCTGCGGAACTCTTAGTTGGTTAGTTTTAAATCCGACTCCAGATGTTGAATTTCTGGAATTTTTTGTTTTTGTGTAATCAAAACTCCCATTTTGCCAAATGACAGAATGGGAGCATATTGCAAAAACTAATAAACTAATAAACTGACCCTGACCCTATCCCTCTCCCGTCAACTTCTTTATTAATTCCATCAAATCGTCTTTATCCCTGTAGTCGATCCAAACTTTTCCGCCCAAGCCGCTTTTTTTGATATGGGCTTTGCGGCCGAAATAAAGTTCTATCTTTCTTGAAAGGCGTTTCAATTCCGGATCATAAACCAAACGCCGGTTATGATCGTGCACATAAACTTCGCGCGTCCGTTCTTCCGCCTGGCGGACAGAAAGATTCTTTTCAACCACTTCGTCCATCAGCGCCATCTGTGCCGCAATGTTTTTAGTGCCCAAAATCGCCCGGCCGTGGCCTTCCGAAATCCGGCCGCTTTCCACCGCGCTTTGGATGGCTTTGGGCAAATTGAGAAGACGCAAAGTGTTTGTTACCGCTTCCCGGCTTTTGCCGACTTTTTCGGCAATTTCTTCATGAGTCAGATTGAATTCTTCCTGCAGTTCCTTGAAAGCCTTGGCGCGTTCAATCGCGTTCAAATCCGATCTTTGCAGATTTTCCACCAATGCCAATTCCAGTTTTTGCTGCTCGGTGATATCCCTGATTATCACGGGAACATGGGAAAGCCCGATCATTTTGGAAGCTTCATAGCGCCGGTGTCCGGCGATGAGCTGATATTCCACATCCTGGCCGTGCGGACTTTCTTTGACGATTTTGGTCGCAATCAAAGGCTGCAATATTCCATGCTGTTTTATGGACTCGGCCAAATCCTTCAAAGAGATCGGATCCATTTCCATGCGCGGCTGGTGGGGATTGGGCTTGACTTTCGAAACTTCAACATTATAGCCATAATAATTTCAGTTCTTCAGCTTATCAGTTATTCGGTTTTTCAGTTTTAAACTGACAAACTGACAAACTGATTTAAGGTCTTATCGCCGGATCTATTTTTGCCGAAACGCTGTCCAATCTTATCAATTCTTCGGCAAGCTGCCTGTAAGCTCTTCCTCCTTTGGAATCGGGATCATATTGAAAAATGGTTTTGCCAAAACTCGGGGCCTCGGCCAAACGCACGCAACGGGGAATTTCCGACTCAAAAACATATCCCGGAAAATGCAGCCTGATTTCTTTGGCCACTTGGCGCGAAAGATTATTGCGCGGATCATGCATCGTGAGCAATGCCCCTTTTATTTTCAAATCTCGGCCGAGATTATCTTGAATCAGATTAACCGTTTTTATCAATTGCCCAAGTCCTTCAAGAGCGTAATATTCGCATTGCACCGGCACCACGATTTCATCCGCCGCCGTTAATCCGTTGATTGTTAAAAGTCCAAGGCTTGGCGGGCAGTCAATCAGAATATAATCGTAATTCGTTCTCACGCGATGCAAAATGTTGTAAAGCTTGAATTCTCTTTCTTCCGTCCCCACTAATTCAATCGCCGCTCCGGCCAGATCGCCGTTTGAAGGCATTATATCATAACCGAAAAGATTCGTCCGCCGGATAATGTCTTCCGGATAAAATTCATCGGAAAAAGCGTGATAAAGATGTTTTTCCAAATTATCCGGTTCAAAACCCAGGCCGCTTGTCGCGTTGGCCTGCGGATCCAAATCCACCAGCAAAACATATTTTCCCATCGCCGCCAAATAGGCCGCCAGATTCGTGGTGGTGGTTGTCTTTCCGGTGCCGCCTTTTTGATTAACAACGCTGATTATTTTAGCCATAAACTATATTATGATGCCAATCCAGACATTCAATGTCCGGGATCTCGACATTGAATGTCTGGATTCCCGTTCGCGGTTCGCACTATGTTTATATTTTACACCCAAACCCCAAAATTGACAAAAGCCCTTCAAAAAGCTAAAATTAGCTTACATTTTCCCTCCTTTTTAAAGGAGGGTTAGGGTGGATTTTACAAGTAGTTTTCAATATTGAAAGCTATCTCTAAAATCCCCCTTCCTCCTTCGCGTAAAGCTACGGGAGGACACAGTAATCCCCCTTTTGCAAAGGGGGAAATAAAAATTCTTGCCCGAGTGATGAAATGGCAAACATGCACGACTCAAAATCGTGTGCCGAAAGGCTTGAGAGTTCGAGTCTCTCCTCGGGCACCATTTTTATTTCTCATGACTTATGGTCGGAGAAGATAATTATAAAAACAATCTGGCCTACATAATAGGAGTTTCTATTGGGGACGGCAATCTCTCAAACCCGAACAATCGAGCAGTACGATTAAGGATAACATGCGATCTGAAATATAAATCTGTCATTTCGGAAATATCCAACTCATTAAAGCAGATATTCCCAAATAACAAAGTTTCTCTGGTAAAAAGAAAAGATAATTGTGTAGATATAAGCTGTTATTCGAATAAACTTGAAGAAATCTTAAATTGGAAAGCGAAAGAAGGATCTAAATTTAAACAAAAAGTTCGAGTACCAAACTGGGTAAAAGAAAACAGGAGTTTTACAATAAAATGCTTAAAAGGATTATTTGAAACGGATGGCTCCATTTATTTTGATAGAAAATACAAAATGGCAAACTTCGTGACAACTATTCCCGATTTATCACAAGATATTCAAGAAATGATCCAAAGTATTGGGTTTAAACATAGCTTACAATTATATAAATCAGACAATAAAAAGACAAAATACACTATAAGAATAACAAAAGATATTGATAATTTTATAAAAACAATCAATATAAACAAAAGATAAATCCCGAGAAAAATACCCTTAAAGCATTTCTCCTAAAAACACCCTCATCGGGCGTTTTTTGTTTGAAAAATATAAAATATTTTATTCATCAGCCAGCCGATTATCAATCCGGAAACCGCTCCGCCCAAAATATCCAGCGGATAGTGGATCCCGGCAAAAACTCTCGCCAAACCCATCAAGATGCTGCCCGCGAAAAACCAAATCCCCCATTTCCAGTTATTCAAAAAAACCACCATGCTCAAAGCAAAGAAAAAAGCCGCGTGCCCCGAAGGAAAAGAACACAACGCCGATGTTTCAACAAGCTGCCTGGCGCCGCCGATTAAAAACGGCCGGGGATGGCAATAAAAATAATAAACCGTTTCCACTATTCCGATCCGGGAAACTGCCGCCGCCGCCAGAGCCCAAAAAGCGATCAACAGATTTTTGCTTCTTTCTTTTTTGCCCGAAGACATAAAGACCGGAACAATCAAAAAAAGAACCAAAATATATTGCAAGTAACTCGCAAAAAATATTCCCAGCCCGTCCCAAACAAGGCTTTTTCCCGCGAAAGAATTTATCCAATCAAAAATTTCCTGATTCATTATTTTAGAGCAACAATGATTAAAATAATCGCGGCCAGAATAAATCTATACCAAACAAAAATTTTATAGCTCCCATTCCGCACAAAACGCAAAAGCCAGCCGATTGCCAGATATCCCGAAATCGCGGCCGAAATCATTCCTGCCAAAAGAGCCAAATTCAAAATATCCCCCGAAAGCTTGGGAATTTGCGCCAAACCCGCCCCGAAAATTATCGGAATGGAAAGTAAAAAAGAAAATCTCGCCGCGGCCGGCCGAGAAAATCCCAGCATGAGCGCGGCCGAAATTGTGGCGCCGGACCTGGAAACTCCGGGAATAATCGCCAAGGCCTGGGCAAGCCCGATCAAAAATCCTTTTCCAGTTTTTATTTCCGCCAGATCGTTTTTGCGCCGGCTTCTTTTGTCCGCCAGCCAAATCACAATTCCAAAAAAAGCCAGCAAAAAAGCGATCAGAACCGGCGAGCGGAAAGCCGTCTCGGCCAAATCTTCCAGTAATAAGCCGAAAACAGCTCCGGGGATTGAAGCGATTGCCAAAATGAAAAACAAACGCGTTTGAAAATTATATTCTCCGAATTTTTTGATTTTGAACTCAAGATTTGCCAGAATATCCAAAAGATCGCGCCAAAAGTAGGCGATAACTCCGATTAAAGTTCCCCAATGCAAAGCCACGTCAAAAGCCAAACCCGGATCCGGCCAATTAAACAGCCATGGCGCCAAAACCAAATGGGCGGAAGACGAGATGGGCAAAAATTCCGTCGTGCCCTGAATAATTCCCAAGATTATGGATTGAAAAAAAATGATCATCTGGCCATTTTAACATGTTAACAAAATCAGAGAATTCAATTACGTTCATGTTTTCTGTCATCCCCGCGAAAGCGGGGATCCAGACCCGAATTTAATTTTAAATTAACATGGATTCCCGTTTCCACGGGAATGACATCTGGTTTTATTTTTGCAAGCCCCAAATCTCAAAATGGTTTTTCAGCTTCTCAATATTTCCAATAATTTTCCTTTGCTCACCGGACCCACGCGGACAATCTTTGGCAAAAAACCGCTTAAATCCAGAATTGTCGAGGGTTGGGAGCATTTAAGATTTCCCGCGTCCAAAATAAGATCGGGCCGGTGGATCGCTCCCTCGAAATACTTAAAAACGCTGGCGATTTTTGTCGTTTCTATTTCCCCCGAAATATTGGCGGAAGTCGCCACAAACGGCCGCCCCATATTTTCGCAAAGCAAGTGAGTGAGTTTGTAATCGGGAATCCGCAAACCGATCGTCTCTTTGCCGGCGGTCAAAATTTCGGGCAATTTGTCTTTTTTTCTTAAAATCACGGTTATGGCTCCGGGCAAAATATTTTTTAAAGATTTCTCTATTTTTGAATCAATCAAAGCCACTTTTTTGGCCATCGCGATGTCTCTCACAATCACCGAAAGAGCTTTTTCCTGTTCTCTTTGTTTTATTTTAAAAATTTTTCTGATCGCTTTTTCATTAGTGGCGTCGCACCCCAAGCCATACACCGTATCCGTAGGAAAAACCACCGCGCCGCCCGCAAGCATCACTTGCGCCGCTTCAATAATCGCCTCTTCCGATTCTCTGATATTTTCAGGATTAACTTTTAAAATCCGCATAAGAAAAATATAATTCCAATCTGCGAATCATATGCAAATGCTTGCCCTTCCATAGCCCCGCAAATGCGGGGCGAAGGAGGGCCGCGAATGAATTTGAATTTGAATTTGGAATCTTATTCGCAACATTTGAATGTTATTTGCAGATTGGCATTACATCTTTATCTTACCTCAAACAAACTAAAAATCCAGCCCTTTTAGGCTGGATAAGTTCAAAATATTTTTTATTTTACCGCCAATAGATCCTTTAATTCTTTCACGGCCGATTCCAGCTTTTCTATTCTTCTATTGTGATCGTCAATAAGCAATTTCTCAATCCTATCCAGCCGATCATTGACGGAATTGAATTGCTGGTCAACTTCGGCTTTTTTTGCCATTTCGCCAAATCCCCTTTGAATCATTCCAGCCAAAGAATCAATTGTGATTTTTTTCTTTTTCATGATTCCATTATAAGTTTCAAGTTCGTTTTGTCAATCAAACCAAAATCACCTCGCAATCAACCCTTTCAATCTTCCCGCGATTTTCTGGCCGCGATAAGAAATTGAACTTTTTACCGAGCTGACGATCCCCGTTTTTTCTTCATAAAGAGGCATCAAGATAAAAAACTCGCTGCCCTTGCCCTCGCCTTCCGAAGCCGCCCCGATTTCCCCTTTTTGTTCTTCAAGAAGGCGCTTGGCGACATAAAGGCCGATCCCCGTTCCTTCGGTGTGGTAATGCGCCGCCTCGCTCCCCCGCACGAATTTTTGAAAAAGGATCGCGATTTCTTCCCGCCGCATTCCCATTCCCGTGTCTTTGACGGCCAGCCGCACGTTTTTTCCTTTTTCTTCAAAATAAACTTCCACTTCGCCCTCTTTGGTGTATTTCACGGCATTATCAATCAGATTCATCACCACTTGCCTCAATTTTTCTTCATCGCCCAAAATAAAATATTCGCGGCCGGGATCCTTGAATTTGAGATTAATGTTTTTTTCTTCGGCTTCGGGCGCCAATTCTTCAACAACGCTGGCCGCCATTTGCGCCAAATCCATTTTTTTCATTTCCAGCCTGATTTTGCCACTTTCAATGTGCGAAAGATCAAGCAAGGCGTCCACCAGCCTTATCAATCGTTCGGCGCTCTCGTATGTTTTTTTTAATTTGTCTTTCACCTCATTGCTTATCTGGCCGTAAGTCCCCTCAAGCATCATCGAAACAAATCCTTTGATGATTGAAAGCGGAGTGCGAAGCTGGTGCGAAGCGATGGAAATAAATTCCGTCTTGGCCTTATCCAACTGCTGGAGCTTGATGTTGGCGTTTTTGAGTTCGGCCGTTTGGCGATCGACTTCTTTTTGAAGGGTTATGGAGAAATTTTTCGTTTCTTCATAAAGCTCGGCGTTCTTTATGGCCACGGCCGATTGCGCCGCAATCGCCCTTAAAGTTTCCAGATCCTCTTCATTATACATATCGCCCGATTCTTTGGCGCTCAAAACGATCAAGCCCAAAGTTTCGCTTTTCAAATTCAAAGGCATCATTATCGCCACATTCTTTTTAATCAAAAAATCCAGCGCCGCCGCGTCTTCCGGCCGCAAACCGGTTTTAAGTTCTTCAACTATAATCGGCTCCGAATATCTGAAAAGCCTGTCAAAAAGAGATTTATTTTCCAAAAACAACCTCTCGTCCCCCAGCTGAAAACCATTGTTAAAAGCAGCTTCGTATTTTTCCTCTTTAATATTTTTCACCAAAATCGCCGTGGCTTTGGTATGAAAAGAGCTCACCAAAGTAGCCGAAATAAATCCGTAGATTTTGTTGATATCCAGAGTTGATCTCAACCGATCGCCCAAACGCACCAGCACCTGCCGGCTGTCATAAAGCGAAGTGAAAAAATATTTGTTGGCGAGATAGTAATAATAGTTTCTAACGCTCGAAAACGCCGGCAAAGCCGCCACTAAAATCAACAAATTCACCCAGTTGGAAAATTCCGCAAACCTCCCGAAATATCTTTCAAAGGCATATTGCACCGCGAAAGCAAAAATTAAAATGGTAAAAACGGAACTTAATATAACAGACCACTTTCTCATCACAAGCTTAATATCCATAAGGCGATGAACAACAATCGCATAGGCGATTAAAACAGAAAAGACTAATGGAGCAATTAACGAAATAGGATAAATTCCTATTTTATAGGCTGGCAGATAAGCCGTGCCGCCAATCAAATTGAGAATAGCGAAGGCAACAACATAATATGTTATTCTATGTCTTTCTATAACCGAGTTCGATTCTTGGAAATAACGATAAAAATTATAAAGCAGGGCAAAAATATAAAAGAAAAAGAAGATTAAAAAGAAATGATGAAGTAATTGAGCAATAGTGTGGGCGCCCCATTTATAATGATAAACTCCCGAAACAAAATAATCAGTTCTGCTTAGAAATAAAAATACTACCGATAAAATGTAAGAAATAGCCAACATCATCTTTCTGATTCTATTGGAATGAGTTACCAGAAGGCTAAAATGATATTGAAAAGCCGGCATGAATACCACCCCCAAATAAATAAACCTGTCCCAAAAAACAATACTTTCGTCTCTATTACTGATAAACATCATAAATGTGCCAAATTGCCAAATCCCAAAAACAATTGTTACTATAAAAAACAACCTATTAATAGCTACGTCCCATTTTTTCAAAAAAACCACAACCCCTAATCCTAAAATAAAGACTGCGCTAAGGAGTGGATAAAATTGAGCTAAAGATAGAGAAGAGCCGAACATGTTCAAAACTTAATTTTACTTTTTTATTTTAACACACTTTCGACCAAAAATAAAAAGCAGTCAATTCTTTGTTGATTTTTTGAATTGACTGCCTTGTTTATTTTTTTAGAGCATGAAAGTCCTCGAACTTTCGAGAATTTCCTGCATTTCAAAATATTTTTTAGACTCTTCCCACTTGTCTCCTGACAAATTCAAACTTGCGACCGGCTTGCCGAAACAAGTCGGCTCCGGCAAAGCAAATTTACCTTTGCCGTTTCCCAAGAACTCGCGGAGAACCTCCATATTGGCTTCATTAATCTGAAACCAATCGATTTTCCTCAGCTTGGGATTAGTCGAGATAAGAAATGTTTCGCAGAAGCAGCCCCAAGTGACAAAATTTGTCAGCCTCAGCAACCACGGCGTGATCGGTTGCAACACGTGCTTTAATTCTCGACTGAAACCAATGCCGGCATCGATTCTCACAACTTTATCCGAAACCCGACGAAACATCTCGGGTGTCATGCAGGTAGGTTCAGACGGATCGATAATAAGCAACTGTCTACCCGGCTTTCTCAGAAGCTCAATTCTTTTCGGAGTCAACAGACACCAGGGAGCGCTATTACACGCTATTACCATGTCAACCTTACCCACACTCTCGAAAGAAGTACAAATATCGAGGTCAAATTCCCTTTTTAATCTTTCCAGAGCTTCTTTCCTTGAAGATATCGGATTGCCGATGCCAATAACTTTGGCGCCTAACCGTGCAGCAGAGCGGAAACTTATGTTTCCCAAAAACCCATAAGGCGCGATAACAAGCACCTTGGAAAATTCGGGAATAAGCCCAAAACGTTTGAACGCGTCTCGAATTCTTTCCCAGAGCAATAGGCCGGTAAAATTATCTCCCAGCGTGAAAGTCACGCCCGGATAGAGCTTTTTCAATTCTTCCCAGATGGGAAGCCGTTTGGTTGCCGCTGCGTACAAAATTGTATCTGCACCCATACCAACTGCGATTCTTACAGCCTCTCTAAACTGCATGCAAGCCCTTTCAAGGCTTTCCTTTGTAGCAGTATTTCGATCGATGTCTTTGGTCAAAGACCCAATCATAAAAAGACGGAATCTCTCACCCCCCCAAATATATCGAACCCAAGAAAGGACATCTGGAAGATTTTTTTCACTCCAAAATCCAAATCTCCGAACATCCGGCTGATCCCTATAAACAGAGATCGCGGCCGCTTTTATCTGCTCGGAACAATCAACTTCTCTCAACAGAAGCCTGATTGAACGAGCAAATAAGAAATAGAACAGAAACTCAAGAATATCGAAAATTTTCTTCATTGTCAGCCTCCAGTGAATTCATTCAATGTTCAATGTAACAAATGGGATATTCGATTTTATAAGAACTTGTTTATTAACTAATAGATAAGTCTAACACCGAAAAACCACTTTGTCAAGACTTGCGCATTTCGTTTCAATTTTACTCAAAATCATTCAAATCCGTCCAATTCAGACGAAATTTTTCTCACTTGAATCATAACATTTTTTTGAACAATAAAAAACTTGATTCTGGCTAAATAATCTTTTATAATTTGGTAAGTTATTTAACAATCACTTACCAAAAAAAGGCGAGAGAAAAATGAAAAAGAAGATTTATTCGACCGGCGCAAATAATGCCATCAACAGAATTGAAAAAGAAATAGGATCCTTGGGATTATCCAAAATAATATCAAAAATCCCGAACTCCGATCTGCAAACTCTGCTTTTGGAAGCATTTAAGAACAGGGCCGAATCAATAAAGCCAAACGATCTGATGAATTCTTATCTAATCAACCCGTATTTGGGCGTCAGCGAATTAGATCAACGAGAAATTATCAAGTTTGATTCGCTGTTCTATGAAGCCGTTCCGAAAGAGTTTTCAGCCGTGGAGCTGTCTCTGGTCTGTCCCATTGGAATTAACAGTGTTCTCGCGAAAATCAACCAGAATAATGTTCTTTCAACAATTCGAAATCTGGAAGTTATCGGAGATCCCACCATCGCTTTGGCTCTTGAATGCGCCGCTCGCAGAAAACAAGCCATGAAAGATAATCCCAGAAGCAATTTCCAAGCTAATCTCGCGACAAGCCAAAGGCTTTTGCGTCTTCAGCCCTTCGATAAATCACTGGGATATATGCAGCACTTCAAGTGTTTCGGAATGTGCACTGCGGGAAGAGATTGCGGCCATGAAAAATTCCAAATTGAATCCCTAAAAAAACACATAAAAACTTATCTCGAATTCATACGACTTATGAATAGAGACTGTTTCGGAGTTAACGAGATAGAGGTTTATCTGTCGGATATTCGGATAATGGAAGAAATCATCCGCATTTTTTCAATCGACCGGAAAAAAGTGATGGAAAACACCCAAAATCCGTCCTATTGCGTCTTCGCCGAAAACAAAATTGGTCTGGCCGAAACCGTGCCGGATATAACCGATCTGGACCAAAAAAACTTGGACAAATATGGAATCAATAAACACCTCTTCCAGCTGATTAAGTTTCAGAAAACGGTTTTAGATCCTTTTCGCAAAACATATCCCGAAATGGCTTTTGGTTTTGATTTGGCCCGGATTGCCGGAATAGGATACTATGAAAATCATTGCTTCCACATCTACGGCAAAAACAAATCAGGGTTGAGAATTCAGCTTGCGGACGGAGGATTCACCGATTGGACAAAGAAGCTCTTGAATAATAAAAAAGAAGCGCTCCTGACCAGCGGGTTCGGAGCGGATCTTTGCCATAAAATGTTCAGGCGCTGACGATCAAACAAACGCAAAAAGGTTCTTTCTGGAATCAAGAACGACATCACGGCCGTATCTGATTGTAATAATCGGATCCGTGTGCCCGATATTCGTGTTAAATAATATCGGGTACTTTTTTTTGCCGGAATATTTGATAATCAATTCTTTCAATCTTTGAGTTTCTTCGGATGTGTAATCCGCCGGCCTGCCGACAACTAAGCCCGTTATTTCATTGAAAAAATCCATGTTGTCCAAATCGGTCAACAACGCGTCCACCGCCCCTTCGTTCAATTCATCGGCTTTTAATATATCAAGAAAATAAACCTTTCCTTTGGGATTTATCCAATATTTCGTTCCCGCGAGATGATTGATGGACAAAATCGCGCCTCCCGCGATTTTCCCTTTCGCGGTTCCTTTTTTCAGCCATTCGTAACCGGTATTTTTTTCAAGTTTTCTGGCTCTGGTCAAATCGGTTTTCTTAAACCAATCTAGAAGTTCGCTGGTCCATAATTCCGAGGCCTGAATTTCATATTTTTTTTGATGATTTTCAGCCGAAAGTTCTCTATTGAAATAATCCAAGGTATAATCCAGAATTTTGGGAAATTCCCCGAATTGCGTCATAGCGCAAGGGCCATAATAAGTCGCCAAATTCGCCTGAGTGTGCAAAGCAAAGTGAAGAACGGTTATATCCGAATACCCAATGAAGATTTTCGGATTTTTTCTGATCAGTCCGTAATCGAGATGCTTTATCAGGTGATTGCTGTTATTTCCTCCTATTATGCACATTATCATCTTGATTTCCGGATCTAAAAACATGGAATGGATATCATCAATACGGTCTTCAACGAAGCTTGAAATATAACCGGAATTTTTCATCGCGTTTTTACCTATCTTGACTTTATAGCCCAAGCTTTCAAGAGTTTTCTTGGCGTTTTCCACCCGATGAGGCGCAAGACCGCCCACTCCGGCCGAAGGACTGATAAAACCCACCGAGTCTCCCTTGCGAATTTTTTTTGGAATTATCAAGGCCATATATTTTAATTTAATTTGTTATTTTTTCAAAACTATAAACAAAACAACCGGGCCTTATCGCGATTAAACCGTCCTTGCGTTTAAATTTTAAAAAATATTTTTTTAATTCGCTTAAAACTTCTTTCTCCCGCAAAGAGCGGTTAAAAAAAGTTTCCATATGAAAATTCATGAAAATCTCCAGCGCTTCATCTTGCGATTTATAGATTATTGGCTCGCCTTTCAAATGCCTGATATCCAGTTTTATTATACCTCTTTTTTGCAATTTTCTTAAAGAATAGTTTATAAATCTTTTAGAGGGGCTTTGAATTTTATTTTGAGAAAAAATCGGCAAATTTTTTTTCCACTGCCTTATGAGTATTTTTTGTTCGTCGGAAAGCGAATCAAAATGAATCAAAAAAAATTTAGACCTCTTTTCCATATTGCAAAGAACCATCTTCTCCATCAAATTGCCGATCCTCTCCTTGCCCGCGGCTAAACCCAATCTGGAAATCATCTGGTGAACAGCATGAGAAAAACTCCACAAAGAGAAAATAAAATCATATTTTTCCTCTGCCTGCTCTAAATATTCCAAACCATCGCAACATTCAAATTTCAAATCTCTGCGATTCGGAAAATTTTCCTTGGCATTTTTTATCATTCTTCGACTTAAGTCAACCAGACAAAGCTCGGAAAAATCAGCTCGATCCAAAAATATTTTTGTGGCCCTCCCGTTTCCGCACCCTATCTCAAGGGCTTTTTTCATCTTGCCCTTGGGTATATTGCTCGCAAATATTTCCAAATCGGTTTTTCCTCTAAAAATATAGTCCCTAAGCAGCCGATTATAATATTCGGGATCCACATATTCCTCCATTGTATTTTTTATGTTTAACCACGGATAATTTTTCATTTTCTGGCAACAATAAGAATATTCATCCCTTTATTAACCAAACTTGATAAGCCGTTAAAAGCCATCTCGATTTCCACGACTTCTTTGAAAAATACGGGATCGTTTTCCAGGGCCTTTGAAATTGTGCTTCTTTTTTTATTTTTTGAATCAAAATCTTCAGCTCCCGGTTGCACAAAAACAGGAACGCCGAAAGAAGTTATGTCGCGAAATCCCGAATTTTTGAATATTTCTTCCAAGGTTTCTTTCGAAAAAACTTTTAATTCCGGCACCTTGGCGCCCCATTTAACGATGTGCCTGCGCTTTGTGTTTTTAATTTCGCTAACGGAAGCTAAGCTATTTATTTTCGATGTTAAAGCGTTGAAGAAGTTTTGCCCCATCACAACAGCCAATCCCCCCTTTTTAATAATCCTATAAAGATTACCAGCCATTTTTTGAGGAGACAGAAGAAAGCTTATGGGATTATAAATACTAATCGCATAATCCGCCGATTCATTCGGCACGGAATCCATTTTCTCCAGATCACCCTTAATAATCTTTACATTGTTTAAAAGGCCTTCTTTTTTAAAATTTTGTTCCGCCTTGGCAAGCATATCATCGGAATTATCAAACAAAATAAAATCACAATCTTTATAAATTTTATTCAATTTCACAATCCAGCGACCCGTTCCTCCTCCCGCGTCCAACACGACTTTTCCTCGGCAACCATTTTTAGGAATATAATTTTTGATAATCCGCAGAACAATTTCATCGGAAAGTTTCCAGAAAAATTGATTATCCGCGCTGTCCACATTTCCTGAATAGTTTTTGAAAAAATCTTTGAATCGATTTGAATTCATATAATTAAGGATGATTTTGATTATGAACCCGAGGGAAAACTTTCGCCTCCCAAATAAAGGGAAGCTGTAAAACAGCTTGCACGAATCTCTCTATGCCCATTCCCCAGCCCGAATGAATTTTTGGATTTTGAATATCGCGAGATTCTATGTATGGCTTATAATCCCGCATAGAAAGCTTAAAACGATTTGCTTTTGCTTCTGTTTCTTCTCTTGTGCGAACTCTCTGTCCGCTTCCGATCACTTCTCCGTATCCGGGAAACAAAAAATCGGCATTTTCAGCCAGAAGCTTATTTTTTTCGCATTTTGCGTGATAGAAAGCAACCTCATTTTCTATGAAATTAGTGATAAAAACCGGCTGGCCGATCGCCTCTGTAATCAAGACTTCTTCGTATGCGCCGAATTTTTTTATAGTCGGCTGATTGTATTTAGGATCTCCCGTCTTCTCCTTCAATAGTTTAAACGCGTCGATAAAAGATATCTCTTCAAAAGACTTTAAGCGAGAAAACTCTTTTAAAAGACTCATCTGTTTTTTATCCAAAAATACCCCTAAATCGCCAATATTATTTTGAATAATATAGCTGACCAGAAACTGAATATATTCTTTTTGAATTATTAAATTTTCCTTAAAATTTATATTGCCCTCAAACTCGACATGAGTGAATTCGGGAAGATGACGAAAATCAGCTTTTTCCCTCCTAAAGCTCTTTTCCCAACAAAAAACACTCTGAATTTCAGGATTTGTTATCGCAAATTCAAGATAAAGCTGGGATGATTGGGTTAAAAAGGTTTTGTGATTAAAAAAATTTATTTCAAACGGATCAACATCGGAAGGAATTGTTCCAGTTAGAGCCCCGGGAGAAGAAATCATTCGCGTTGTAATAGGCAGATCAAATAAAAGCGCACCCCGCAATTTCATAAACTCTGTTGTCGCCAAAAAGACACTGCTCCAGATTCTGACCAAAGATCCCCATTTTTTGCCGTTTTGCCTTATTTCAAGATGGCGATTCACTAAAGAACAATCTGGTTTTAGACCTCTAATTTCCCGAATACAAGGGAAAAAATTATTCCCTTTATAGAATAATCTACCTTTATTTGTCTTATACGGGCCTATAGACATAAAATGGATGGTTAAAACTTTATATGTAATAATACAAAAAAGATCTCTAAATAACAAGGCTTCATCTGTAATCCAATAAAAACACAGCTTTTATAATATAAAATAAAACGAAGAAGAGAATAATATTTTTTTGTTAAATAAAAAAGAGGCGAGTTTCTTTTTACTCGCCTCATCTGATAACCGCAACGTGGAATATCTTGTGCGGTGTTTAAACTACTTTGATTTTCCTACCCTTAAAGGAATCGGCAAAGATTTCTAGCGACTGACGATGATTAATAATGGGTTATCTATGCGGAGATTTTCTAAATTATTCAAATATTTTTCCCACCGGCCTTAAAAAGATATGCTCTCCTTTCAACATATTTTCCTCCTTCAAAAAATTTTTAACGAACTTTGTTTTTCTAAAAAATTATGATTAATCATATCATAATAATAAAATAAAGTCAAATTAAAAAGCGAAGCCGTTTTTGCGAGCTTCGCTTTATTTTTCTTTTTTGATTACTTCAAAAGAAACCAGTTTCCCTCCGTTTTTCCTGACT
>LCEC01000013.1 GCA_000997475.1 Parcubacteria group bacterium GW2011_GWB1_42_6
CGATGCCGGTCTGGACGACCTTCCTGATGTCGATCCCCACAGCGGTGCCCTCGAATCCAAGCGCCGGGAGCAGGTAGTCCGGGCTTCGCCCGACGCAGATCTCGCGCATCTGCCTGCTGTACGCGAGGGCCTCTGCCGGCGTGCCACCCACGAAGTGGAGGATTCCCGGGGCGCCGCCCAAGACGAAGCCGCCCCACCCCACGGTCTCCGTGATGGCGGAGTCGCCCATGTCCAGGCCCGCGTCCTTCCCGGAGTACCCGGGCTGGCAAGCAACACGACATCAATCGTGTCATCGCCAAATCCGTTTGTCCAAGTGTCATAGAAGTTGGTCGTACTGGCGTACAAGGTAACTTCCGATGATTCGGTCACATCAACTAGGGTCAAATTGGTCAAAGCCAAATGGCCCGAGGTGCCGTCGGTAGTGGCGATTTTAAATGAGAATTTGTATAAATCGATATCGCCGTTAGCGTCGGCGGTTACCGAGAATCTATACAAGTCATAAGTTCCGCCGGAACCAAGAGTAGTGCTGGTTAAATCAACCTTGGCGACCGTCGGGACCGACTTATAGATATAAGCCGTGGTTTGCGCGGTGCTGGAAGCGTTAGCTGTTCCATAACCGGTAATCGTTGTTCCCGAAGAGGCGCCTACGCCTTGGTTATTGGTTGTTTCCACGAATACCGTGTCTCTGCTGATAATATCAAGAGCGACACGATGTCCGGCGGTCGCAACCGTCGCGGTGGTGTTAATATCGTCAATATCAGCCTTGATGGTTACCAATTTCTCGGTGTTTGCAGGAATCTGCAAAGGAGTTGAAAGAGTAACCGTGGTGCTGGCCGTATTGCCGCTCAAACCGCCGTTCAGGTTCGGGAATACTCCCTGACCCAAAAGGGTTGAGCCGTCATAAATGTAGAAAGCTTTGATGTCTCTGCCGCTTGAGCTGGCCGAGGTTAAGCCAACCATCATTTTTTCGACGTTGATTTGTTCAGAAGTCGCTTTGAAGCGCAGAATGGTCATCACATTTCCTGTGGATTTAGCCGCAATCAATTTGCCGGTCGGAGTGGAAGAATCCAAAGCCCAACTGTATTGTCCGGCCGCAGCGATGGTCGCTGTCGGACCCGCATCGGCTGTCGTGGTGACAGTGATGGCCTGGCCGGTTGAAACACCGGTCGCGGTCACATTGGTTGTGGCGGCTGTAAAGCCCCAATTCTCAACGTGGGTCGCGGCGGCAGTCGCCAAAATATTGCCAACGACGGAAATTGTTTTGGCAGTTCCTTTGGCAATAACCAGAGGACTGTCCAAGGTAAAGGTATTCAACGCCGCGCTGGCCGAGGTTGAAGGTGTAACCACATTCGAACCGGTGGTCAACTGGGTTGAACCGTCATACAGTCTGACACTGTACACATCGGTGGAAGCGGAATAAGTGTTGCTCAAAATGATTTGAGTCACTTTGACATTTTCTCCCGAAGCGCCGGCATCCAAAACTATATTGGAGAAAGTGAAATCACTCTTTCCGGAAATAACAGTCTGGTTAACCGGAGTGGTGCCAATCGTGGCAGTCAAAGAACCGCCCTTGATTGTCATCGTGTTGCTCCAAATAGCGGTGGCCGGAGTGGCGGTAATGGTATTGCCGGTTGTTCCGCCGATAATGCTGGTTATTCTCGCGTCCGGAGTGCTGAATCCGGTTCTGAAGGTATCGCCAGCGGCGAAATCGGTATTTAAGTTACCTTTAACGACAACCTGGGTCGTTCCAACCGGGAAAGTGATGCTTCCCGAGAAAGAAACGTGGCCATTGACCGTGCCTTCCAAAGTTGTCTCAAAACTGGTTGTGTCATCAGCAGCAGTGCCGCCGGTGGACAAAACCGTTCCATCGGTCTTGTTCAAAGTGATGCTTGTGACATCAGAAGTTGAACCGGTGCCGACATTGTCAAAATCCAAGCGAATGCTTGAAACATTGACAGGTTCGCCTTGAACCACAAAGTCGAATCCGCCAAGAATTTGGCTGGTCGCGCCTTCGGTGATATTGGCCGCCGGAGCGATGGAAGCGTTCTTGTCAATTCTCAATGAACCGCCGCCAACAGTCACGCGAGCGCCCGCGAAATACGGAGCAGTCGTGTTGTTGATGTCAGTCGCTTGAGCTGTCGCGTGGGTTATTCCATTATCCGTAAAAGTCGGGGTCATATAATAACCATAGGTATTACCTTTGACGGCAATATCCGTATTGCGATAGATATCAAATGAAATCGTTCTGGCTGAACCATTAAGAATATCTCCTTTAATGGAGAAATCTTTGTTCAAGCCTTTGCCGATCACAACGCCCGCGCTGCCAAAATTGGCAGTGTAGTATTTGCCATCGGAAGAAACCGTGGTGGCGTAGTTGGTCGCGCCGTCAGAAACAACAACATTGGCCAAATCGGAAGCAGCCGCGGAATCAGACTGATTCCATTTGATGGAATAAACAGTCACTTCTTCGGCCGAACCGGCGGTAACTTTCAAGCTGGAGAAAGTATAACCGGTGGTGCCGATGTTTTTGGTGGCGGCTGAACCCGGATCGGTTGAACCGGCGGTAATAGTCGCCGTGCCGATCGTCAAGGTTGAATTGAGAGTCTGGGAATTGCCGGTAATCGGCAAAGAAGCCGAAACCGAAGCGGTAGTGGTCACCGCGACCAAACTCAAAGCGGCCAATTGGCCGTTATAGCTATCAAGACTCGCGGCCATATTACCGGCCAAAGTATAAGTTTTGGTGGTATTAGCCGAAATAGTGATGGCTTCGCTGAATGTCACTTGATGGCTCGCGTTCAAAGTCTGCGAAAGACCAACCTGGATGTTATCCGAGTCGTCAATCAAAACCAATGAAGAGAAAGCCAAATCATCTGACAAACCGGTGCGTTGAACCGTTAAACCCGTGATGGTAGCTCCGCTTGATCCGGCGGTGATATTCACTTTGGTGAAAGGAATTCTGGCGCCGCCTTCAACGGCTACGCCCGCGGCCGGAGTATTGGAAGCTAATGAAACTGATAAATCGCCTCCCACTATCGGGGTGGAACCGCTGCCGGTCAAATCGGATCCGGCGGTGTAATTGTCGCGATCGGTATTGTTGATCACATAGATGGAATCCCAATCGTTGCCGGCGGCGGTAAACGCCTCGGCCGACATATTCATCCACTGTTTGGTTCCAATGTCTCCATTGGGGATCAATTTGTAAACTTTCGTATCGCCCAAAGCTCTCACTAATTCAGAAGTGGTGAAAGAATCCATTTCCGCTTGGGAAACGATCTTTATGTTGTTCCAGCTCAAATGTCCATAGCTTTCAAAAACTTGCGGGTTCAGAATCAGTCTTTTGAACTTTTTCGCGCCCACGTATTTGACGATATAGACATCCGGGTTGCTGGCCTCTCGGATAGTGTCACCTTCGTTGATGGTGGCAGCCGAAGCGGCCAAAGGAGCCAACATACCAATTCCGCTCATGACAGCCATCGTGGCGATGCTTGTCGTAACAGAAACAATCTTTTGTATGTTTTTACTCATTTTAATGTTTTTCATCCCCGAATTGATCTTATAGATTAATCCGGGAATTGAATTTCAAAGAAAAATTTTACCCTCTTGGCGGCTCCGCACCGACCTGATGCAAAGCTTTTGCCCTTCGCCCAAAGCGAGGTGTCCTCGAGGTTTTGCCGCCCCACCCTTTTTTATCCCGAACCGGAATGCATCCGGCCAAGACAGGGTGGAACAGACTAATCTGCCACCCCCCTTTTGGCATCGTGCGGGTCAGTTAATCAGTTTGTCAGTTGGTCAGTTTAAAACTGATAAACCGAGAGCTCTATTTTAGAGCGAAACTGATAAACTGATTCTATTCCGCGCGGGGGCCCAAGATAAATCTTCTTTGAAATTATGTTTTTACTTAATTATTCAAAGCCCATTCAGAAAAGGAACCGCGGCGGAAAGGGAATTTCACCCCGGCCGTCCGTCGACCTTTGCTCAATCTCTGCGCCAAAATCAAAGCGCCAAAAACGCTTTAGTTTCGGCAAAATGGTCTTTTTTTAAACTACATTCAGTATAATAAACATCTCTCTTATCTGTCAATGAAATTCGGTTAAAAACTCAACATTCGGCCAAATCAAGCCCTTTTCAGTCATTGGCGGCCGGAACGGTGGAACTGGCGTTGATTCCTTCATTTGACTCTATATTCACCTTGGAATCAGGCTTTAGAACCCCTTCTTCGAAAAGAATCTTCACTAAGTCTGAATCAGCTATTTTTTCCGCTCCAAGAATTATGGTTCTGGCCAGATTTAAGGTTTCCAGGGCTTGAGCCATATCATTGTCCTCCAAACTGCTCTTGGCCTGTTCAATTAATTCCCGGGCTTTTTCCGATTGATCCTTTATAAGAACCGCCCTGATTACCGGCAACTTATCGGCAGAAATATTAACAGAGCTTGAATTATCGGCAATCGTTGAAGAGGAGACGCTCTCAACCTTCTGCCCTATAACTTTTATTCTTTCCTCCGCCACTTCAATTCTTTCCATGATTCTAGCCGATATTTCCGAACTGTCTTCCGATTGAATTTGGGATCTCACGATTATTCCCAAAGCTTTTGTACCCATTCTATCCGCCGTTTCAGCCGCTTCGGTTAGCCTGCCTCCCAAATTTTCCTTTAATTCGCTGGGCAAAGATTCTTTCATTTGCGATATCATTTTTTCGGTTTTAACCGCGCTTTCGCTGATCGCCTTGGCCGCAGCAACGGTCTTTTGCGATTCGGCATCGCCCATTCCGGGCAATTGGTTATTGGCTTTATTGAGCTGCTGATTGATTTCATTGACCACCTGTTCAACTTTTCCTTTTTTCTTTTCGGGATTTTCCGAAGACAGAACAACCTTTTGCAATTCTTGAAGCCTGGCATTAGTCATTTCCGTTTGCAGCTTTATTTTGCCTTCCGAAGAAAAACTGGCTTCCAATCTTAATTTTTCCAAGGCAATTTTCATGGGATACAAAGCGCTGCCGGGCAAGCTGTGTTTGGCCGCCCAAGCCGTCGCTCCGCCTCCGGCCGCGATCACCAAAAAACCGATTGAAAGGGCATACGCCCATTTTAGGGTTGGCTTTGGAGATTTATTTCCTAAAAACGCGAATAAACCGTCCAAGATCGAAAGATCCTTATCTAAAATATGCTTTTTTCTTTCCATTTCCATTCGAAAAGCCAATTTGGAACGGCAAGAAATCATCCAATTTTCATCGGGCGCGATCTTTTTCAACGGTTCCAACAATTTTTTTATGTCTTTTTCTTCCATTGCGATAAAGATGACGAAAAAATCGGGGATTTATTACACCCCGATTTTTTCGTTTGCTTATTATTTTTGACCGAATTATTGCCTTAAAACTTCCCTTAAATCAGCCAAAGCCCTTGAGAGAAGAGTCCTAACCGCGCCCTCTTTTTTCTCCATTATTTCCGCTATTTCGGCTATTTCCAATTCATCAAGATAGCGCCAAATTATAATTTCTTGATAATCGGAGTTGAGACCGCCCAAAGCTTTCTTGATTCTCTCCACATCCAGAGTCTTGGAAGCGATTTCCTGCAAATCATTGTTTCTATCGGCAATCGGCAATTTATCGGCAATTTTATTTCCGCTATCGGCAATTTCCTCCAAAGATATCGGCAATTTGTCTTTTTGCCGATAAAAATCGACTATAAGATTTCTGGTTATTTGATAAATAAAAGCTCGATGGTTTTTTACCTCCTTGCCGCCATCTTTGCTTAAATTTTGCCAGCATTTCAAAAAAACCTCGGAAGTCAAATCCTGGGCGGTCGTTTCGGAATTAACCCGAAAATAAATGTAGCGATAGATTTTCGCCACATTAACATCATAAAGCTCCAAAAATTGAGTTTCGCTGATGGCCATTTTTTAAAAGCGGGCAGGAAACGAATTTTCGCAGTGAGGACTGTTTGAGCCCCGCAACCGCGGGGCGAGTTCCGCAACAAGAAAATTCGTTTCCTGCCCGCTTTCACCAAAAATTATTTTTTGAATTTTTTCTCCAAGTACTCTTTAAATCTCCCTCCGATTTCTTTATGCTTTATCCCGAATTCAACCTCCGCTTTTAAAAAACCGAGTTTATCTCCGCAATCAAATCTTTTGCCTTGAAATTGATAACCAATCATTTTTCCGCCTTTGACCAAAAAATTTTTAAACGCGTCCGCCAAATGAATTTCTCCGGTTCTTTTCTTGCCGTTTATCAGCTCAAGCTCATTGAAAATTTCCGGAATTATTATGTATTTTCCAATGATAATCAAATCCGAAGGAGCCTGCGAAGGCGTCGGTTTTTCCACCACATCGTTTATTTCAAAAATTCTCGGAGCAATCTCCTTGGCCGCCACCACGCCGTATTGCGAAACTTCGTTTCCGGGAACTTTTTGCAAAGCGACCACCGCGCAACCGTATTTTTCAAAAATTCCCATTAATTGTTTAAGGCAGGGGATTTCTGAATCAACCAAATCATCGCCGAAAAGCACGGCCGCCGGTTCACCATTGACTAATTTTCTGGCGCATAAAACCGCATGGCCGTCTCCCAAAGGTTTTGGCTGGCGAACATAAACAAAATCAGCCAAGTTTGAGATTCGCTCGACTTCGCGCAAAAGTTTGTTTTTTCCTTTTTCAACTAAATTATATTCCAATTCGAAAGAATGATCAAAATGGTCTTCTATCGCTCTTTTGCCCCGGCCCGTCACAAAAATCACTTCGTTGATGCCGGAAGCGACAGCCTCCTCAACCAAATATTGGATCACGGGCTTATCCACCACGGGCAGCATTTCTTTGGGCTGGGCTTTGGTGGCAGGCAAGAATCTGGTGCCGAATCCTCCCACCGGCATAATGGCTTTTTTAATCATAATAATTACGCGAACTCTGCGCCAATCCGCTGGCTGCGAACGGAAATTCAGACATTCAATGTCGGGGATCTCGACATTGAATGTCACGAATCCCGGGGCAGGCATTATTGGCATGGAATTTAAAGTTCGCATTATAATCTTTTTTTTGCTATTTCTTTCAATTCCGAATTAAACTCGATTATTGATTCCTCGACTAACGGATGAAAATTTTTGTAAAGGCCCTTTTCTTTAACGACATTTCCCGCCGCCAAAAGGGAATCTACCGTCCCCGCGTCCAGCCATTCGCCCTCAAAAACCGAAACTTCAAGTTCCTTCTTTTTTAAATAAAAATTATGCAAATCGACTATTTCCAATTCGCCCCGTTCCGACGGCTTTAATTTTTTAGCCGCCTCGACAACTCTTTTATCATAAAGATAAAGCCCGGTTAAAGCATAGTCGCTTATCCATCTGACGGGCTTTTCCACGATTTTCACCGCTTTGCCGTTTTTATCAAATTGAACGACTCCGAATCGCTCCGGATCAGGCACTTTTTTGGCGAAAACATGGCCGCCGGATTTAAAGCTTTTTATTTGGCGCGAAAAATCATCTTCAAAAATATTGTCGCCCAAAATCATCGCCACGCTGTCAGAACCGATAAACTTTTCGCCAAGAATAAAAGCCTCCGAAAGCCCGCGGGGAATTTTTTGCGCTTCAAAAACGATTCTTGCGCCGCGTTTTTTTAAAAGCGATCCCAAAAGGTTTAAAAATTGCCCGCTGTATTCAGGCGAAACAATCATCAAAATGTCCCTGATGCCGGCTTTTACAAGAGTGTTCAGGGGATAAAAAATCATCTGCCGGTCGTAAACGGGCAAAAGCTGTTTTGAGGTTGTAGCCGTGAGCGGAAACAGGCGAGTGGCCGTTCCGCCGGCCAGAATTATTCCTTTTTTGATCACGATTTTATTGGGCCTGGGGCGGTTGGGCCGCTTGAAATGTTTTTGAAATATAAACGCTGTTTTTATTGATCCCTTCCCGGTTGATTAAATTTCTGTTCAACAAATCTTGAAGATCGGCTCTTAAAGTCCGCTCTGAAATTCGATCTTTAAACAGGGGAGTGAGATCCGAAAATTTGGCCGCTCTTTTTGATTCCAGAAAAGATAAAATTTCCTTTTGGCGAGAAGATATTTCTTTTTTGTATTTTTTCCTTGTCTCTGCGTTGTGCGACACAATACCGGTTCCCTCTTTTTTAATTTTTCTTGATTTTTTATTCGCTTCAAAAAAACCGATTTGTTCTTTTAATGAGAATGATTCTTTTTTCAAAATTTCCCAATTAACCGGATTGATCCAATCTTGATTCCGGGAAATTTCAAAATAGGCGATCAAACACCCCGCTCTTTTTTGCGCCTCCTTCCATTCTTCCATAACCAAATCGCCTACCAATTCATTCGCTGTTTTTTTGAGCTGGCCGGCCATCGGCTCCGATTCGGGCAATTTTTTGCAAACCCGATACACCGCCAGCGAAAAATTCATGGCTTTTTGCAGCAAATTTTTCGTTTCATTCATGGTTTTATCTTAATACCAAGCCGCAAATCGGGTCAATGCGCGGCGAATGCGAATTTAAAATACGAATTTCGCGCCAACAAATAATTTCATTTTTAAAACAAATATCCGCAAAACCAAGATTGCAAATTCTTCCATACTTCAAAGTATGGAAGAATTTGCAATCTTGGTGATCGAAAATAAAAAAGCCGCGTTATGATTGAACGCGGCTTCGCAAAACATCCAATAAATCAACCTGCAATAGTTTTCAAAATCTCTTCAATATATTTTTTGAATTCCAACTGTTCCGCGAACGAATTTTCCAGCTCGATTGAAAGATACGGCGAAAAATAAGAGGCGGGGAATTGTTTCAAATAATCAAGCTGGGAATTATCCCGGCATCGATGAAGGGATATTTTTTCTCCCAATTTGAAGAGCTTTTTTAAAAAGCCGCTCTCAAATCCCGAAATATGGTTGCAACCGATGGGATAAAGATTAATAATTTCGCAGGTTCTTTTATAATCTTCATCACACAATTCTTTTTCCGTTGCCAAATGGGAAAAATCCAAGCAGATTCCGGCAATATTATGTTTTTTTAAGCAATCCCGCGTAAATTCCTTTTTATGGGATTCAAGGAAGAAATTCTCTATGAATATTTTTTCGCGATATTTTGGATTATTCTGTATAAACTTGTATGATTCCAGGCAAGGATGCATATTAAAAACCCGCGTTTTGTATCTGTCGCATAAAAAATCCAGCTCCCAAGTTTCCATATCATCGCTTCGCAAATGCACATGAGGAATCGATTCCAGGCCGGTTTTTTCCAGCAAATTATACATTTCACGCCTTTGAGCGAGGCTAAGGCAAGTTGGGAAGAGTGAAACCTCTTTAACGCCCAATTCATCAATTTCTTTTATTTTTCCGCGCCAATGGGAACCGCAAGTCGTGGTCAAGCCCAAAATAATTTTTTTATCCATATATTCGTTGTGCGACATTAGGCTTTTCTGATAAATTTAAACTTTTGAAACCAAAATTTTCTCAATGTTTCCGTTTTTAAAATCTTCGCCGGCTTCGTCAAACCATTCGGCATTCCTTCTTAATTCTTCCAGCTCTTTAATCAAGGTTCCCTTTCCTCCCAATTGTTCAATCTGGGATTCCAATTCCCTTTCGACCTCTCTTAATTTATTTTTGTATCGATTCATTTCTTCCAACAATCTTACGGCTTCTTCCATGGTTAATTCAACCTCCGATTTGGATTGCGATTCGGGAGAAAAAGAAACAGGCTGTTCAAAAAATTTTTGTCCCATATTTTTGTGATTAGAATTATCTGTTTTTATGATATACCCGAAGGATAAATCAGTAAATCCGCCCAAGAAAAGGAGAATATCAAACAATTCCAGAGTGTGTTATTCACGCTATAGCGTGAATAACACACTCTTATTGATATATAATATATTCTAAAAATCAACCGGTAAATCCGATGGGGTAGAAAAATAAAAAAGAACCTTGGTTTTGCAAGATTCTTTTTGCGAGCTTCGATTTTTCTTTGGCTATCTTTGCGAATCAGCTGCCTCAAATAATAACATAATTCCGGTCAAAAAACCGAAATCATAAAGATGGCTGTTATTATGAATCTCGTAAAGACCCACTTTTTCAGAAAATAAAGAAACAATAAATGCAAAAGGACAAATAAATCCGTGCCACAATCCCAGCCAAAAGCCGGCAATATTTCCACCAACACTGGAATGAACAGCGGAATTAGGACCGGCGGCGCAACTGCAAAATAACGCCGCAAACACGAAAACCAGGAATAACCAATATTCCTTTTTCATCGCCTTTCTCCTTTTTAAGAACCGTTTTTCTTCATCAACTCCCTAATCTTCTCATTCGTCGCCACTTGGATTTCGGCGCCGGTTTTTGAAACCAGACCGATCACTTCGCCGCGGATATTGGCCAAGGGCGCGCCCAGAATCGATTTGGCGTCAGAAAACTGAATCGCCAAAGGATTTTTTTTACGGACAAAGCCGTTGTCCGTAAAACTCGATCCGCTATCCCCTTCCCTGCCAACCAAAATTGTTTTTTCGCCAAGCCGCAAATCTTTGTAATCGCCAATTGCCGCCACCGGCAAATTGGTTTTGGCAATCTTAAGCAAAACGAGGTTTGAAATTTCGTCTTTTTTTAAAATTTCGGCTTCCAAGCTTTCCGAATCGTTTTTGACGATAATTTTGCTCGCCTCGATCGGAATCAAAGATAAAGAAGTCGCGATCATTCCGTCTCCTGTCAAAATAAGACCCGACCCCCGGGCTATTTTTTCAGGAATCGGCAAAAGCATTTCCTTATTTCCAACCTTTTTATATTCCCGAAAACTTATAATTTCAACCGATGAGTTGATCAACTTGCCGACCGCATCTTGCGAAGCCATTTCATCGGTGATATATATTTTTTCCGCGCGATTAATAACAGTGGTCCCTTGTTTGATTTGGCGAACCCAATCAATATTCTTAAAAACCGAAAGTCCCGCCGCCCAAGGCAAAAAAACATGGCTGCCAAAAATCCCCGCCAATCCCCCGACAACAAAAACCAACGCCCAAAAGCTTAAATTTTTCTTCATGAATATAATTCTAATCTGCGAATTTTTAAAAGCAAATTTCTCGATTCTCCCGCTTTATGCGGGATCGCTCGAAGAATAACGCTGTTCGATTTTGCCTGCCGGCAGGCGAATTGCGAAATTAGCATAAGACTTGCGGGTTCGCATCATATCACTTTATCATTAGTTCTTTCTCGTTCGCGTCGACTGAAACGGTTGAACCCTCAAAAACTATTCCCGCGATAATGTTCTTGGCAATTCTGTTTAAAATTTCCTGCTGAATCAAACGGCGCAAAGGACGCGCTCCGTAATTGGGATCATATCCTTTGTCGGCCAAATATTTTTTCGCCTTGGCCGAAACTTTGATTTTGATTTTTTTGGCCGCGAGGCGATCTTGAACCTGTTCAATTTGCAAGTCAACAATTATAGAAAGATCATCTTTTGTTAAACTTTCAAAAACAATAATTTCATCAACTCGATTTAAGAATTCCGGTTTGAATTGGCCGCGCAAAGCCTCCAGAACCTTGGTTTTCATTTCCGTTTGTTCGGTTTTTCCCGGATCGCTTGAGAAACCGAGAGTGTAATGTTTGACTATTTCATTGCCGACATTTGAAGTCATGATAATGATAGTATTTTTGAAATTCACCACCCTTCCTTTGGCATCGGTCAAGCGGCCGTCATCTAAAATTTGGAGTAAGATATTGAATATTTCCGGATGCGCTTTTTCAACTTCGTCAAACAGAACCAAGCTATAGGGCCGGCGTCTGATAGCTTCCGTGAGCTGTCCGCCTTCTTCAAAGCCCACATAGCCGGGAGGAGAACCGATCATTCTGGCCGCCGTGTGCTTTTCCATATATTCCGACATATCAAGCCGGACAATCGCGTTTTCATCGTTAAACATAAAAGCGGCCAGAGCCTTGGCAAGTTCGGTTTTGCCGACTCCCGTGGGGCCCAAAAATATAAATGAACCCATTGGCCTTTTTTCTTCAGCAAGTCCCGTGCGCGCCCGGCGCATGGCATTGCAAATGGCGCCAATCGCCTCTTCCTGGCCAATAACGCGTTTGTGCAAATCTTCTTCCATCCGGTTCAATTTTTCCATCTCGCCTTCCAGCATTTTTTGAATCGGGATTCCGGTCCATCGCGAAACCACCTTGCCGATTTCTTCTTCGCTGATCTCTTCCTTGAGCAAAGGTTTGTTTTTTTGCACTTCCACTAAACGATTCTGGCTGGATTTGATGGTTTTTTCCTGATCGGGAATGCGGCCGTATCTGATTTCGGCCACTTTTTGCAAATTGCCCTCGCGCTCCGCGATATCCGCTTCCTGCTTCAAAGAATCTATTTTCTTTTTTGAATCGCTGATTTTACTGATCAATTCGCGCTCCATCTTCCAGCGCAATTCAGTTTCGCGGGATTCCGCCTTCAGATTAGCCAGCTGTTTCTCTACTTGGCGCAACTGCGCGCGAGCGTCTTTTGATTTTTCTTTTTTGAGAGCCTGGCGCTCGATTTCAAGCTGAATGATTTTTCTTTTTGTTTGATCAAGCTCGGTGGGCATACTGTCAATTTCAAGCCGCAAAGCCGAAGCCGCTTCGTCAATCAAATCAACCGCTTTGTCGGGCAGGAATCTGTCAGTGATATAGCGGGCGCTCAAAGTGGCGGCCGCGATTATCGCGGCATCGGTGATGCGAATGCCATGGTGCACTTCATATTTTTCCTTAAGACCCCGCAAAATAGCGATCGTGTCTTCAATAGTGGGTTCGGCCACGAAAACCGGCTGAAACCGCCGCGCCAAAGCCGGATCTTTTTCAATGTATTTTTGATATTCTTTGAGAGTGGTGGCGCCCACGGCATGAAGTTCGCCTCTGGCTAAAGCCGGCTTTAAAAGATTAGAAGCGTCAATCGCCCCTTCGGCCGCTCCGGCGCCGACCAAGGTATGCAATTCATCAATGAATAAAATATATTTGCCGGCCATTCTTTCCATTTCCTTGAGAACCGCTTTGATTCTATCTTCGAATTCGCCGCGAAATTTCGTTCCGGCGATCAAAGACCCCAAATCCAAAGCGATAAGCTCTTTGTTTTTCAGGCTTTCGGGCACGTCGCCGGCAATAATTCTTTGAGCCAAACCTTCCACAATGGCGGTTTTACCCACGCCGGCTTCGCCGATCAGCACCGGATTATTTTTTGTCCGGCGGGAAAGCACTTGCATAACGCGCCTGATTTCCTCATCGCGGCCGATAACCGGATCAAGCTTTTCTTGCTTTGCCAGATTCGTGAGATTGCGAGCGTATTTTTCCAAAACTTGGTATTTTCCTTCCGGTTCAACATCGGTCACTTTTTGTCCGCCCCGGACGTCTTCCAGGACATTAAGAATAGAAGCTTTATCAATATTAAAAGATTTTAAAATTTCTTTGGCCTTGCTCGCCACCTCAAACGACGCAAGCAAAAGATGCTCGACCGAAATATATTCGTCGCCTAATTTTTTTGCCTCTTTGCTCGCTTGGTTGATGATTTTGCCCAGTTCCGAACTCACCATTACCTGGCCGAAGGGAATTTCGCCAAAAACCCTGGGCAAACGCGAAATTTCTTTTTCAAACTCCGATTCCATCAAAGACACGCTCACGCCAAGTCTTTCCAAAATCGTGGAAACAAATCCGCCTTCCTGCAAAACCAAAGCCAGCGCCAAATGCATGGCGTCTATTTGGCTTTGGCCGCGTTCGGAAGCCAGATTATGAGCATCGCGCAAAGCTTCCTGCGCTTTGATTGTGAATTTGTCTATTTGCATGATTATGATACGGACTTTAAAATTCTATGCCAACAATTCTAACCGCGAACGGGAATCCAGACATTCAATGTCTGGGATCTCGACATTGAATGTCTGGATTAATTAATTCATTTCCGCGGTTCGCCCTCCTTCGCTTAAAGCTGCATTTTTTTCTTGTCCTCGCGACAAAATTTTCAATGTGATTTCTTCGCCGATATTTCTTTTTTGGATCTGTTGGGCCAATGAATTGTCGGCAGTCACTTTCCGCCCTTCCACTTCGAGAATAATATCATTTTCTTCAAGACCGGCTTTTTCGGCCGGACTGCCCAAAGCGATTGCCGGCTCGTCTTGCGAACCCCTTAAAATCAAGGCGCCATAATCAACTGAAAGGTTATTTCTTTGCCTTATTTCCGAATCAATCAAGACATATCTGACCCCCAAAAAGGGATAAGAAATTTTACCAGAAATCCGAACTTGGTCAATATCGCGCTTGGCTTTGTTTATAGGCAAAGAAAACCCGATGCTTTGCGCTCCTTGAGCCACCGCCACGTTGATTCCCACCACTTCGCCGTTCAAATCCAAAAGCGGCCCGCCCGAATTGCCCGAATTAATTGCCGCGTCAGTCTGAATAACGCCCTCCAATTGTTCAGCCGAAAATCCCCGACCCGTCACCGCTTCAATTGACCGCCCCAGGCCCGAAATCACCCCCACGCTCACCGTATTGCGAAATTCGCCCAAAGCATTGCCGATGGCAATCGCCGTTTGGCCAACTTTGACATTATCCGAATTTCCAAGTTTCAAAACAGGCAAACCGGTTTGATCTATTTTTATAATGGCAATATCCTGCACCGGATCTTTGGCTAAAACCTTGGCTTCAAATCTTCTCCCGTCATTGGTCAAAACGGTGTATTTGGCCGATTCGTCTTCCACCACGTGCTTGTTGGTTAAAATCATTCCATCTTGAGAAACAATGAAACCCGTTCCGCCGCCGATTTCTTCTTGCCTCAAATCGCTTCTTAGATTATCCAAAAAATTATCAAAAAATCCGCCGAAAGGATTATTCAAAACCGACAAATCTTTACTGACAATTATCGAAACCACGGCCGGAGAAGCCTGTTCAACGACTTTTATCACTTGATCATTTTGATTGACAACTTCCAAAATTCCGTTTTGACTGGCGAGTTCGCCCGAAAAAACATTCGAATAAAGATCAATCGCGAGAGCCCCTGCCACAAAACCGGCCGCCGCCGAAATCAAAACGCAATAAACAATGATTTTATTGAAAAAATTTTTCTGTTGGTCCATTGGCATGAGGATTTATTCTTTAAAATTTTGAATCGCCTTGTGAAGAGCCTTAACCGAAAGATCGGCGCAATGCAATTTTACGGGTGGAAGCGACCCTAAACTTTTTTCCACGTCGCCGAATTTTATTTTCAGGACTTCTTTAAATGTTTTTCCTTTGGCAAGTTCCGTGATCATGGAAGTGGTGGCAATCGCCGCCACGCAACCCAAAGTCTCGAATTTTATGTCTTCAATAAAGTTTTCGCCTTTCTCATTTTTGCCCACCCTCAAATAAAGGCGCATCAAATCGCCGCAAACCGGGTTGCCAACCTCTCCCACCGCGTCGGGATTTTCCATCTTTCCCATATTGCGGGGACTTTTAAAATGTTTCATCACTTCGTCGGAATACATAAGATAATTTTTAATTTTATAATTTTTGCAATTTTTAAATAAATCCCAATTTTTAATGTTTAAAAATTAAGAAATTCAGAAATTATTTACAAAATTAAAAATTCAAAAATTATAAAATTTTATTTAACAGCCAAAGTCATCCGGCAATTTTCCTCTTTCAACCGTCCCGCCTTCCAAATTGCCGCTGATGCTTCTTAACCTTTCTATGATTTTAGGCATCAAAGAAACAACCCTGTCAATATCGGAATCTTCCGTCAATCTTCCCAAGCTGAAACGAATGGAACTGTGCGACTGCAAATGATTGAGTCCTATAGCCAGAAGAACGTGCGAAGGACTCAAAGATTTCGCGGCGCAAGCCGAGCCGGTTGAAACGGCGATTCCTTCCATATCCAATGAAACCAGCAAAGATTCCCCTTCAACCCCTTCAAAACGAAAATTGGCGTTATTGGGCAAACGATTATCCCGGGAACCATTGAGAGCCGAACCGGAAATTTTATCAAAAATACCGCTGATCAGTCTGTCGCGTTGATTCTTGGTTTTTTCAATTTGCGAACCTTGTTTTTTCACCTTTTCAATCGCCGCTCCCAATCCCACAATTCCCGGGGTATTGTGCGTGCCGGCCCGCATTTTAAATTCCTGCTCTCCGCCGTTCATTAATCTTGAAAAGGGCGAGCCTTGCCTGACGAATAAAGCGCCAACGCCCTTGGGACCATAAATCTTATGCGCCGAAATAGTCATAAAATCCGCTCCGATTCTTTTCACGTCGCAATCAAGATAATTGACCGCCTGCGCGGCATCGGTGTGAAAATATATTTTTTGAGAACGATTCTCGTTCAATTTTTTTATCAAAGCGCCGATTTCTCGCGCCGGCTGAATCGCGCCGATTTCATTATTGGCATACATCACCGAAACCAAAACCGTGTTGTCCTTTATTGATTTTTCCAATTCCCCGATTTCCGCCAATCCTTCTTTGTTTACCGGCAAAAAAGTTATTTCCGCCAAGTCATTCTCTTTCAAGTATTCGGCTGATCCCAGAACGCAATCATGCTCGATTGAAGAGACGATAATATGCGGCTTTTTGCCTCCTGTCAAATTTTTATTCGAGCCGATTCCCTTGATTATCGTATTATTGCCTTCGGTGGCGCCGCTTGTGAAAATTATTTCTTTTGAATCGCAACCCAAAAAATCAGCCACTTGGCGCCTGGCCAGAACAATTCCCTCTTGAGCTTCCACGCCGAATTGATGGATGGAAGAAGCATTGCCGAATTTTTCCGCGAAATAAGGCCTCATTGCTTCAAAAACCTCCGGATCCACCGGAGTCGTCGCCGCGTAATCAAGATAAATTCGCTTGTTTTGAGACATAAATTTATTTGTACATTTTAATCTTTTTTGCGAATTAGGTCAATGACATAATGCAAAATTCAAAAATCAAAATGTAAAATTTCGATATCCGCTCGGGGCGGATGGATTATATGAATTTATCGCGAAGCGATACTTTAATTTTTAACTTTGAGATTTACATTTTAAATTAGCATCGCCGCGCCCAAAGCTCCGCCAAAACGGCCCAAATCACTGAAGATGATATCCGTTTTTTTGGCCTCGGGAGAAAGAACGTATTTTTCAATATTTTCTTTCATGCCGGCCAAAAAATATTCTCCGGCCCGCGCCAGACCGCCCGAAATTATAACCGCTTCGGGATCAAAAGTATTGATAATTCCCGAGATCCCCAGGCCCAGATTTCGGCCAAGCCGGGAAAAAACCTCTTGAACTTGGGCGTCATTTTCCTCGGCCCGCTTTAAAGCTTCTTCAAAATCGATCCCCAAGCATTTTTTAATGAATTGAATGCTGGCGATTTTTTCCCAATCCAGTCCCAGAATCGAATCAATAATCATATGCCCCGCTTCCCCGGCCGATCCGTGAGCGCCTTGAATGATTTTTCCGTCAATCATCAACGCGCCGCCAATGCCGGTTCCAAGCGTTAAATAAAAAATATTCTTGAGATTTTTAGCGCAGCCCGCTTCTTTTTCCGCCAAAATAAAACAACGCGCGTCATGTTCGATTTTTACCGGGCAATTCAGTTTTTGGGCAAAAAGTTTTTTGAGCGGCTGATTGTTTAAAAATTTTATATTCGGGCTCGCGAGCATATTTTCTTTTTCCTTATCAAGCGCCCCGGCCAAAGCAAAACCGGCTCCGGCGATTTCTTCCCCCGCGGCCAAATCGTTTTTCAAGCGCGCGGCCAAATCCAAAAGCTGATCGAGATTTTCAGGCAGATCCTCAAAAAGCGATTTTTTTATTTCTTTTTTTTCAACCAAAATCGCTTTAACGGAAGATCCGCCGATATCAAAACCGAGAATATTGCTCATAAAAAATAATTTACTTATAAAATAGACTTCCGGGCGTTATTCCCGCCCCGCAGCTGCGGGGAGAATCCAGACCTTTCTTAATTTCTAAGTTCTAATTCCTAATTTCTAATAAAATTTCAAATGACAAATGTCCAATTCCGTATCAAATCCATTTGGACATTTCATTGGGAATTGTAATTTGGGATTTGGGAATTGCTTATTACTTTTTTCGCTTCTTCCCAAAAACTTTCATCTCCTTGCTTGACCTTCATCCAATACCACCATTCAGCCCCCCACAAATAAGCTTCCCGAAAACCGACTTTTTTGGCGTAAGCGATATTTTCTCGAAACTGATCCAGATTCATAGATTTCATCTGCTCCTCAACCGTCGTTTCATAAAGCATTCGGTGATCCCAAGGTTCGGCCTGCAGTTCGCAAACAAAAATCGGCTTTTGCTTGTAAAAAATCCGCACCAAATTGGCTTTCAGCCAAAAAAATTGCGGCGGCAAAGGATATTCGAAGTGGCGATTCAACTTGTCGCTCCAAACCACCCGATACATTGTCGTGCCGAAAATATCAGCCCGCTTGGCGGCAAAAACCCAAAGGCTCAGTTCGCCACTGTCGGTCACAATCACCGGCCGGGAATCGAGAGATTTCACGAGCTTTATTTCTTCGTCCAAAAATTTGCCGCTGATTCCCGGACATTCGCCAAAAGACAAGAAAGGTTCGTTTTCAACCTGCCAAGCGAAGACATTTTCATAGCCTTTGTAGCGATTTACTATTTCCGGAATCAATTTCAAAACGCGCGATTGCTGGGATTTGTCATTCAGCCCGGAGGCCCAATCGGGCACATGGCACTCGGGCCAGCGGGGCAAACGCCGGCCGATCACAAGAATCAATTTGACTTGCCGTTGGCGCGCTTGTTCGACCATCCAATCATAATCGCCAAAACTGTATTCATTGGATTGTTTTTCGATATCCGGCCAATAGACGGGCAAGCGCAAAGACCTGGGCTTTAATTCGTCCAAAATTGAAAGATAGGCCGTTTGCCAATCCAAATCCATTTTTTGGGCAAAATATTTGGAAAAAGTCAAGCCAAAAGACACTTCTCCGGTTTTGGAAATTCCATATGGCGGCTTTAGAGCCAAGATTATAACCGAAACCGCGAGAACAAAGATTATTATCAAAACTATTTTTATGGTTTTTTTCAAAATTTTCAATTAAATTTCCAACTTGGATTTTTGATAAAAAAGTTTTTTATACCATCAGTAAAAATAATCCCGTCCCGACCAGAATAATCGAAAAAACTTTTTGTAAAACGATAAGCCCGCTGATTTTTTCTTTTATGAATTTGGGAAAGAAAACCGAAATTCCCAGAGTCAAAATAAAAACAAAAACATACTGCACGGCCGTCAAAGAATTGACAATGGAAGCGTTGCCGGCCAAGGATATGGAAAAATTTATAAGAATGAAGAAAAATCCGCCCAGGCCTTTATTGATGACGAAAAGAGCCTTGTTGCCCGTTTTTACTTTTTGGCGCGGACCGAGAATTTGCTTGCGCCAAAAAAGAGGAACGAGAAAAATGAACGAAGCCAAAAAGCTTCCCATTCTTGTCCAAATAAATCCGTTAAAAAAATCTTCCGGCCTCAAAATTTCCTTTACAAGGGAATAGTACAGCCCCATCAAAGCGCCCGCGAAAAAAGAGAGATAAAAATCTTTGAAAAAATATCTGAAAGAAAAATCCTTTTTTCGCGCCATAATCATGACGCCTCCAACCACCAAAAAGACAAAGGCGGCGATTTGGTTCAGACTTAATTCCCTGCCAAAAAGAAAACGTTCGAAAATAAAAGTAAAAACAGATGTCATCGCCCCCACGACCACGACCACCCGGGAAATTTCGCTTCGGGCTATCGCTTCAAAAAAAGCGAAAAGCGAAACCAAAAATAGAATTCCCAGCCCCGTATAAATCAGCCAGTTGCCGATTCCCGGCCAATAAAAATCAAAAAACAAAGCCAAGGGCAGAATAAAAATGCTTAAAATTCCCGTATAGAAAGTAAAAACAACCGAATTGGGAATCGCTTTTTGCAAAAGGAATTTTTCGATCACCGCCACCACCGCGGCGATAAAATAAGCGAAAATGGTTATATAAATCCAAGGCATATTCTTAAATTATTTTATTCTCTTTGCAAATTCTCGCGTATAGCCTGGCGCTTGGCCGGATTTTGCGCTCCATTGTTTTGTAATCAACCTCAACCAGCCCGAATCTCGGCCAGAAACCTTTATCCCATTCAAAATTATCCAGTAAAGACCAATGCAAATATCCGCGCACATCAACGCCCTGCGCGATTGCCTTTTGAATATTTTTCAACGTTTCCAAAATAAACCAGCTCCGATGCTTGTCATCCCTGTCGGCTAAGCCGTTTTCCGTGATGATTATGGGCTTATTGTAATTTTTCAGCTCCTTGAGAGCATGGCGGATTCCTTCCGGGCGCAATTCCCATCCCATATCCGAAACCGCCTGATTCCTGTTTTTGCCAAATCCTTCGTCAATAAGACTATAGAAATAATAGTTCAAGCCGATAAAATCGAGTTTATTTTTTATCTTGTCCAAAAAACGGAAATTCCACCACCAATCGGCCGCCTTTTTCATCAAACGGTTGCCGAATTTATTCTGATAAGCTTCAAAATAGATATTATGCTTGGCGATCCCGATTTGCGCCTGCGGATCGTTTTTTTTGATCAAATCATAAACATTCTTGTGCGCCTTGGCCAAATTATTAAAAACTTTCAAATAGGCAAAGATATTCTTTTTTTGAGGAGGCCAGCAGCCCTTAAGATAAGAAGCGTTGGAATATATTTCCGGCTCATTGAGAGTGATCCAAAACCGCACTTTTCCTCCGAAAGATTCGGCCATTTTTTGAGAAAATTCGCCAAAATCATCCGCCGTTTTTTTTGATTCCCAGCCGCCTTGATCGCGAACCCACAAAGGAATCGTCCAATGCCAAAGAGTGACAAAGGGCTCCATCCCTTTTTTGCGCAAAGAATCGACTATTCGCTTGTAGCGCGCAATCTCTTTTTCGTCGAATTTTCCTCTCTCCGGTTCGATTCTGGACCACTCGATCGAAAACCTGAAAGCGTTATGGTTTAAAGACTTTGCCAATTCCAAATCCTCTTCAAAGCGATTATAAAAATCGCACGCCCGGCCGGAAATATAATTGGAAGGATTCATTGCTTCGCCTTTTATTTGCGGCCATGATTCCAAATAGCCGAATTTAAGTTCGGCTTCCCCTGCGAGCCGAACGGCATTTTCTTTTTCCCATTCAGACCAATCGTTCAAAGTCCCGCCCTCGATTTGATGCGAAGCGGTGCTCGCCCCCCAAAAAAAGTTTTTAGGAAATTCTTGCATGTTCCTCGCCAATTACGAACTAGAGCTAATTACGAATAAATCCTTGCGAAGGAGCCTGTTCTCTCCAAAATAAATCGTAAGCCAAGCCCACCAAAAATGTAATTTATACCACAGAAGTCTCCTGTGGCTTGGCGCAGCGCTTAGCCGAGGCCCGAAGATTTGTTAAATTCACCGGCCGAGGCGTTATTTTGGAGAGGATAGGCAACAGAGCAAGCAAAAATAAAATCTATTTTTCTCTATTCTTTTCTATCTCCCTCACCCTTTCTTCATTGGTGCCGAAATGATGCGCGATTTCGTGCCAAACCGTTTCTTTGATTTTTTCTTTTATTTCCTCGTCTGTTTGGCAATAAAATTCAATCGGTCCCTGGAAAATAGTGATTTTATCGGGCAAAACCATGCCGTATCCCGGCCCGCGCTTGATTTGCGGCACGCCTTCGTAAAGCCCGAAAAACAGCTGGTTTTCGCCCAAGCCCAATTTCTTGCGCTGGTATTCATTGGGCTCATCCTCCACGACAATCGCCACATTCTCCAAACGCGCCAAAAAATCCTCGTCAATCCCGTCCAAAGCCTCTCCGACCAATTGTTCAAATTTAGATCTTTCCATATTTAAATTATAACCCAAAAAACGGAAAATAAAAAACGAGGAAAAGGTTTTTCCTCTTCCTCGTTCGATTCACTTGAATACTCATCTCGCCTTCCGATTATAAAAAGACTTTTGGCTTCGCTCGTTATTTGCCGCTTAACATCAAAAAAACAAGTAAATCAATATTTCATTTTTCCCGAATAAAAAAACTTCTCGCTTTTTGATATGGGAATTAAAATCATTTTTCATAAAATATTCTCGCGATTTGCAATTGATCGTAAGAATATTTTCCTTTGAATTGCTGGAAAACCGGCGAAAGGCGCCGGTCGCCTAAATTTTGAAAAGCCGCGTGAATTTCGGAAAGAGATTTGGAAAGCGAAGAATCGATTATTTTTAAAAGATCTTCGCGTTTGATTTTGCCCTTTTTGACCAGTTTTTCTATGTGATTTAAAATTGTCTGATTTTTAAGCCCGCGCGATTTGGCGATTCGCGAAACAGTTTCCCCTTTATTCCAAAGGACAAGCGTTTCGGCGCAAGTATCGATTCCTCCTTTTTTGGTCCGGCCGGAATGAAATCGCGGCGGTTCGGCGGATCGATCAATTTGGGATTTTCCTTCGCAGGCGGAAATGAATTTTTCTTGTTCTTTTTTGAGATTGCCGGCCGAAATTTTCGCCAGAGAATCAGCCGCTTTCGCGGAAGATTCGCGGAAAGATCCGTCTTTGGAAAAAACTTCCGGATGCACCTGAAATGCCCGTTCGTTCCAACCCAGAATAAAAAGCCCCGCCAATCTCCTAACGCGCGAAAGCGCCACATACCCCTGGCCGAATTCAAACACGTTGTTCAAGTCAATTACCGCCTCATCAAGGCTCATTCCTTGGCTTTTGTGAACCGTGATCGCCCAAGCCAAGCGAAGCGGCACCTGCTCAATCTTGGCCAGAATTCTGCCATTTTCCTCAACTCCCCATTCCATCGGCTCGGCTTTGATCATCCTCCCGTTCCGAGTTCTGACTATGGGCCATTC
>LCEC01000014.1 GCA_000997475.1 Parcubacteria group bacterium GW2011_GWB1_42_6
ATTATATACATTCGTGGCAGCAGATAGCCAGCTAGCGGCAATTCATCCCCGCGAGTCCTGCTGGACATCGCGGGGAGTTCTTGCCGCGAAGCCCTTAAATGAATTAACTCCCCCTAACCCCCTCTTATATAAGAGGGGGAGCTCAACCCAAAAATAAAAAGGCCGTTTCCCGGTTGGGGCGCGGCCTTGAAAGTAGATGGTTTTTTTATTCTGCTCTACTCGATAAATGGAGCTTTGACCTCCTTTCCATTTATTTCGAGATTCCTTACTAGGAACTCGGCATCGTTATATTTATACCAGAAGTTAAATCTCGAGAATCTGCGATATTCAATCGTCGCCAGGCCATTTCGGCTATTGCCCTCAACCACTGTTATCGAATTTTCTTTTACAGCCAAAACAGTTGTGATCAAGGGAGTTTTTTCACCTCCCAAAAAGATCATGGCCGTGCCGCCAAAAACGCGGACCAAGAATTCTGAATTATTTTTTGAATTAGAATCACTTTTCCCTTTTAGTTTAAGGGAAAGTAGATGAAAAAAGTCTGCAATGCTAAAATCCATTGCATTATAGAAAGAAACGATGCTGTCGAGCATGCCAACCCTTACTTCCATCTGAGAAATATTAGGTCTGGCACAATCAATTTTCCGAGCGATACTAGCTTGCGTCAAGCCTTTCTCGATCCGAATTTGCCTCAACAAGCCACCAACCGCGGCTTTTATATCTTCGGGAGAATTCATTTCGGCCTCCATTGAATTATAAGTAATAAAACGAACTAATAAAAAAGCATACAACGGATTGTATGCATGAGTCAAGATTTTGCCCCCGCCACTCTTTTGTCATCCCCGCGCAGGCGGGGATCCAGATTTAAATTCAAAATCTCCCCCAACCCCTCCTAAAGGAGGGAAAAATTCACATCTTCTCCGGAGCTCCAATCCCCAAAATATCGAGAGTGTTTTTTAAAACCGTTTTTGTTGCTTGGACCAACTCCAAGCGAGCCTGGGAAAGTTTTTCGTCTTCGCTAATCACGCGGCAGTCTTCGTAGAATTTATGGAACGACCGCACCAAATCAAGCGAGTATTGCGTGAGCCGCTGAACTTGCAAATCGCGGGCCGAGTCTTCAACCATTTCCGGAAGCCGGATCAAATATTTAATTAACGCCAATTCCGAAGAATGATTCAAAACGCTCAAATCAACTTCGGTTCCCATCGGAGCCAAAACCGCTTTTTTGAGAATGCTTGAAATTCTGGCAAAGGCGTATTGGATATAATAAACGGGGTTTTTTTCGGATTGCTCTTTGGCGAGTTTCAAATCAAAATTCAAATGAGTTTCGGGCGAGCGGGTCAAAAAGAAAAATCTGGCCACATCCGCGCCCACTTCCTCAATCAATTCATCAAGAGTCACATAAACCCCCGCGCGCTTGGACATTTTCACTTCTTTACCATCCTCAATCAATCGCGCCAATTGCACAATAATGAAATCTATTTTATTTTCATCATATCCCAAGGCTTTCGCCGCCGCTTTAATGCGGTTGATATAGCCATGGTGATCGGCGCCCCAAATCATCACCAAGCGATCGAATCCCCGATCGAATTTATTTTTTAAATAGGCGATATCCGAAGCCAAATATGTTTTTTGCCCGTCGGCTTTGATGAGCACCCTGTCTTTTTCATCGCCAAGTTCGCTTGATTTGAACCACCAAGCGTTTTCTTTTTCGCAAACAAATCCTTTTTTATTCAAAAGATCAATCGCCTGTTCCACTTCGCCCGATTCATACAAACTTTTTTCCGAAAACCAATTGTCAAAATCTATTTTCATTTGCCCATGAATCGTGGGTTTTATCATTTCACTCAAAACAATCCCCGCCGCTTTTTCGCCGGCTTGCTGAAAATCTTTCGTTTCTATTCTTTTTCTCAAATCTTCAATATAATCGCCTTTGTAAAAAATTTCTTCGCCCGTTAAAGTTTTGCCGAGTTTCCTCACTTGCTCGCCCGAATCATTTACATAATATTCCCTTTCCACTTTCCAGTTGGCTCGGGCCAAAACATTGGCTAAGACATCGCCCAAAAAACCGCCCCGTCCGTTGCCAAGAGTTAAAGGCCCGGTGGGATTGGCCGAAATAAATTCAATTTGAATTTTTTTGCCTTTTCCCGAATCAACAAATCCGTATTTCTCGCCAAGAATCATTATTTCTTTCACTTGATACCGGAGAAATTTGGGAGAAATAAAAATATTAATGAATCCGGGTCCGGCCACTTCCACTTTCTCGATCAGATCCGAACCCGCGGATAAAATTTTTCCTTTTATCTCTTCGGCCGCCTCAAGAGGATTTCCGCCTTGCACTTTGGCCGATTTTAAAGCTATATTGGTTGAATAATCGCCAAATCGGCCATTTTCAACACGGGTTATTTGGGCTTCAGGAATATTGATTAATTGTTTGATTTGATCGCGAATCATTCGCGTTTTTCCCCTCTTTGAAAAAGAGGGGTGAGGGGAGATTTTATAAATAATCTTCAATATTGAAAACTACTTTTAAAATCCTCCCTAACCCTCCTTTTGCAAAGGAGGGAACAAATTCGCTTCATCTTCAGTTTATAAGAAAGAGATGGTAAAGTAAATAAGAGATCGTAATGTGAACCTACGAACTTAATGCTAACTTTGCAAACTGCGAAATCCGCTAAGAGAGATCTATTTTCGCAGTTCGTAGGTTGGCATTAGATTCGCATATTTCGCATTATAATGTCCGATTACGCTTTCAATCGCAAATCTCTATACGAATACGAAATCCTGCAAAAATACGAAGCAGGCCTGGTTTTGGCCGGACACGAAGTCAAATCAGTCCGTTCCGGCCGCGTTCAACTCCAAGGAGCTTATGTTGTTATTGAAGGCGATGAAGCTTTTCTTATCAATGCCACGATTTCTCCGTATCAGGTCAATAATCTAACCGCCCAATATGACCCGACGAGATCCCGGAAACTTCTTTTGCGCCAAAAAGAAATTGCCGATCTTTCCCGAGAACTCAAGCAGAAAGGGTTGACTTTAATCCCCATTCGGGTTTACAATAAAGCGAACAGGATAAAGATTGAATTCGGCTTGGCCAGAGGCAAAAAAAGCTTTGACAAGCGAGAAACAATCAAGAAAAGAGATTTCAAGCGGCAAAAAGAAAAACTCCTGAAAAACCGCTGAGTTTTTCTCCCTACGAAACTACGAAAATTCTACGAAAGTACGAAAGAAACACATTTATTCGTATTTTCGTAATAAATTCGTAATTTCGTAGGGAAATGGGGACGCCGGGCATCGACGGTTAATTATCCCAAAATTCGCAAACCGAGTTTGATAGAATCTCGTTAAACTTCATCAAAACCAATAAGTGCCAACTTATTGAACAAAGTGAAGACGGCTTTTACGCCTTCTTTCGCTCCGGTTTTAGCTTAATCGCTCAAAACCCATCCGGCCTGACGATTCTCAATAGCCAGAAACCGGGTGTCATATTCATTGAGATGGGTCTTGCCTCTCCGGAAGGCAAAACCGAGAAAACACCGGATAGAGTCCAAAGCATTTTGCTTGGTTTAGAGCTTAGGGCCCGAACAAAAAAATCAAGCTAAGTTTGTAGAAGTATTTTGCGGCAATTTTCCGGACAGGGGTTCAACTCCCCTCGTCTCCAAGATCATAATGCGAAATATACAAATAAGATGCCAACCTACGAACTGCGAAAATAAATCCCTCTTAGCGGATTTCGCAGTTCGCATAGTTAGCATTAATTTTGTGGGTTCGCATTATAATTATTTGTAATAATAAACTTTTGATCACAGACCCCCGAGTAAACAATCAAATAAGAGTTCCCCAAGTGAGAGTTATTGATGAAAAAGGCGAACAACTTGGAATCTTGCCGACATTTGAAGCGATTAAAATTGCCAGAGACAAAGGATTGGATTTGATAGAAGTTTCCGACAAAGCCGTTCCGCCGGTTTGCAAAATAACCGATTACGGCAAATTCCTTTATCAGCGGGAAAAAAAAGCCAGAGAGCATAAATCCCACCGCGTGGAGGTGAAAGAAGTCCGATTGAGTTATAATATCGCCAAGCACGATATGGAAATGAAAGCCGCGCGAGCCCAGAAATTCATGGAAAAAGGCGACCGAGTGAAAGTTCAAATAGTTTTGAGGGGCCGCGAAAAAGCTTTCGCGGGTCTGGCCAAAGAAAAATTGGGAGAATTTAAAAATTATTTCAAAATACCGATCAATATTGACCAGCCGATAATCAGAGAACCCCGAGGATTCTCGATGCTGATCAGCAAAGGAAAATAAATTTATGGCAATGAAAACAATAAAAGCCGCCACCAAAAGATTAAAACTGACTCGCCGGAAAAAAGTGATGTTCCGCCCTTCGCGGCAGAATCATTTTAACGCCAAACAATCGGGCGATTCGGCCAGAAAAAAGAGGCATGCCGGCGTAATGCAACCCAATATGTCAAAAGTTTTTGAAAAAGTGATGGAAAGATAATAAATAAGAAATTCCTTACTGTTCCTCCTCTTAAGATAAGAGGAGGTTGGGCCATTCGGCTCTGAGAGCTCTCCCGTTCAGGGTCTATACTCTTCAGAGTCGAACGACAGGCTCGAATGAGAGGAGTTATGACACGAATAATTTTATGGCAAGAGTAAAACGCGCCGTTGGCGCCCACAAAAAGAAAAGAAAGATTTTGAAGATGGCTAAGGGCTATAAATGGAACCGCAAGAACCGCTACAAAATGGCCAAAGACGCGGTTCGCCAAGCCCTCAAGCACGCCTATTTCGATCGCCGCAAGAAAAAGGGAAATTTCCGCCGGCTCTGGAACATCCAAATCAACGCGGCCGTTCGCGAGCAAGGCATGACCTACAGCCGATTTATTGAAGCGCTGACCAAAAAAAATATCGCCCTCGACAGAAAAGTTCTGGCCGATCTCGCCCAAAACAATCCCGAAGTTTTCAACCAGATTCTGGCAGAGGCGAAGAAATAATCCTTCCCTGCAACAAGCACAAAACCGTTTTCTTGACCGAAGGCGGTTTTTTGTTTTTATAAATCATATTCCTGCATACCATAAAGTATGCAGGAATATAACAATTTAAACTTAGGATTTGATCGCTTTTTCTTCTAAAATCCGTCTGATATATCCATTTAAATCAATCTTCCTTGAAACCATTTTTACCGCCTCAAACATATTAAGAATCGCTTTATGGATGCTTTCGTTTTTTATTAAAATAACCAATTCTTTTTCAAAATTTACTAAAATAACCATTTCTTTAAAAATCAAGATGTCCATATCAAAATCAACTAGACTATCATCGGCAATATAGCACACTACTAGCCTGTTTTCGTATGTTTTTAAAAGATCTAAATCCATCTCGCTAAAACAATTTAAAGACCTCTCTCCCAAAATCCCTTCAATAATTATTTTATTTTCCTTGAATTTGTTTTGGATATCATTTAAATAACACCTTTCTATTTTTTCCATGGCAGCCAAAACTGATTTATTACCTTGAATCGCGTAGACACGATTATCCTTTCCAGCTTCCAAAACTTTTTCATAGGCACTGATTATTTCTTTTTTTCCTTTAAAAACTTCAACCCCGATATTTTGAGGAATGTCAATTCTGCCCAAAGCCAGATTACTGCCAAAGTATTCATGCAAATCGCCAATTTTGGAGTTGAGGATATTCTCATTATTCATCATCCATTCAAAGTGGCCGCCTTTTTTAGTTTTACAGATTATTTCCCTGGCCAATAGTTTTTTCAATATAAAATTAACGGTCGTTCTTTTAATTTCCGCCTTCCGGGCTATATCTATGGGTTTCATTGGGTCGCCTGCCCTCAAAAGCTCAACGATTTTTATCTCTTTCTCGTCTAACCCTAAAATTTTTGGAATTGCTCTTTTATTCCTTCTCATGTTTAAATCATAAAAAATGACAATAATTTTGTCAATAATTCTGCCAAAAATACCTTATTAAAGCCAAAAGCACAGAAACGACTATTTATCGTTTAAAAACTTAGTTAAATATATCAAAATATATTCAGGAGAGGGTTAATTTAAACTCATGAATAAAAAGAAAGAAAAATTTTATAATCTCTGCTTGATTGGATCTTGTCCCGAAATAAAAAAAGAGGAAAATAGAATACTTTTAAGAAATTCTAAAAAGCCGCGATTCGTGGTTGAATTTTCCAACAAAGAATGGAAAGAATTAAAAGACGCCCTAAAAAAGAATGCTATATAATAAATATAAATCTTATGAAAACAAAAAGAATTATACATGCCGATTTCGTTAGTTTATGCGTGGGAGCATGTTGCCCGGAGATTAAAAAAGAAAAAAATAAAATTTCTTTGAGAAATTCACAAAGACCGCTAGCTGTGGTTGAATTTTCAAAAAAAGAATGGAAGGAATTGAAAGATGCGGCAAAGAAAAACAAAATATAAATTTCGATCCGATAAAAAATAAATTCGCGGCTCAAAAACGCGATTTTTTTATGCAAACCAGGGATAGTTACCGATTTTACAAAAAAATTCATTTTTTAAACCGATGGACCAGACGAATCTTCCTGTGGCCAATAAAAAGAGAGATTTTCGATATTTTAGAAAAAATCCGGCCGGCGCAAGTTTTGGACATCGGTTGCGGCGACGGAGAGATGATGAAAAATATCAAAAAAATTGGCGCTCACCTGATCGGAGTAGATTCATCCCCCGCGATGATTTCCTTGGCCAACAAGAAAAAAGAACACAGCCGAATAATTCAAAGCGATGCCCAAAAAATACCCTTCCCTGACGATCAATTCGACGGAGCAATAATAAGCTTGGTTCTGCATGAAATAGAAAACAACAATAGAAAGAAAATAGTTCGAGAAGCGGCAAGGGTCATAAAAAAGGGTGGCGTTCTTGTGGTTGTTGATTTTCAATCTCCCAAAAAACCAAAATTTTTAAGCAAGCTTCTGCGCCTGCTTTTTGCACAAGAAGAAAAAATGATCGGGAAAATATACCCTGATCATTATAAAAATTATCTGGATTTTTTAAAGCATGATTTGATGGAATTAATTTCAGGAAATAATTTAACCGCCATCCGGCGAAAATCCGTTTGGCTGGAAAACATCCAAATTATCGTTTGCCACAAATCCGCAGCACGGTAAAAGTCCTGGCCGATCTCGCCCAAAACAATCCCGAAGTTTTCAATCAAATTTTGGCAGAGGCGAAGAAATAAATTTATTTCACAAAAAAACCGCCAGTATTTTATCTGGTGGTTTTTTGTTTTATATTTTTTATCCTTCCATACTCTCTAGTATGCAAGAATCTGACTTCATCGTTTTCTCGATCCCATGCCCCTCGCAGTAGCTCAAAACTCCCAAATAAGAATTTAAACTCGCGCGAAAGAATCTTTTTGAGATTTGTTTGTTTTGAAGCAAAAAAAATCCCGCAAAGACTTTCGCGTCTTTGCGGGAACAAGAGAAAAAAGAAAAAGGAACAAGGGAAAAATTCAGGAAACTATCTGGCGGGAGCGCAGGCTGCCGCTGGAATCGCCGGGAAAAGACCAGTGCACTAACAGCCTGCCGCCATACCAGCGGACCCTCGGCACATGGCCGTCAAGATAACGCGAGCCGGAGCAAAGAGTAATATTCTGGATATCCAGATGTTTTCTGGTCTCCCGAAAAAATTTCAGTTCGTAAAGGAGTCTCTCTGCCAGGCTAATGGCGGAGATATTTCCCTGTGCCAGATCGTCGGCCGAACGGTTTTTTAATTCCTTGTCGGCCTCGATCCTATCGCGCACTCGGATGGCATAGGAGCCATTTTGGGGATTTCGAGCCTGGAACGAAAAATCGATGACATCGTCCAGACTTTTATCGGTCCATTTCCAACAAGGAAACAACCCCGCGCAAGCGTCAAAAAGCTTCTGCGGAGTGAGTCCTTTGGCCACCACGATCAGGCGGTCAAAACCCTTGCGGTGTTCCGGAATTGCCAGACCGGACAAATCCGGTTCGGCGGAAAGGCCGAGGGATTGCCAGTTTTCGCGGTAGAAAAGATTCCACTCGGCGAAAGAATCGATGTTAGCAGTTTCTACGAAAGGATTTTTCCCTTCGTTGAAAAGCTGAACTTGGCGCAGAGTTTTACTGCCATCATCAATCTGCCTGAAAAAATCCTTGAGCACGCCAGACCATTCCGACATGCTTCCGACCACTTGCCTTTTGCTCATGGCCAGCTCCTTTAATTTGATTGTGGGTATTTATTAAGAACAAAATCTCTCAATAAGCTCAAAATGAGCTTATTGAGACTATATTAATATTATACACCCAATAAGATTATCTGTCAATCCCAACGCGATTTTTTCTGAATTTTATCCAAATAATCACAAAAGCCGCGAATACAATTCCCAAAATGTCAATAAAAACATCAAACAATTTTCCCATTCTCATCGGGACGAATAATTGATGGAATTCATCCAAAAACGCGTAGCCCAGGGATAAAAATACTGAAATCGCCAAAGCCGACCGGAATTTGTAATCATAGCCGCGAAAAGCGCGAAATAATAGAAAAGTTAAAATGCTAAATTCCCCCGCGTGGGCCAACTTGCGCCAAAAAACATCCCAAAAAGCAGCCAGTCCCGAATTGAGATTGGGCGTGGCCGAAAGGGAATAAATTATTCCGGCCCAAACCGAAACCGGTAGAATATATTTTAAAAATTTGGACATGCATTCTCGTCATTGCGAGCCATCGAGCTTGCGAGAGGGCGAAGCAATCCCGAATTATCACCGTCATCCTCTCTTTGGATATTCTCTCCGGTTATATCACGGGATTGCTTCGTCGCTCAAAAACTCGCTCCTCGCAATGACATATCTTTCCATTTTTTAAAACTACTCCCTCCTTTTTTAATTTTTTAATCTTTTCCGCCGATCCCCGATTAAATCCCCCAACCTTCCCGTCCGATCGGATAACCCGATGGCAAAACACTTTGGGATCGCGGTTTTTATTCAAAATATTGCCCGCCGCGCGATATGCCCGGGGGCGGCCGGCGAGCGCCGCCACTTGTTTGTAAGTCAAAACCTTTCCCTTGGGAATTTGGCTCGCGATTTTATAAACCGCCTTCTGAAATTCGGTCATTTATGATTGCCAATACCCATTAACCTTGAATTGGCCATCGGAATATTCCAATTCCCAAATCGATCCATTTTCGCCTTCAACCCCGTGCATGCAATCAAGATCTTTGTTTTGCAGATTCAAAACAAGGCAGGAGATGGGCGCCCGATGAGAAACCAAAAGAATATTTTTATCGGGATAATCTTTAATGGCTGATTTTAACACCGCCGACATTCTTTGAACCAAGTCATTAAGATTTTCGCCGAATTGGAATTTGGAAGGATGCTTTTTGTATTCCTCCCATTCTTTGGGATATTTTTTCTCGAGATCTTTTTCTTTTTCGCCTTGAAAAATTTTTCCCCACTCGATTTCTCGCAATCTTTCATCCGCCTTGATTTCCAAAGCGCCGCCTGAAATTTCTTGATTTATGATTTGGGCTGTTTCCATCGTCCTTTTTATGGGACTCGAAATTATAAAACCGATATTTTTATTTTTCAAATATTCACCGGCTTTTCTTGCCGCTTCTTTTCCTTTCTTGCTTAAAGGAAAAGGCAAAGAACCGTAAATAATATTTTCCGGATTTTCAACTTGTCCGTGGCGGACGATGTATATATTGCTCATAGAATATAAATTGACCTAATTGATCTAAATAATTTCCAAATTACAAATTACAATTTCCAATAAAATTCCTAATGTTCAATGATTTAATTTGGAAATTGAGTATTGGGATTTAATTAGAAATTAGAAATTGGGAATTAGAAATTAAGAAAGCCGGTAAAACATACTCGCCTGTTTAGTTTGTTAATACCTTCTTTAACTCACCAAGATTTAAACAGTTAACAATATCTTTTCTCTCCGCCCAGCCGCGGCGGGCTTGAGCCAGGCCGAATTTCAAATAAGGAAGCTGATCGGGACTGTGGGAATCGGTGCCCAGTGAAAGTCTCACTCCTTTTTCCACCGCTATCCTAATGTGTTGGTCTTTTAAATCAAGCCGATCGGGATAACAATTTATTTCCAGGATTTTTTTATTTTCTTTCGCCGCTTCAATGACTTTTTCAATGTCCAGGCTTATCGCTTCCCGCCGCCCGATTATCCGGCCCGTCGGATGGGCGATAATATTGATCAGGGGATTTTCTAAAGCATTAATCAATCTTTGAGTCATATCGTCTTTAGCCATCCTGAATTTGGAATGAATGGAACCCAACACCAAATCGAATTTTGAAAGAAATTCCTCCGAGAATTCCGGCCGCCCTTTTTCATCCAAATCCGCTTCGGCGCCTTTGAATATTTTTATCCCATCAAGCTCTTTATTCAGTTTATCTATTTCATTCCATTGTCCAAGCACCTCCTGCTCATCCAGAGCGCCGGCGATTTTTAATTTCCCGATATGATCGGTTATCGCGATGTATTCGTAACCGATTTTTTTGGCCGCTTGAGCCATTTCGCGAATGGAAGCCGATCCATCCGACCAAGTTGAATGCATCTGCAAATCGCCTTTAATTTCATCGTAATTTACCAACTTGGGAAGTTTGTTATTTCGGGACGCTTCGATTTCTCCCGCATCTTCTCTGATTTCCGGATTGATATATTTTAATCCCAAGGTTTCGTAAACTTCTTCTTCCGATTGGCCGGCTATCTGCTTTTCGCCTTTAAAAATTCCGTATTCGTTTAATTTCAACCCTTTTTCTTGGGCAATGCGGCGCAATTTTATTCCGTGATCCTTGCTGCCCGTAAAATATTGCAAAGCCGAGCCGTAAGACTCGGCAGAAACGATTCTTAAATCCGCGTCTAAACCCTGAACCAAGCGCACTGAAGATTTTGTTTCGCCTTTGGCCAAAACCGCTTCAACTTCGGGCATCGAGCAAAAATATTCCATCAATTTTTCCGGTTTTCCCGAAACAGCCAAAATATCCAAATCGCCCACAGTTTCCTTCATCCTTCTCAACGAACCCGCCACTTCCACTTTTTCCGCCTCTTCCCGCCCCTCCAATCTTTGTTTGATTTTTTCAGACAAAGGCAAAGCCGAACCCAAAAGCATCCTGCCTTGGCCGGCTTTCACGAATTCTATTCCGCGCAAAATATTTTCCTGAACTTTTTTCCCAAATCGCGGCAGTTTTTCGATTTCGCCTTCGCGAGCCGCCTTTTCCAAATCAGCCAAATCTTTAATTTCCAATTTATCATAAAGAGTTTTGATGTGCTTTGGTCCCAAGCCTTCCACGCTCGAAAGCTCCAAGAGGCTCACCGGATATTCTTTTTTTAATTCTTGGTAATATTTTATTTTTCCCGTCCTTATGTATTCCTCAATTTTTTCGGCGATGCTTTTGCCCACGCCCGGAATTTTTTCCAGGCCATCCAAACCTTCTTCTCTATAAATATCTTCAATGTCTTTTTTCAAAGATTCGATTCCCCGAGCCGCTTTTTCGTAAGCCGCGGGTTTGAAAGGAATATTATCCATCGCCAAATATTCGGCGATTTCCAAAAAAATTTTAGCCAACTGGGAATTCATGAAATTGGAACAAATTAATATTCCCTTTCATTATGAAGTGAAATTAAAAGAAAGTCTAATTGAACATAATGCGCTGCCCGCTGATTGGCATTATGCTTTTGTGATAATCTCAATCTTCTTTTCATTTCCGTTGTTTTTTGAAAATTCCAAAATCAATTCCTTCGCCTTCGGAATTATTTCTTCGTTGCCGTCTCGAATCAAAGCAACGGGACCGGAAAAATTCTCCGGTTTGACAATAAAATCGCCGCTTTGCGCCAAAGATTCCAAAATTTCATTCTCCTCTTTGTTTCGGCCCAAAATTATCTGATAACCGTTCTCGAAAAAATGCCGTCCGATACGAACCAAATCCAAATCATGAGTCGAAAAATCCGGCTTGAATTCCATTAATTTTTTTGTTCGCCGCGCGAACCCTTTTTCGGTCAAAGCGCAACCGCCTGCGGGAGTCGGATATTCTTTGATATTGTATTTTTCGGCCAATTCCATTTGCCTCATCCGGCTTCTTCCCGAGATATCCAGCAATTTCTCCCGATCCGCCAATCCCTCTTTTTCGGCCACCGTGGGCTCCAAAAGTTTTGCGGAAAGCGGCCGCAGAAGATAACCCTTAAGATTGCTCTCTTTTTCAACCAAATCCAAAGCCTGGCGATGCTGGGACATGGGCCTTTCGCCCAAAACTTCGCCGGTAGCCACAAAATCAAATTTTTCGGCGCGCATAATCTCACCCGCTTTCTTGAGCATTAAAGCGTGGCAATCAATACAAGGATTAAGCCCCGAGCCGTAACCAAACTTGGGTTTTTTTAGAACTTGCAAAAAATCTTCTCTGATATTTTCCTCCCGCAAAGCAATGCCAAGCTGCATGGCCGCCGGCCGGGCTTTGGAAGGGCCGCAAAAATTCGTCCTGAAATTGACTGCCGCAACTTCAATTCCCTGCTCCAACAGCAACTTGGCGGCCAGGATTGAATCCAGCCCGCCGGAAAGCAAGACTAAAGCTTTTGGTTTGTTTTTAGACATACAACAATGCATTATTATAAAGCCTGATCGGCCAAAAATCAATCAAAACAAACTTTTTTGTGATGAAAGAATTTCCCTTTCCTTGTCGTCAAAAATTCTGATTTTTCCGTATTCGCCGTCGTAACCCGGTTCAATATTCAACCTGCCTTCGCGGACTCGCTTGATCGCCTCGGCAACTTGGGAATTGCCGGCTTGCCCTATTTTCTCAATATCGGTTTCCAAAAGAATCTCAAATTCGCTCCCCACCTCGTCGGTTAATCGGAAATAGGGTGTCTGCACTTTCGGACTCGCGACCGGCGAACCGACTGCTTCAGCTATGATCTCAAGAAGCGGAACGAGCATCACAAACGGCGGGCGGCTCGGAAATGCCCCGCTTTTTGTCATTTGTATTACTGTCTTGTCTGAAAGCTGATAGCTGATAGCTGATAGCTGCAAATCCGATTCTGATCGGCTTGCAAGTTCCCCCACTCGCTGTTCTACCCCCTGGGTGAGGGGTTTCCCACACACGGGACATACCGTTCCATTTTTTTTCGACTCAGAGGGGCTCCAGCGGATATTGCACGCCCGATGTCCTGACCAATGATACTTCCCTTCTTCGGGGTAAAATTCAATAGTGTAGGAGATATGAGGGATTAGGGATTGGGGCGTAGGGTTTAGGGTTGGTGCGCTACTATTCCCTATGCCCTGCTCCCTATTCCCTTCTTTAATAGCTTGATATATCGACCCGTAACTCAGTTCGTCTACATCAAACACCGTCGCCTCTCGTCCCAGTTTTGGTCCCGAGTGTGCGTCAGAAAACGAAACAATGGAGCGATGGTCGA
>LCEC01000015.1 GCA_000997475.1 Parcubacteria group bacterium GW2011_GWB1_42_6
TTCCCGATCGCGTTAAATTCAATTGCTCGTTCCAAGCGAATCTGTTCTTGCTTAAGCCCGAGATCATTAGCTATCTCGGCAAAAACCAGAGGCCATTCGCTTTGCGGGACAATAGCAAAACGAGAACCGATCGGAGCTTTGTCGAACTTTCCGATTTTCTGGGCTTGGCGCAATTTCTCGATTATCGGAGAAAGCGGATCATCAGGAAAGACCTGGGAGCCATCGGTGTAATCCACTCCGCGGGAAAAGTCCGCCAGATACCAACCGTGTTTCAGGCAGTGGCTATCTGAAGCGATTTTTCCCTCCTTTTCCCATCGGTAAAGATCCCGATCGGGCATAACCCATCCCTTGATCCGGCGATTCTCTCCGATTTCTTCGCCGGGAAGGAAAATCGGCTTCAGGTTAAATTTGACCGCTCTGGCCAGATTTTCCGGAGTGAACCAGGCAGGAACAGGGTCAACCGTGATTTTTTTGCGGAATTTTCTGGAGAGGAGTTTCTGCGTTTGAATAACCAGAGACTCCGAGAAAGAGATTTCCTCGCCTGAAATGTACGGATTCGGCTCCCTTCTCAAAAACCGCTTTAATTCTTCCAGCCACTTCTTCCCCTGATCTCCGCATAGCTTATCGAAGAGATCATTCAGCAGTCCACGCACTTCAGGCAGACTGCATGCGCCGAGCATGTTTTCGAGCATGGTCAGCTCCTTTTGGATAAATTGTGAATTTTAAGGACCATCCCTCCCTTAAATAAGCTCAAAACAGGCTTACTGGGATTATGGTCTTATTATATATCCTTTAGACTCATTATGTCAAGCCCGAAGGAATTATCCCCGATGCCGAGTATTTAGATGGACGCGCCGCAATTGGCAATCAAAAAAACCGCTTTTTGGCGGGTTTTATCAAAAAGTTTTTTATTTTCCTGACTCCTTCTTCTTGCTGAATTTATCCGGATCGCCGAATCGAACGCTGCACCCGCAACATTCGTATCCTGTAATTCGCGAATGGAAACCCGGACCAATCACTCCGTTGCTTTCGCGAAGCTCTTTATATTTTCCGCTTTCGCAAGATCGGCAAACGAAATTATTATTCCCTTTCTCCTCTTCTTCCTCTGCCACCATAGAATCTTTTGGAAAACCAAAATACGGCTTGAGTTTTAGACCTCCAACCCCCGGATCAATTTCCAAAACACTTTTCTCTTGTGTCTCTTCAGAACACAAGATAGTTGGTAATTCATCACGGGCTTCTTCGGGTCTTTTTCTCACCCGTCCCCTCGCGCGCAACCGAATCAGTCTTTCGCTCATAATCAACCTCCCACTTCGCCTTCGGTTCAATGACGGAATCTGGATCCTCCGCCATCCATTTCTTCAAATTCCCCTTGGAAAAAATAATCTTCTTCGCGGGGATTCCTTCTCTGCCAATCGTTTGGCGGCTTGATCAAGCCTCCGGGCAAGCGATGTCTTCCTGCCGGATGGAACCAATCCAGACTTTTTGTTTTTTGGCATAACCTTCTCCTCCGTGAAAAGAACTTCCATCTTTAAATTTCCGTCAAAATCTCGCATCCGTCTTTGGTCACGACGATCGTGTGCTCAAAATGGGCGGCGATGGAACCGTCTTTTGTTTCAAAAGAATATTTATCTTTGCCTTTTTTAATGCCTTGTCCGCCGGCCGAAAACATCGGCTCGATAGCTAAAGTCATTCCTTCTTCCAGAATTACTTCCTTGCCCGGCCAGCCTTCGCTGAAATTGGGAATTTCGGGCTCTTCATGAAGTTCGTTGCCAACGCCATGCCCAACCAATTCCCGAATCACCGAAAATCCGCGGCTTTCGGAATATTTTTGAATAGCCGCCGAAATTTCGCTCAATTTTCTGCTGGGCTTAATCAAATCAATCGCCGTGTCAAGCGCGCCCTTGGTGGTTTGTAAAAGTTTTTTGGATTGCTCGGATATTTTTCCCGCCCCAACGCTGATTGCCGCGTCCGTATACATCCCGGGCTCCCCTTGGCAGCCCTGCGAAAAAGGGCATCCCCCGCAATGTTCCGGAGGAAAAAGAATTCCCAAATCCAAGCCGACCACATCGCCTTCTTTAATTTTTCTTTTTGAAGGAAGACCGTGAACTATCTGTTCGTTTATTGAAACGCATAAAGCCGAAGGAAATCCCTGATAACCCTTGAAAGCCGGCAAAGCTCCTTTTTCAAAAATCAAATCTTCGGCCAATTGATTGAGCCATTCAGTGGCCACGCCCGGCTTTGTCTCTTTGGCCAGAGCGCTTAAAACAGACGCCAAAATTTTTCCCCCCTGGCGCATGATTTCTATTTCTTTTGGAGTTTTGATTGAAATCATTTTAACATCTTAACATATTAGCATATTAACATATTAACAGAATTCAAAATCGCTTCAGAGATTGCAGACGCTTCCAGAGCATCGCTCCGATTTCATCTGCTAAAATAACTAAGCCAGTATATTCTTTTTCAGAAATATATTTTTCTTTATAAGAAAAATTAAGAAGATATTTTGATTCCTTGAGAGAGCCATAGGATATTTCCCAGAAATTTTTCTTTACTTGGCTTCTTTGCCTGGCAAATCCTTCTATAAAATTCAAGATAACGGATAAAGACGAACGTCTTATTTGAGAAACTATGCCGAATATTTCGGATTTTGGAAATTTTAACGTTAGCCGATAAACGCCGTGAGCGAATTCATCCATTTTAAACTTTAGTTTCTCAATAAAATTATTGTCCATTTGTTAACATGTCAATATGTTAATATGTTTTGATCTTCTCCAGAATCTCTTTATACACATCTTCTATCGATTGCTCGCCGTTTATTTTTATCAATTTTCCTTCCTTTTGATAGAAGTCTATCACCGGCGCGACTTCTTTTTCAAAGAGATCAAGACGCAAATTTATCGCTTCAGGCGTGTCATCGGCGCGAGTTATAAGTTCCCCGCCGCATTTGTCGCATTTTTCAAGAGTTTTATAGCGCCCGACATACGGAATCAATTGTCCGCATTCGCGGCAATTTCTTCTTTTGGTTAATCGGTTAAAGGCTTCCTCGCGCGAAATATCAATAAGCAAAGCTCTGGCATTTTCTTCCCATTCATACCACTCAAGCGCTTGACGCAAAAGCTCGGCCTCGCCGATCATTCTCGGGCTGCCGTCAAAAACAATGCCTTTGAAATTTTTATTCTCCTTGTTTTTTATGTCCTCCAAACGATTAATCCATTGTTGAAAAATCAAAGTGGTCGGAACCAGCTTTCCTTCTTTCATCACCCTGTCCGCTTTGCGGCCGCTGAAAGAATCCATATTTTTCAGGTCTCTCAACATTTGCCCGCTGCCTACATAAATAAAACCGAACTCTTTAACCAAAAGTTCGGCCTGCGTGCCTTTGCCGCTTCCGGCGCGGCCAAGAAAAGTGAAGATTTGAGGAGATGACATAGTTAATCAGTTATCAGTTGGTTAGTTGGTTAGTTTAAACCAATAACTAATAAACTAATCAACTAAAAAACTATTTTTAGAATCCTTCGTAATCTCTCATTGTGAGTTGAGATTCAATCTGCCGGAGAGTTTCCAGGACCACGGAAACGACAATCAAGAGAGAAGTTCCGCCGACGGTAAAAGTATTAATATTGGTGGCGGCCTGCACGACTGTTGGCGCAACCGCGATTATGCCAAGGGATATCGCGCCCGCGAGTAAAATTCTGTTGAGAATAAAATTCAAGAAATCGGCTGTCGGCCGGCCCGGCCTGATGCCCGGAACAAATCCGCCCATTCTTTGAAGATTTTTGGAAATGGCTTTGGGGTCAAAAGTCACAGCCGTATAGAAATAAGTGAATAGCACCACCAAGGCAAAATACAAAGATCCGTAGACAAGCTGATTTTGCTGCAAAACATCGCGCATAAATCGGCCGACTGAAGCAAGCCAGGCAATGCTCACATTGGCCAAAAAACTTCCGATCAAACCCGGAAAAAGCAAAATTGAAAGCGCGAAAATTATCGGGATAACGCCAGCCGGATTTATATTCAGAGGCAGATAGGTTGAGACTCCGCCATAAACCCGATTTCCGCGGATTCTTTTGGCGTAAGAAACCGGAATATTCCTTCGGCCCTCCGTAATAATCACCACCCCGACAATCATTAAGAGAGCGATAACCAAAAAACCGATGTAAGCGGGAATCTGGCTTGGATCAAAAGTGGCAACAGTTTGGCGAATATTAGTCGGTAAGTCGGCTACGATGCCGGCAAAGATCAAGAGAGAAACTCCGTTGCCGATTCCTTTTTCGGAAATTAATTCTCCAAGCCACATTAAAAATACCGTTCCCGACGTAATAATAATTATGGTTGTCGCCAACTGAAAAAGACTTGCCATAGCCACAATTCCCTGATTCTTCAAAATCATAATCATGGCGTAACTTTGCAAAACAGCCAAAGGAACCGAAATAATCCGGCCATATTGATTGAATTTCTGACGTCCTGCCTCGCCTTCTTCTTTGTAAAGAGCTTCCAGTTTGGGAAAAATCATCGTCAAAAGCTGCATAATGATAGTGGCCGTAATATAGGGCCCCAAACCAAGCATCGCGATTGAAAAATTGCTCATTGCTCCGCCCGTAAAAACATTAAGCAGGCCAAAAAGTTGGTTATTTTCAAAAAACGATTTCAATCGCTCAACATCAATCCCCGGAACCGGAATGGAAGCGACTAACCTGAAAATAACCAAAATGCCCAAAACAAAGAGAACTTTATCGCGAAGATCTTTCACTTTGAAAATCTGAAGAAATTTTTGCCAAGCGTTCATAATGCGGCGACTGGTTATCAGCAACCAGCGACTAGTCGGAGTTTTGTTTTAGCAATTTGAATTTATCAGTGTAGCAGCTAATTACTAATTGCCAATCGCTGATTTATGTTTAATGCTTCCCCCGACTTTTTCGATTTTTTCTTTAGCGCTTTGGGAAAAAGAGATATTTTCAAAAACGAGTTTCTTTTTCAAATCGCCGTCTCCCAAAATTTTAACTTCCGGCGCCCTGCCTTTTATTCTACCAATCAATCCTTTTTGAAGCAAAACTTGCGGAGAAACGGTTTCGTTTTCTTTAAAATTGTTTTCCAAGTCCTGCAAATTCAAAATCGCGGCTTTTGGCGAAGCTTTGAATTTATAACCGCGCTTCTTGGGAATCTTTTTCAAGGCATCGCGCCATTCCGGCCTTAACTTTCGGCCGGATCTCGCTTTTTGCCCCTTGGTTCCTTTGCCGGAAGTTGTTCCTCTTTTTCCGCCGCGGCCAACACGCGTTTTTCTTTTATTGGAATCGGATTTAATTTCGTTTAATTGCATATTTTTGGCGATTTATTTTTTCAGAGCTTTTATTTTTTTCAACGCCTCAACAGCCGCTCTGGCATTATTGATTTTATTGGTTGATTTGCTCAAAATTTTTGCCGAAATATTCTCTATGCCGGCCAGTTCGCAAATCGCCCTTAAAGCTCCTCCAGCCACCAGTCCGGTTCCGGTCGGAGCCGGTTTGAGAAAAACTTTGGCTGAAGCGTATTTGGCTTCAATTTCATGAGGAATAGTCGAACCTTTCAAAGGAAAAATAATTAGATTTTTTTTAGCGTCGGAAACAGCCTTTTCCACCGATTGGGAAACATCCAGGCCTTTGCCCAAACCGATTCCAACCGATCCTTTTTTATTGCCTACGGCCACCGTCGCCCTGAAACTAAAACGCCGCCCGCCCGCGACCACGCGGGTCACCCGAGCAACATCTAAAACTCTTTGGTCAAATTCAGATTTTTCAATTTTGTTATGTGGTCTTGCCATAAATTTAAAATTTCAATCCGCCCTTTCTGGCTCCCTCGGCAACGGATTTGATTCTTCCGTGATATTTATATCCCCCCTTGTCAAAAATAGCTTCTCCAATTTTTAACTCTCCACCTTTTTTCGCGATCTCTCCGCCAACCAGTTGAGCCGCTTCGGATTTATTTCCTTTTATTTTTATGTCCAGGTCGCTGGCGCTGGCCAAAGTTTTCTGCGCCGCGTCATCAATCAATTGAGCGTAAATATGTTTATTGCTTCTGAAAACGGAAAGACGGGGCCTGGATTGAGTGCCAAAAATATTGGCGCGCGTCCGGCGAGCCCTTCTCATTGTCTTTTCTTTTTTTGTTCTGACAATTTGACTCATAAAAGTATTTACAGCGAATTTTTCCAAAAACCGCCCTAGAACCCTTCTTTGACGGCTTTTTTGCCGGCTTTTAATTTTATCATTTCTCCTTGATACCTGATACCTTTTCCCTTGTAAGGTTCCGGCTCTTTCAAAGCGCGAATATTGGCAGCTGTTTGCCCAACCAGTTCTTTGCTGATTCCGGAAACGCTAATGATATTTTTTTCAATTTTAAAATCAATTCCCGGCACGGCATCAAATTTGACCGGATGAGAAAAGCCCAAATTAAAAATTAAATCCTTGCCCTGCAAAGCAGCCTTATAACCGATTCCTTGAATTTCAAGATTTTTTGAAAAACCTTTTTCCACCCCCCAAATCATATTGGCCGCCAAGGCCCGAATCAATCCCCACAGGGCAGCCGATCTTTTTGATTGGCGGGCGATTGAAAAACTAAGATTATTCTCCTTGATTTCCGCCTTTATTTCAAAAGGAATTATTTGAGACAATTCCCCTTTTGGCCCTTTGGCAGACAACAAATCGCCGCTGATCTTAACTTCAACGCCTTTGGGAATTTCAATTGTTTGATTGCCGATTTTTGACATAATCTCCTCGCTGATTACGAATAAATCTCTCCAATTGCGAATGAATCTCTAATTCTATTCGTAATTGGCAAAAAGCTACCAAATTTCACACAAAATTTCTCCGCCTATTTTCTGTTTCCTGGCATTTTTATCGGTCATAAGCCCCCGAGAAGTGGAAATTATCGCCAGTCCGTAACCCTGTTTAACCGGCCTGATTTTGTCATTGGAACGATAAATCCTCTGGCCCGGTTTGCTTATTCGCCTTACTTCTTGAATGGCCGGCGCCCCTTCTTCATATCTTAAACCGATTTCCAATCTTTCTTTTGATTTCGCGCCCTTTCTTTCCACTTGGCCAATGAGGTTTTCCTGATTTAAAATTTTAGCCAATTCAAATTTCATATTGGAAAAAGAAACTTCCATTTTTTCATGGCCTGCTTTTTGAGCGTTTTTGATTCTGTTGATGAAATCTGAAATGGGATCCATAATTGGGTCGGTTTATCAGTTATTCAGTTCGTCGGTTCAGAAGTTTAAACTGATCAACTGACAAACTGATAAACTGATTTTTTACCAGCTGCTTTTTTTAATTCCCGGAATCTCTCCGCGATTAGCCATTTCCCTGAAACAAATCCGGCACAAGTTGAAATCTCTCATAAAAGCCCTCTTCCTTCCGCAACGAAAACATCTTCTGGTTTTGCGCGAAGAAAATTTCGGTTTCTTTTTTGATTTTGCTATCTGGGCGGCTGTAGCCATGATAAATTATTATGCAAACCCTTGCGCCAACCTGCTTGCGTCCATCCGAAACTCCCAAGGAGTGAAGGAGGGCGAACCGCGGATGGGAATCCAGACATTCAATGTCTGGGATATCGACATTGAATGTCTGGATTCATTAATTCATTTCCGCGTTTCGCGCATTTGGCATAAAGTTCGCGTGTTCGTATTATGATTTTATTTTCTCCATTGGAAATCCCATCATTCTGAAAAGCTCAAAACCTTCTTTATGATTTTTAGCGGTAGTCGTCACATTAATTTCGAAGCTGAAAATAGCTTTAACATTTTCATGGGAAATTTCGGGAAAAATTATCTGTTCTTTTATTCCAACATTTAAATTGCCGCTCTGATCAACTGATTTTTCCGATATTCCTCTAAAGTCTCTGGTTCTGGGAAGAGCCAAGCTAATCAAACGGTCGATAAAATCATACATCTTTTGGCCCCGCAAAGTCACCTTTAAACCGATTTGCTGGCCGATTCTTGTTTTGAAAGCAGCTATCGCTTTTTTAGCCTGGGTATAAACCGCTTTTTGCCCGGCAATCAGAGTCAGATCTTTTTGAATTTCTTCCGTCGTTGCTTTTTCATCCCGGTATTTTCCGATGCCGGTATTTAAAGTCACTTTGGTAATTCTGGGAACAGCCATCCTGTTTTTAAACCCAAAAGACTCCTGCATGGCCGGCGCGATTTCTTTATTATATTTTTCTTGAAGCCTGTTCATAATACCTTGCTAAATTACAAATTTATTACTAATTTCACTAATTTGCGAATCTTTACAAATTGAATTTCTGTATTTGTATTATTTGCGGGAGATTCGTAATTTAGTAGGGTTCTAAATTTCCTGGCCGCATTTTTTGCAAAATCTCGTTTTTCCCGATTCAATCGATTTTAAACCGATCCTCGACGCTTGAGCGCATTTAGGACAGATTAACTTAACATTGGAAATATGTAAAGATTTGGGGATCTCAACCAGTTGCCCTTTTTCTCCTTGGCGGCGCGGCCGGCGGTGTTTTTTTGCCAAATTCGCGTTTTCAACCACAACTCTTTCATTTTCCGGAAAAACATCAATAACCTTGCCCCTTTTTCCGCGGTCTTTGCCTGAAGTTATTAAAACATGGTCGTTTTTCTTTATTTTCATATTTTCCTCGCTAATTACGAATAAATTCTCTCCAATTACGAATAAATCTTTCCAATTTCGAATGAATTTATTCTATTCGTAATTGGCTTTAAATTCGTAATTAGTGAGGAGTTAAACTACTTCCGGAGCCAATGAAATTATTGTGGCAAAACCTTTCTCCCTTAATTCTCTGGCTACCGGCCCAAAAATGCGCCCGCTTTTCGGTTCAACTCCATCAACCAGAACAACCGCGTTATCGTCAAATCGGACATACGAACCATCTGCTCTGCGAAAAGGCTTCCTCTGTCTGATAATCACCGCTTTTATCACATCTCCTTTTTTTACCATTTTTCTGGGTTCGGCTTCCTGAACCGAGCAAACGATAACTTGCCCCAGCTGCGCCCAGCGGTTTCTTGTTCCGCCTAAAATCTTAAAACAGCGGACGGTTTTGGCTCCGGTATTATCTGCGACTTTTAAAATTGATCTGGGTTGAATCATAAATAGTTTAAAATTGAAAATTCAAAATGTAAAATTATTGTATTCCGCCGCGCGGAATGAATTTATATGAATCCATCGCGAAGCGATTCCATAATTTTCAACTTTGAGATTTACATTTTAAATTTTCCCCACCACTTTCCATCTTTTATCTCTGCTAATCGGCCGACACTCTTCGATAATCACCTTGTCGCCCATATGATATTCTTTATTCTCATCATGCGCCTTGTATCGAGTGGTCACTTTGTATTTTCTTTTATAAATCCTATGCTCTTTCAAGCGAGTTGCCGCGACCACAACCGTTTTTTGCATTTTATCCGAAACAACCACGCCGCTTAATCTTTTTTTATTCATATTTGCTTGAGAATGGTTAATATTCGGGCTATTTGTTTTTTCGTCCAACCAATCGACCTTGCGTTTTTTAATTTCTTGCTCGCCAAATCAAACTTAAGGCCGCGCAGCTTTTCGCGGTTTTCCTTTAACGCTATCTCCAATTCCTGTTTAGATTTTTGCCTTAATTCCTTAGCTTTAATCAACATAAATTTCGTTTATTTCGCGATAAATCTTGTTTTGACCGGCAATTTGTAAGCCGCGAGCCTCAAAGCTTCCCGAGCCGTTTTTTCGTCAATCCCGTCCATTTCAAAAAGAATCCTTCCCGGCTTGATAACCGCCACATAATATTCAACACTGCCCTTTCCTCCGCCCATAGGAACCTCGGTTCCTTTTTTGGTAACAGGCTTGTCGGGAAAAACTCTCAACCAAATTCTTCCGCCGCGCTGAACGTATCGAGTCATGGCGCGTCTGGCCGCTTCAATTTGCCGGCCGTTCAGCCAGCAAGTTTCCAAAGACTTCAACCCAAAACTTCCGAACGCCAATTCAGCGCCAGCCTTGGTTAGACCGCTTGAATTGCCCTTCTGCCATTTTCTGTGTTTTACTTTTCTTGGAAACATCATAAAAGTTTTTTAATCCCTTCAATTGTCGGAAGGCCTTTTTTGCTGCTTGATTTCTTTTTCAAAAATATCTCTGAAATAAACCCAAACCTTTATACCGATAGTTCCATAAGTCGTAAAAGCCGTCGCCTGGGCGTAATCAATGTTGGCCCGCAAGGTTTGCAAAGGAATTTTTCCTTTGGCCGTCCATTCGCGCCTGGCGATTTCATTTCCATCCAGTCTTCCCCCCACCATAACTTTGGCTCCTTGAACATCTTTTGATTGCATGATTTTTTCCACTGACTGCTTGATTGTCCGGCGAAAAGGCATTCTTCTCTCCAATTGATCCGCGATTCCCTGCGCGACAATTGACGCCTTCGATTCGGGAGATTTTATTTCCTCAACGGAAAGTTTGATTTCCGATTTCGGATCGATTTTAAGCTTTCGAATTAAAATGCTTTTCAATTCTTTTCTAAGATCTTCTATTCCCGATCCCCCCCGGCCGATTATTAATCCCGGACGAGAAGAAAAAACAATGACATTGGCCGAATTGGCCGATCTTTCAATCTCAATTCCGCCCAGTCCCGATTTCTTGAGCTTATTTTGCAAAAATTCCCGGATAATGAAATCCTCGCGGAGAAATTCCTGATATTTACTTTTGCTGAACCAGCGGGATTTCCAATTTTTATTGATTCCCAAACGGAATGCCACCGGATTGACTTTCTGTCCCATGATAAATCATTTTAACATATTAACATTTTAACAATCGAATTTTTGAATTTTGTTAATATGCTAACATGCTGATATGTTAATATGTTTTAAATGCTCTTCCTTCTGAAAACTTTTTTAAGATTGCCGGCCGCTTGGCGCGTGAAGTTTTTGTTCTTTGATTTTGACGAGCTGTCATGGGGTTTCTGAATCAAAGATTTCTTTTCTTTATATTCTTCGCCCATCTTTTCTTCGCGCTCAACAACGGATTTCTCAATTCCGCTTTCCGGCAAATTCCGCGCGGTTTCCTTGGGCTCGCCTTCTTTTTCTTTGCGGGTTTTTTTGATCTTTCCGGATCCTTCTTTAATTTCCCCGAGTACCAATTTGATAGAACTCGTTCTTTTTAAAATAGGGGTCGCCCGGCCCATGGCTCTGGGCAGCCATCTTTTCAGACTCGGTCCTCCATCAACCAACAGGCTCTTTATGTAAAGATTCTCTTGGTTGATGCTGAAATTATGCTTGGCGTTGGCAATAGCCGAATTTAAAAGCTTCAAAATAATCGGCGCCGGTTTCTTGACCAAAAAAGTGAGCTGGTTTTTCGCTTGCTCCGCCTTCATCCCTTTCACTAAAACGGCCACTTGCCTGGCTTTTCTGGGTGAAATTCTTAAATTGTTTAAAGTCGCTTTGATTTCCATAAAATTATCCCGCGATCAGATTTTTTACTTTTGAGCCGGAGCAGCCGCGCTTGATTGCTGCGCCGCCAAAGCTTTCTGCTGTTCCAATTCTTTTTGCATCTTTCCGCCGTGCCTGACGAATTTTCTGGTTAACGAGAATTCGCCCAATTTATGGCCAACCATTTCTTCCGTGGCAAAAACCGGTATGTGTTCGCGGCCGTTGTGGACGCCGAAAGTAAATCCAACCATCTCCGGAGTTATCGCCGAGGATCGAGACCAAGTCTTGATAATCGTTTTATCTCCGGGCCTCAAAGCGGCTATCTTTTTCAATAGTTTCGGATCTACAAACGGGCCTTTTTTAAGACTTCTTGACATGTTTTCATTTTAACATTTCAACATATTAACATTTTAACAATCTGAAATCCGAATTCTGTTAATATGCTAATAAGCTAATATGTTTCCTTCTGCTCACTATGAATTTACTGCTCCATTTCTTCTTTTTTCGGGTCTTTACTCCTCTGGCCAATTTGCCCCACGGAGTCTTGGGGCCTTTCCTTAAGCCGATTGGCGCTTTGCCTTCGCCTCCGCCGTGCGGATGATCAACCGGATTCATCACGCTTCCTCTGACAGTCGGCCTGATTCCCATCCAACGCGATCTTCCGGCTTTGCCGAAAACTTGAGCCGAATATTCCGAATTGCTCACCTGGCCGATGGTCGCCATGCATTTTTCTTTCAAAGATCTCACTTCGCCCGAAGGCATTTTTATTTGAGCGTATCCGCCTTCGGCGGCTAATATTTGCCCGCCGGAACCGGCTGACCTTATCAGAACTCCGCCGCTTGAAGGATAAAGTTCCAGATCATGAATTTGGGTGCCCACCGGAATGTTTTTAATTTGCATCCGGTTGCCGATTTTCTGTTCCGTTTTCTCGGCGCTCAAAACCGTATCGCCCGTTTTGATTCCTTCCGGCGCAATGATATACCTCTTTTCTCCATCTTTATAATTTAAAAGCGCGATAAAACAATTGCGGTTGGGATCGTATTCAATGGCCGAAACAGTCGCCGGAATATTGAATTTGTCCCTTTTGAAATCTATAATCCTGTAAAGTTTTTTGTGCCCGCCGCCTTTGTGTCTTGTGGTTATTCGTCCGGTGGATTTGCTTCTTCCTTTATTTCGGAAATTCGAAACAACCAGTTTTCTTTCTGGGCCTTGCTTGCTCAAATAATCAACTTTAACCCTGACTATTTGGCGGACTCCCGGACTTGTCGGTCTTTGTTTCTTTAACATGATACCTTACGGAATTACAAATTAATACGGATATTACGGATAAATTATCGAAATGGGAATTTTCCAATCGATTCCTTTTCAAAAAAATCGCGAGACCCCGCAGCTACGGGGGCGAGCGCTTGGCCAAAGCGGAATGATTTGTTTGCTCTACAGCTTTAGCGTTTTTTGAAAAGAAATCGATTGGAAGGCGAATCTAAATCAATTATCCCGCGATTATTTCTATCGATTCGCCCGCCGAAATTGAAACCACCGCTTTTTTAAAACCCGAATGGAAACCCGTATGTTTGCCGACTCGGCGCTTTTTTCCCGGCACATTGATTATATTAACGCTTTCTACATTCACTCCGTATAAGTCTCTCACGGCCTTGCGGACTTCGGATTTATTGGCCTCGGGATAAACTTCAAAAATATATTTATTTAATCCCGCGAGTCCCGAAGACTTTTCCGTTACCAAGGGACATTTTATCACCCGCCAAGCCTGATTGAATTCTTTTTTGGCCGGCTTTGATTTTGCCAAAGAGACTTCGGTTTTTGCCGATTCTTTTACAGCCTTAACCGAAGGCTCTCTTTTCCTAGCCGCCGCTTTAACTCTTGAAACAGGCTTCTTTTCTTCTTCTTTTTTTGTTTTTCCGAATAATCCCATGATTTTTATTTGCTGTAATTTTTTTCAATCATTTCAACCGATTCCTTGGGCAAAAGAATATATTTTTTTGAAAGCAAATCTACAACGTTCAAACTGTCCGCGCGCAAAGTTTCGGTTTTAGGCAGGTTTTTTGAAGCCCGAACCACGTTTTCATTTTTGCCGGGCAAAACAATCACCAGCCCCTTATTCAAATCTTTGAATTTTGATTGCAAATTTTTTAAAATCAGCGCCATCTTTTTCGTTTTGGCTTCTTTGATTTTCAGATCTTCCAGAATTATCATCTCGCTGTCTCTCAATTTGCCCGAAAGCACCATAAAGAGCGCTTTTCGTTTCATCTGTTTGTTGATTTTTTGGGCGAATTTTTTTTCTTTTCGCGGCCCGAAAACAACGCCTCCGCCCACCCAGATCGGCGATCTGGTGGAGCCGTGCCGGGCGCGCCCCGTTCCTTTTTGCCTCCAAGGTTTTTTGCCTCCGCCTCTCACTTCGCCGCGGGTTTTGGTATGGGCGTAAGGAATCCTTGCTTGGCTCATTTGCGCTTTAACAGCCTGTTTTATCAAATCCGCGTTCGCTTTCAAGCCAAAAACAGCTTCGGATAAATTCATTTTGCCCGTTTCTTTTCCTTCTTGATTGTGAATTATAGCCGTTATCATATTGCCGAATCAATTATTTATTGCGAGATTATTTTCAACAACGTTCCTTTGTTTCCCGGAACCGCTCCTTTAATGGCCAAAATATTGGCCGCGGAATCAATTTTCACGATTTCCAAACCTCTGACCGTTACTTGCTCCGCGCCCATGCGTCCGGCCATTCTTCTGCCTTTGGGAACGCGTTCGGGAAAAGTGGCGCCGATGGATCCGGGAGCGCGCAAACGATGTTTTTGGCCGTGGCTTTTCGGGCCGCCGCCAAAACCGTGCCTTTTTACCACTCCCTGAAATCCTTTGCCCTTGGAAATTCCCGTTACTTTCACGATTTCCCCTTCTTTGAAAATATCAACTTTTATTTCATCCCCGATATTGAAACTCTGATCTTTTTCGGTTTTAAATTCTCTCAAAAAAGCCGCGCCGGAAACATTGGAATTCGCTTCCTTGGCTTTTTGCAAATGCCCTTTTTGGGCCTTGTTCGCTTTTTTGGTTTTTCTCAAGCCGATCTGAACCGATTCATATCCGTCTTTTTGCGAATTCTTCACTTGAGCCACGAAACAAGGCTCGGCCTGAACCAAAGTAACCGGAATGACATTTCCTTTTTCATTAAAAATCTGGGACGAGCTTATTTTTTTTCCAAGAATAAATTTCATGATTTCCTCACCGATTACGAATGAATTCTCTCCAATTACGAATGAAATTATTCTAATTACGAATAAAATCAGAATTAATTTATTCGTAATTGGCGAGGAGATAAACAAAAAACCGAGACAGCCACTCCGGCGATCCCGGTTCAATTGGCTAATCAAAAATAATATTAACTTCTCGCCGCGAAATAAATATTCATCAGCAAATTGCAAATTCGGATTTTAGCCCGAACCGCCCTTTACATTTTTATTTCAATATCAACTCCGGCAGGCATATTCAAATTTATCAAAGAATCAATCACTTTCGGACCGGGATTTAAAATATCAATCAAGCGCTTGTGAACCCGCATTTCAAACTGATCTCTTGAATCCTTATGAACAAAAGTTGATCGATTCACCGTGTATTTGTGAATTTCCGTCGGCAAGGGCACGGGACCGGACACCTCGGCGCCGTAGCGCTGGGCCGTTTCCACGATTTGCTTGGCCGATTGATCAATCAGCTTATGATCGTAAGCTCGAATCTTGATTCGGATCCTCTGCTTTATTTCTTCTTTTTCAATTTTCGCTTTAACCATTTCGATTTGATATCGCGGACCGGCCCGAAGGCCAAAGCCCGCGATATCATTGAATACTCTCGATATTATTTTGTGATTTTAGTCACGACTCCCGCGCCGACGGTATGGCCGCCTTCGCGAATGGCGAATTTTTGTTTTTCTTCCAAAGCAACCGGCGTAATCAATTTGATTTTCAAGTTGACGGTGTCGCCCGGCATAACCATTTCGGTGCCTTCCGGCAACTCCACGTCTCCGGTAACATCAGTGGTTCTGACATAGAATTGAGGCTTATAACCCTTAAAGAAAGGAGTATGCCTGCCGCCTTCTTCTTTGGTCAAAATCATAACTTCGGCGTCAAAATCGGTATGCGGAGTGACGCTTCCCGGTTTGGCCAAAACTTGCCCTCTTTCAACATCTTCTTTTTTCAAACCGCGCAAAAGCAATCCAACATTGTCGCCGGCCATGCCTTCATCCAATGATTTATTGAACATTTCAACGCCGGTGACAACAGTCTTTTGAGTCGGTTTCAAACCGATGATTTCTATCTCTTCGTTAACTTTGACTATGCCTCTTTCAATTCTGCCGGTAACCACCGTGCCTCGGCCTTCAATTGAGAAAACATCCTCAACGGGCATAAGAAACGGCTTTTCTTTATCGCGAACCGGTTCCGGAATAAAATCATCCAAAGCCTTGACTAATTCAAGGATTGGCTTGGCAGCTTCGTCATCCTTGGATTTTGCTTCCAAAGCCTTAAGAGCCGAACCGCGAATAATCGGAGTTTTATCTCCCGGAAATTCATATTTGGTCAAAAGTTCCCTGATTTCCTGTTCAACCAAATCAATCAATTCAGGATCATCAACTTGATCGGTTTTATTCAAAAATACAACGATTGAAGGCACGCCTACTTGACGGGCCAAAACAATGTGTTCGCGGGTTTGGGGCATCGGACCGTCAGTCGCGGCAACCACCAAAACCGAACCATCCATCTGGGCGGCGCCGGTAATCATATTTTTGATGTAATCGGCGTGTCCCGGACAATCAATGTGGGCATAATGGCGGGCATCGCTTTCGTATTCAACGTGGCAAGTGGCGATCGTAATCCCGCGGGCTTTCTCTTCCGGAGCCGCGTCAATTTGATCAACGCCTTTTTGGGAGGCTTTGTAGCCGGCCAGGCCTAAAACGTGAAGAATGGCGGCCGTCAAGGTCGTCTTTCCATGGTCAACGTGACCGATGGTTCCCACGTTCACATGGGGCTTGGTGCGTTCGAATTTTTCTGCCATTGTTTTTTATTTGCGGATCTTTAGCCGATTATCGAATACTGATGAATAATCAGCCAGAAACCCGCAAACTGTTTCAACTTAAATTTTAATTGTTAAAAATTGATTGAATTTTTATTGCCGATTGCCGGACAATATTTTTAATTTTATCCTTTATAGATTATCTTAATTTCTTGAAAAAGTCAACAGTTGCTGAATTTGTCTGAAACGAGACTAAAACAGACCCCCCTTAAATACCCTACGGAATTACGGATTAGTACGAATACTACGGATAAAATTCTGGATTCCCAATTTCTCGGTAATTACAGAAAAGATAATCGGCATCCGTATCATCCGTAAATATCGGTAATTCCGTAGGGTTCTATACCACGGGCAGTTTTTCTATCGTCAATTCATCCTCGTCGGGCAAATCAATTTCCGGTTCTGTTTCGGCTTGTTTCGTCTTCCAATTTACGATTTCCTGATTTATTTTTTCCAATAAATCCTGTTCCGGAACAATTCCCTGCGGTTGAGAAAAGGATGCAGCCGGTTTTTCCGGATCATCCTGAAAATCCTCAAATTTGGTTATCACATAGGCCGGCTTTCCTTCTTCCACAATAATGCAGGTTCCGGAATGCCTGCCTAATATTTTTTTTATGGTTTCCCACATGAATTCATGTTAACATTTTAGCATTTTAACATTTTAATTTTGTTAATATGCTAACATGCTGATATGTTAATATGATTTATTTTTTCCTTCCTTCCACAATTTGCTGCGTAATATTTCCCGGAATCTCCGCGTAATGATCAAATTCCATAGTAAAACTGGCTCTGCCTTGAGTCATTGAACGCAAAGAAGTGGCATAACCGAACATTTCCGAAAGCGGAACCTGGGCGTTAATCACTTTTACTCTGGCCGCTCCTTCGCCGCGGTCCTCCATGCTTTCCACATGTCCGCGTTTGGAACTGATGTCGCCGATTACGTCTCCCATAAATTGCTCCGGAGTAATCGCCTGGAGTTTCATCATCGGTTCAAGCAAGACTAATTTAGCACGCTTGGCCGCTTCTTGCAAGGCCATTGAAGAGGCTATTTTAAAGGCCATTTCCGAAGAATCAACATCATGGAAAGAACCGTCATAAAGCGCGGCCGAAAAATCAACCAAAGGATAACCTGCCAACACGCCTTTGTCCGAAGCTTCCTTGATGCCCTTTTCGATAGCCGGAATAAACTCCTGGGGAATAACGCCTCCTTTGATTTCATTGGCTCGGCTTCAGCTTCGTTTTTGATTGTTTCTTTATAGGCGACTTGCGGACGGCCGACATTGGCGTCGACGCTGAATTCTCTCATCAATCTGTCAACTATAATTTCCAAATGCAATTCGCCCATGCCCGCGATTTCCGTTTGGCCGGTCTCGGAGTTGCTGCTGATTCTGAATGTCGGATCTTCCTGCGCCAGACGCCGCAAAGCCAAGCCCATTTTTTCCTGGTCAACTTTGGTTTTGGGTTCAATCGCCACGGAAATCACCGGCTCCGGAAATTCCATTTTTTCAAGAATCAAAGGATTTTGAACGTCGCATAAAGTATCGCCCGTGCCGGTCTTTTTCAAACCGACAGTGGCGGCGATTTCTCCCGCGTACATTTCTTGCACTTCTTCGCGGCGATTGGAATGCATGCGCAAAATCCGGCCGATGCGTTCCTGGTCGCCGGTGGTGGCGTTCAAAACGTAAGAACCGGCTTTCAAAACTCCCGAATATATTCTAAAGAAAGTGAGTTGGCCGACATAAGGATCGGCGGCGATCTTAAAAGCCAAAGCGGCAAACGGTTCTTCGTCGCTCGCCTTTCTGATTATTTTTTTCTCGGGATCCTTAAGATCAAAGCCTTCGGTATCAGGCAAATCAAGCGGCGAGGGAAGATAATCGCAAACGCCATCAAGCATTAATTGAATGCCTTTATTTTTCAAGGCCGTTCCGCAAAGCACGGGAATGAGTTTATTATCAATAGTGGCTTCGCGCAAAGTTTTTTTGAGATCGGCGTCTGGAATTTCTTTGCCTTCCAAATAAGCATTCATTAAATTATCGTCTTTTTCAACGATTCTCTCAATTAAATTAGCCCGCCATTTTTTGGACCATTCGAGCAGATCGGCCGGAATCTCCTCTTCAATGATTTTTTCCCCCTTTTCGCCAAGAAACCGAATCGCCTTCATTTTAAAGAGATCTATCACTCCGCCGAAATTTTCTTCCGCGCCGATCGGCAAATTCAGAGGAACAGCGTTGGGTGTCAAACGTTCATGAATCGAAGCCAAATCTTTTTCCCAATTGGCTCCCATGCGATCCATTTTATTGATGAAACAAAATCGGGGAACATTGTATTTGTCCGCCTGGCGCCAAACGGTTTCCGATTGCGGTTCAACTCCGGCCACGCCGTCGAAAATAACGACCGCGCCGTCAAGAACGCGCAGAGATCGCTGCACTTCAACCGTAAAATCAATATGCCCCGGAGTGTCAATAATATTCACCTGGCAATCTTGCCAAAAACAAGTTGTGGCCGCGGCAGTGATTGTTATGCCCCTTTCTCTTTCCTGTTCCATCCAGTCCATTTCCGCTTCGCCTTCGTGGACTTCGCCGATTTTATGTTTTTTTCCGGTGTAAAAAAGCACGCGTTCGGAAACAGTTGTTTTTCCCGCGTCAATGTGGGCGATTATTCCAATATTGCGAATTTTGTCCAAGGGGTATTTTCTGGGCATGAGATCATATTAACATGTCAGCGTATTAGCATATTATCTTGAATTAAGAAACACCCGATTTGTCATTCCCGCCCCAAGCGGGAATCCAGAAAATTAAGATAAAATCTGGATTCCGGCTCTGCCTGCTGGCAGGCCG